>JBGOTP010000481.1:0-3630 GCA_041476545.1 Vicinamibacteria bacterium | reverse complement strand
TGGCGTGCCGGCGGGGTGGGGTGGGCTGGCCCCACGTGTGGTGGGCGGGGCCCGATAATCCCCCGCCCGACCAGTCCGGCGGCCTTCCCGTTACTTCAGAAGCTTGAAGTTCGCACGAACATACGTGCCGTCGATCAGCTTGATGACGAGCTGCCGGCACCCCGTCCACGCCTTGTCGGTCTTCCACACATAGATGTACTGACCCGTTGACGGATCGTACGTCAAGCTGCTCGAACCCGCCGTGACCGTCTCCTCGACGGCGTCCACCGGTGCGGTGGAGTCGCAGGCAGTCGCGACAGATGCCGGGTAACCAGCGGCAATGATGTTGAGTCCCTGATTGCCCGACAGACTGAACTTCACTGGCACCGCGCTCCCCGCCTTGACGCTGTTCAGCGCGGGAAGATTATTCACGGGGCTGAAGAACCCAGTGAAGGTGAACACGACGGTGTACGTCACGGCGAGCGTGGATGGATTCCCGACGGTATCGGTCGAGTTCACCGTGAACGTCTTGGTCCCGGGGGACGACGTGTCGATCGGGCTCGCATTCGCGACCGGTCCCAGACACGAGGCCACCCCGGAGCCACCATCGACGCAGGCATAGCCCGCACCCACGATGGCGTTCAACTGGTACGTGGCATTCGCCGCCGGTAAGGTGATCGTAATCGTCGGCGGCTTCCTGTCCACCATGTTGCCGCTGATCGGGCCGGCCGTGGTGCATCCGCCGTCGTTGTTGCACACCTCGCGGCTGTTCGTGGCTGCGTTTGCCGTCTCAGTCCCACTCGGCACAGTCGTTGTCAGGGTAAAGCTCGCGTCCGCTGCGTCCGCCAGCCCGGATTCAGGATCACTCGCCGTACACGCGATGGTGACATCGATCTTGTGCCACGCGCCGTCGGATGCCCCGCACGAAACTTGCGGGGGAGTTGCGTCGGGCGGCGTGAATGCCTCAAGCGTCCCGCTGACTACGCCAGCCTCGTTGCCCGCCACGTAAAGCACCCCATCGATCCCCTGGGGCTGTGAATAACTCCGGGCTGTCGGGATCGGGGCAACAGTCGTCCAGCTATCGGTGGCCGGATCATACGCGTAGACGGTGTTCACGAAGATGCCGCCGTCATGGCCGCTGACGGCGTAAAGGAGGCTGTTCACCTCGCCTGCTCCGACATCTATGCGAGCGGCCGGCATTGGCGCCTTCGTTGTCCACGCATTCGTGACGGGATCATAGACTTCGAGCGTAGCGAGAGGGGTCGCATTATTAGTGGTACCCCCCACGACGTAGAGTTTCCCGTTGATAACCGCACCGCCCAGACCCTGCCGTGCCGTTGTCATGGAAGCCTTGGTCGTCCAGGTGTTTGTGGCTGGATCATAGGCTTCGAGCGTGTTGAGGCCGAGACACGGGCCACACGTTTGCATTCCCCCCACCACATAAAGCTGGCCTGCGATCACGCCAGCGGCCGCGGCCGCGCGGCCCGTTGGCATCGGAGTCTTGGTGGTCCAGGTGTTGGTGGCCGCGTCATACACCTCCAGTATGTTTGTCCATCCGATTCGACAGTCGGAATTAATACAACCTCCCACGACATATAGTTTTCCATCAATCACTCCCGCAGAGGCGACAACCCGATTCGTCGGTATGGGAGCCTTGGTGGTCCAAGTGTTCGAGGCTGGATCATAAACTTCAACTGCGGTCGTATGCGGCCCTGTTACTACGTAGAGCTGGCCAGCGATCACGCCAGTGGCCACGCCATTGCGTGGGGTGGGCATGGGCGCCTCGGTCTCCCAGGTGCCTTGGGCTTGTGCTTCCACGTGGCCAAAGGTGCCGATGGACAACATGAGGAACATCAGGAACACCGCGGACTTACTCAAGGATTTCTGGAATGGAAGCATTCTCTCCCCCACTGTAGGTAGCGACGTGACCCGCATGCCCTCCAACTTGCCGCCCCGCTCAATGCGGAATGGTGGACGCGCTTTGAACGCATTTTGTCTTCGGCTCTCGACGGGCGAGGAGCCGGCCGCAGAGGCGGGAACAATAGCGTCTCGCGGGGGACGCTAACACGCCCCCCCCAAGTCCACGGTGACCGGACTCTGTCCGGGACGCGGCAACCACTCAGACTGAGGCACAGTCCGGTCCGGAGATCGTTGACTCGTCACCTGATGAGTAGTAAGCTCCGTCGCCTATATGGCGGTGGAGTATCGCGAAGAGCCCTGCCGCACAGCCCTCAATCGTGTGAAGGGCATGGGCTTCCCGTGGTCGCTCAATCCCTACATGGGCTGCGTGCACCGGTGTACGTTCTGCTACGTGCGCGCATACGAGCGGCGCGCCGGCCGCCCGTCGGACGACCGGTACGGCACGAGCATCCGCGTGAAGATCAACGTCGCGGAGGTGCTGCGACGTGAGCTCGCGCGGCGGTCGTGGCGTCGCGAGCGCATAGCGATCGGCGCGGCGACGGATCCTTACCAGCCCGCGGAAGGGCGCTATCGACTCACACGCGCATGCCTGATCGTGCTCGCGGAGTTCCGGACGCCGGCCAGCCTCATCACGCGCGGCCCAATGGTCATTCGCGACATCGACGTGCTCCAGGCGCTCGCGCGCCGCGCCGGCGTGCAGGTGAACTTCTCCGTCCCCACCCTCGATCGCGACGTGTGGCGGCGCACCGAACCGGGCACCGCACCACCCCATCAGCGCTTGCGCGCGCTCAAGGCCCTCGTGAACGCGGGCATCGAAGCCGGCGTCGGTGTCGCGCCGATCCTGCCCGGTATCAGCGATCGTCCCGATCAGCTCGAGGCGGTCGTGCGGGCGGCGCGGGATGCGGGCGCCACCCATCTCTGGTGCAACGTGCTCCACCTGCACGAGGGCACGCGCGAGCATTTTCTGGCGTGCCTCGCGCGTGATTGGCCGGAAGAGCGCGAACGGTACGAGCGGCTCTACGCGCGCCCGTACCTGCCCGCGGCGGAGGCGGAGCCGATTCGCCGCCGTGTGGAAGCGCTCCGGGCGCGGCTCGGCATCGCCGATCGCCGCGCGGTCACGCTCACGCCACCCGCAGAGCCGGAGCAGCTCCCTCTCGCGATCTAGCCGGCTGCGGAACGACGCCGCGGACGGGACGTCGAACGGGCGCGCGAGGCCCGACCCCTCCACAATCTGAACGGCAAGCACAGATTGCTTGAGGGGCCACGGGCATCGCCCGTGCCCGGCCGCTCCGCGGCGGCCACCCCGCCCAATTCGAGACGCCGCCGAATCTATCTTGGCGAATGGACCGACGTCCCGGTCTACCCACTCGATGCGCTCACGCCGGGTGATCAGATGAAAGGGCCGGCGCTCTTCGAATCGGCGACGACGACCGTCCTCGTGCGCGAGAGCGAGCACGTCAGCGTCACGCCCCACGGCTGGCTCGACATCGCGATTCGCTGACCCTAGATCACGAGCGAGAGCTGCGCCGGCTCCGCGGGCGGCGCGAGCGTGACCGCACGGCGATCGGCGATGCCGAGCCGTGCCCGGAGCGCGTCCACGCGGCGGCGAATCGGCTCCGCCTCCGCTGCGGGCAGATACGGGCGCGCGTAGAGCCGCTCGTACCGCTCGCGCTCTTCCGGCCAATCACGCGCGAGGCACGCCAGAAAATGCTCGCGCGTGCCCTCATGCAG
>JBGOTP010000480.1:0-3656 GCA_041476545.1 Vicinamibacteria bacterium | reverse complement strand
CGTGTCGGCGCGTCCGTGTGGTTCGATGAACCCGATGACAACATCGACGCCCTGACGTCTGAGCTCGTGGGCGTCCTCCAGCATCCGATAGCTCTTGCCCACACCGGGGGCCGCCCCGATGTACAGACGAAGCCGGGCGCGTCCCTCGGCTTTGACGCGCGCAAGCATCGACTCGGCGACCGACGGTGGCGTGTCGGGCATGCCGGCAACTACGCTTTCATTGCACCTTGCTCGTCGAGTTGATCGGGTGCTGATCATCGAGCGCGAGATTGAGCTCGAGTACGTTGACCCGCGCTTCGCCGAAGAAACCGAGCTGGCGTCCGGCCGTGTGCGCTTCAACGAGGCGGCGGACGTCGGTCTCGGACAGTCTGCGTTCGCGGGCGATGCGAGGCACCTGGAATGCCGCGGCCGCCGGCGAAATGTGCGGGTCGAGGCCGGAGGCCGATGAGGTCACGAGGTCGATCGGCACCGGCGTCCCGGGATTCTCCTTGCGCGCGGCCTCGACGGCGGCCTTCACGGAGTCGATGAGTTTCTTGTTCGTGGGTCCGAGGTTCGTCCCCGACGAGTTGGCGGCGTCGTAGCCCGTGCCGGCGGCGGACGGTCTGGAGTGGAAGTAGCCGGGCGACGAGAATGCCTGGCCGATAATCCGCGACCCGACCACAACGCCGTTCCGCTCGATGAGCTGCCCATTGGCCTTGTCAGTGAACAACCCCTGCGCCAGAGCCGTCACGAGCAGCGGATAGGCGAGGCCGAAGATGAGCGTTGTGACGATGGTCATCAGCGCGGCGACGACGAGATTGCGTGTGAGGTTCATGGGATTAGGCCAGCCGCAGGGCGGTGATGATCACGTCGATGATCTTGATGCCGATGAACGGGACGACGCCGCCGCCGGCCCCGTAAATCCAGAGGTTACGCCGCAGCAGGGCCTCCGCGCTCATGGCCCTATACGTCACGCCCCGCAGGGCAAGCGGCACGAGCGCGACGATGATGATCGCGTTGAAGATCACGGCGGACAGAATCGCTGATTGAGGCGTCTTCAAGCCCATGATGTTCACGGCGGCGAGAACGGGAAATGCCGCGGCGAACATCGCAGGAATAATGGCGAAGTACTTGGCGACGTCGTTCGCAATCGAGAACGTGGTCAACGCGCCCCGCGTCATCAGCAACTGCTTGCCGATCTCGACGATGTCGATGAGTTTGGTGGGGCTGGAGTCCAGGTCGATCATGTTGCCGGCTTCCTTGGCCGCCTGGGTTCCGGTGTTCATGGCGACACCCACGTCGGCCTGCGCCAGGGCGGGCGCGTCGTTTGTGCCGTCGCCGGTCATCGCGACGAGCTTGCCCTGCTGCTGCTCTTTCTTGATGAGCGCCATCTTGTCTTCGGGCGTGGCCTGCGCCAGGAAGTCGTCCACGCCGGCCTCCTCGGCAATCGAGGCGGCGGTCAGGGGATTGTCGCCGGTAATCATCACCGTCCTAATCCCCATCGCCCGCAGGTCGGCAAACTTCTCGCGGATGCCGCCTTTGACGATGTCCTTCAGGTGGATGACGCCGAGCGTGGTTCCGCGCTCCGCAACCACGAGCGGCGTGCCGCCCGATCGTGCAATGCGGTCGACGATGGGACGGAGATCGGGGGACACGGATCCGCCGCCATCCGTCACATAGCGCTCAATTGCATCGGCAGCGCCCTTCCGGATCTGACGCCCGGTGAGCCCGCCAAAGTTGACGCCAGACATCCGCGTCTGAGCGGTGAACGGCACGAACACCGCGTCTTTGTCTGCCATGTCGCGGCCGCGAATGCCGTACCGCTCCTTGGCAAGGACGACGATGGATCGGCCCTCGGGCGTTTCGTCGGCAAGCGACGACAACTGGGCGGCATCGGCCAGTTGTTGCTCGGCAACGCCGGGCAGCGCCAGAAACTCTGTCGCCTGCCGGTTGCCGAACGTGACCGTGCCGGTCTTGTCGAGGAGGAGCGTATGGACATCTCCGGCCGCTTCGACGGCGCGCCCCGACATGGCGAGGACGTTACGCTGAACGAGCCGGTCCATGCCCGCGATGCCGATGGCCGAGAGCAGGCCGCCGATGGTGGTGGGAATCAGGCAAACGAGGAGTGCCACCAGCACGAAGACCGACTGCGGCGCGCCCGAGTAGATGGCGAAGGGCTGCAGCGTGACCACGGCCAGCAGGAAGATGATCGTCAGCCCGGCCAGCAGGATGTTGAGCGCGATTTCGTTGGGCGTCTTCTGCCGCTCGGCGCCTTCAACGAGCGCAATCATGCGGTCGAGGAACGTGTGACCGGGATCCGCCGTGATGCGAACCTTGATCCAGTCCGAGAGCACGCGCGTGCCGCCCGTGACCGCCGATCGGTCGCCACCAGACTCGCGGATCACCGGCGCCGATTCGCCCGTGATGGCCGACTCGTCGACCGACGCCATCCCCTCGATGATCTCGCCGTCTGAAGGAATGAAATCGCCCGCTTCGACGAGAACGATGTCGCCTTTGCGCAAATTCGCCGCGGGTACGACCTCGATCTTGTCTCCGCTCTCCGTCCGGCTGAAGCCAGACGCCACGGCAATGCGCTTGGCGACGGTTTCCGTCCGCGCCTTGCGGAGCGTGTCGGCCTGCGCCTTGCCGCGACCTTCGGCCATGGCTTCTGCGAAATTCGCGAAGAGCACGGTGAGCCAGAGCCAGAACGTAATCTGGAATTGGAAACCGAGTCCCGGTTGCCCGGCGATAGCATTCAGAAGGAGTCGCACGGAGGTCAGCGCGCTGCCCACCTCGACGACGAACATGACCGGGTTCTTCGCCATCGTGCGCGGATGCAGCTTGCGAAAGGCATCCCGGACCGCTCCTCGAACGATCTGTCGATCCCAGATGGACTTCGCTTGCGTGTGGGCCATCAGAACACCTGCCCGTTTGTCATCAGGAAGTGCTCGACGATCGGTCCGAGACTGAGCACGGGGAAGAATGTGAGCGCGCCGACGATCACCACCACGCTGACGAGCAGGGCGGTAAACAGGGGCGTCGTTACGGGAAACGTGCCCTGCGAGGGCGGCACCCGTTTCTTGCGGCCAAGACTGCCGGCAATCGCGAGGGGGGGAATAATCATGAAGAATCGGCCGAACAGCATCGCCGCGCCAATCGCGGAGTTGTACCAGTTTGTGTTGGCGTTCAAGCCGCCGAAGGCCGACCCATTGTTGGCGGCTCCAGATGAGAAGGCGTAGAGGAGTTCGGACAGGCCGTGTGGACCCGGATTGGCGATGCTGGAGGTCCCGAAACTCGGCGAGACCGAGGAAATGGCGGTGAACGCGAGAATCAGCAGCGGGAAGACGAGGACGCTCAGCATCGCCATCTGCACGTCGAAGGCCTGGATCTTCTTTCCCAGATATTCGGGCGTCCGGCCCACCATCAGCCCGGCGATGAAGACCGCGAGGATGATGAAGACGAGCATGCCGTACATGCCCGCCCCGACCCCTCCAAAGACCACCTCGCCGAGTTCGATGTTCACGAGCGGCACCAGGCCGCCGATCGGTGTAAACGAATCGTGCCAGCCGTTGATCGCGCCGCAGCTCGCGTCGGTGGTCGCCGTGGCGAAGAGCGACGTGTTGGCGATGCCGAAGCGCACGTCCTTGCCCTCCATGTTGCCGCCGGGCGAATCGGCG
>JBGOTP010000479.1:0-3671 GCA_041476545.1 Vicinamibacteria bacterium | reverse complement strand
GTCCGGCGAGACGCCTTGCCTCCCAGCGTGTCGCTCGTCGCCGCCACGCCGAAACCCCGATTGGTGAAGGTCACGATGACCGTCGCCGGCACCGAACCGTTTTCGGTGGCCGGGTCGGCCCGCAAAGCCACCCACTATGTGTTGAAGATCGACATTGGCGGGATCGCGGGCGTGGTCGCCCCGCTGATCGGGAAGCAACCGCCCGACTCCCATGTGTGGATACTCGAAGGGGAGGCCCCCGCCTTCGTGCGCTCGCAGGCGGCGACGTTCCTTGGAGGACCGGTGTGGCAGACCGACCTCGTGAGTCCCGTCTGGCCCAATGGACGATGAGCCGTATCGAGGTTAGATCCGTCGTTGTCACATTCGACGATGCACGACGATGACGACCGCCTCCGCGATTCTGGTCCTGGTCGCGCTGCAACGCGTCGGGGAGCTGTGGTATGCCTCGAGGAACACGAGAGCCCTTAGAGCGCGAGGAGGGATTGAGTACGGAGAACGCCACTATCCTCTGATCGTCCTGGTTCATACGTCGTGGCTCATCGCCATCGCGATCAGCGTCCGGCATGATCCCTCCATTCGAGCCTTCCCACTACTGCTATTCGCGCTGTTGCAGGTGCTGCGCGTGTGGGTTCTGGTGGCGCTCGGACCGTATTGGACGACGCGCGTCATCACGATTCCGGGCGCTCCGCTCGTGCACCGCGGTCCGTACCGGTTCCTCAGCCACCCGAACTACGTGGTCGTCATCGGTGAAATCGCGCTCTTGCCGCTGGTGTTCGGACAGGTCGCGAACGCGGTCGTCTTTTCGGTGCTGAATGGCGCCCTCTTGGCCTGGCGCATTCACGTTGAGGACGCCGCGCTAGGCACACGCCGAGGCTTGTGAAGCACACGGTCTACTGGTACGAGCAGACCACGCCGCAGATCTCGCCGTTACCTGGTGATACGCGGGCGGACGTCGTTGTGGTCGGCGGCGGCCTGTGCGGGCTGACCTGTGCTCACGTACTCATGGATCGCGGTCTCGACGTGGTGCTTCTCGAGCGGGCGTTCTGCGGCGCCGGTGCCAGCGGAAGGACGTCAGGCTTCATCACGCCGGACTCCGAGCTCGAGTTGTCCGATCTCGTCGCGAATTACGGTGAGAGACAAGGTCAGGCACTCTGGGAGTTTGCCCTGTCGGGTCTTGAACGGATCCGCCGCACGATCAACGACTTCGCCATCGAGTGCGACTATCAGGTTCAGGATTCGCTCTTTGTGGCTCGGACGGCGCGAGCGTTCCGAACCGCCATCGAAGGCGAGCATCGGACCCACGTGTCGCTCGGGTATCACTCGACGCTCTACGATGGCTCGTCCCTCGCGACGATCTTCGGCTCGCGCGTGTCGTCCGGCGGCGTCCGGTACGGCGGCACGTTTGGGATGAACTCCTATGCCTACTGCCGCGCGCTGCGCGAGGTGCTCGCGCGACGAGGCGTCCGAATTTACGAAGGCACGCCCGTCACGCGTCTGACGGGCCACGGTGTCGAAGCGCCGAGCGGCGCGGTGCGCGCAGGGGCGGTCGCCGTGCTCACCGACCGATGCCTGCCCGCGCTGGGGCTGGCCGCGCCAGCGGTGTACCACATCCAGACCTTTCTGGCGATATCCCGGCCGCTTAAGGAACGTGATATCAGGCGCGTCTTTCCCGACGATCGCCTCATGGTCTGGGACAGCGATCTGCTGTACCACTACCTGCGCGTGACCGGCGATGGTCGCCTGCTCGTGGGCGGATCAGACCTGCGGTCCGTGTACGCCCGGCGTGAGACGTGCGCTGCGAAGCGATCGGCAAGGAATCTGACGCGCTACCTGGCCGCGCACTTTCCATCGCTCAGAGTGGAGTTCGAATACCTCTGGCCGGGGTTCATCGGCGTCAGCAAGGACTTTGCACCAGTTGTGGGAACACACGAGGCGTTCCCATCGGTGCACTTTGCCGGGGCGGCAGCGGGCCTTCCGTGGGCGGCAGCGATTGGAGAATACGTGGCCGAGAAGATCGCCAACGGACGTGGGGAGTTCGACGAGGCGCTCGGTCCGGAACGCCGGTTTCCGGTTGGCCGGCGGCTGCAAGGCATCCTCGGCAAGCCTGCCGCGTTTGCGGTCAGCCACGGTGCCGCGAAGTATCTCCGGAAGTAGCGAGCGAACGCCTCAACGACCCACGATGGTGAAGCTGACGTTCACGACGTCCTTCACCGAGACGACGCCCCCGACGCTCACGGGTTTCATCCCGTAGTCGGTTTGTTTGACGGGAAAGCGTCCTGAGGCAGTGAGGCTGTTGCCTTCGAGTCGAACGGTGACCGGGACGGTGATCGGGCGGGTCACGTTGTGCAGCGTCAGTTGCCCTGTGACCATGGCATCCAGCGTGGTCCCGACCTGGTTTTTCAGCGCGACGCTCGTGCTCGCGAACGTGATCGTCCGATACCGCTGCACATCCAATACCTGCGGGCCGGCCATCGTCTCTTGAACCTTCGGCACATCGTCGGCCGACTCGCCCTTACCGGTAACGTTCAGGGCCGCCGGGTCGATGGTGACGTGGATGCTCGCGCGAGCGGGGTCGCTGATATCCACCGTGATCGTCCCGGTCACCGAGGAGGCGATGACCTCGTGTGTGTGGCCGGCGGCGAAGCTGAACACGCCCGACTTGCCCACCTCAATCGTCGCGCGGCTCCGATTCGCATCGATCGTGTACGAGCGCGCCGCGGCGCCGCGGACGACCGCTACGATGGCGACTCCAGACAGCACGCACGCCAGTCCCGCTCGCCGCCACATCCTCGTCTTGGTCATCATTGAGATCTCCCTTGTTTTGTCGATGCCGTCCCTCGCGAGACGTTCCGACTCGGTCACGATTGGGCTCCTTGCGAGAGAGGCGGGCTGGCCTCTCATTCTTGCGGACCTGGCGGCGATCCCTCCTCGCGCGGATCGGGTTGCCGCAAGAACTCTTCGGCGATGAAAGCTCATCCGGCTTGCTGCACGTCGCAAAGGCCGTCGGCCAGGCGCTCCGCGTGATCACCCGCGTGCTTCGCGGTTCAAGCATGCGCGGCATCGGGCTGGTAACGCCGGACGCGGATCCTGCCTGCATCCTTGCGGGCCTGAGCGATGTCGTATGCACCCTGCATGCGCATCAGCGTGTCCATGTTCACGCCGAAGGCCTTCTCGATGCGCAGAGCCATCTCGCCAGAGAGATCAGCGTTCTGGTTCAGGAGATTCGACAGCGCAGGGCGCGACACGCCGAGCGCCTTCGCCGCGGCGGTGACGGAGAGCCCGTGCGCCTCGATGATCTCCGTCCTGATAAAGTCGCCGGGGTGAACTGGATCAAGCAGAGCCATGGTCGTTTTCCCTTTCAGTGGTAGTCCTCGAGGTTGATGTCGACAATCTCATCGTTCTCGATCTGGAAGGTCAGCCGCCGGTTGCGGGTGACGTGCAGGCTCCATGTGCCCTTGCGGTCGCCGGTCAGCATGTGCGCCTTCCACGTTGGAAGGGCGCGCAACTGCTCGGGGCCTTGCATCGCATCGAAGAAAGCGAGCATCTTGCGGAGCTTGTCCACGGTGTCCGCGCTCACGCCCTTCGAGGAGTTGTCCTCGTACAGGCGGCGCAGACCCTTGTGCACAATACTCCGCACCTTCATATGATAACCGTAGCGTTACAAGCTACAT
>JBGOTP010000478.1:0-3684 GCA_041476545.1 Vicinamibacteria bacterium | reverse complement strand
CGACGACCCCGCGGGACCACTCGATCGTGATCCTCGATGCAACCGGGACGAATGCCCTGACCTGGAAAGCCAAGCTCGAGCTGGACGGCGCGCCTGAAGGCTTCGCCGTGGACGAGGCGCGCGGACGCTTCTACACCAACCTCGAAGACAAGGATCGCACGCTGACGATCGACCTCACGAGCCGGCAGGTCACGAGCACATGGGTGCCGGGCTGCGGTGACGCCGGCCCGAGAGGCCTCGCCATTGATCGTGGCCTCAATGTGCTCGTCGTCGCCTGCCCCGATCACGTGGTCGTGCTCGACGCCGGACACCAGGGAAAGCGGCTGTCGACGATGGACGTGGGCGAGGGACTCGACAACATTGACGTCTTGGAGTCGCGCCACGACGTGTACGCGGCAGCTGCGCGCGCTGCCACGCTCACGATCGCGCATCTAGATTCGCAGGGCGGTCTCACCCCGCTTGCGATCGCGGCAACCAGAGTTGGCGCCCGCAACGCCGTCGTGACCGAGGAGGGCGTCGCGTATCTGACTGATGGGGCCGAGGGAAAGGTCCTCGTCGTCGCACCCATCGGCCAGTGACGGTGCCTGGCGTCCGGCACGACTGCGCCGTGCGCGCTGAACCAGTGCTGGTTCAGGGATTCGTCGCGAAACTTGCCGTTGAAGGATTCGATGAAGGCGTTGTCGACGGGTTTGCCCGGCCGGATGAAAAGTCCGACGGGGCTTTGCAGTTGTCGGCCCTACGCCTCGGCGTCCAGTTGCCGACTTACCTCACCCGTCCCCACGAAGTGGGAGAGCATGCGGTAGTTTCTGTGCTCGTGCCGGATCCTCCCAGCGATGATCGCAGGGTGGATCTGAAGCGTCTTCGCAAAGTTGATCACCGCCATAGGCGACGGGTTCCCGCGCACCACGCTCGTTTCCCAGATACCGCGCGGGATCAGCGCTTCCTCGGCCTACTCATCCGCTTGCAGTTCCTTCGGGTCCTCTCGCTCGCCCTCGACGTCACGCAACGTCATGTCTTCGACGAAGACCACGTCGCCGTCGCCCTCCATATGCCGCCCCACGTGCGCGAGCTCGTGCAGCAAGCAGAACCAAAAATTGTCCACCCGGTCATAACGCAGAGTGAGGCCAATGACCGGCGTTCCATCGGGCAACTTGAGGACAGCTCCGTCCAGGTAGGTCCTCGGCAAATGCGCTTTGAGCGCGTAGGGGTTGGTCTTGGCGTTCGCGCGCGCATGATCGTTCTTCCGGTAGAGCGCAACGCCCGCAACGCCGGTGCCGCCTGCCCGTCGAACCAAGTCGCCAACGAACCGCCCAGCATGCTCCGTCAGGTCAGGAACATCCGGAATCCAACCGAGCTTCGCCATGGCCTTCAGTGGAAACCGATTTCACTCGATGCCAGCCAACGGCTCGGCGAGGGTCGCGCCCGGCTCCTGGAGCAGCACTTCAGCGGGAATCCCAAGGTGCTCGTGCAGTGCCCGGCCGGCTTGCTCCATGCGAAATTCGATCGCGGCGATCGGACTCGGATAGCCCATGGGCACGTGTTTGGACTCGTAGTGTTCGACGAGGTCCGTCAGGACGTCGAGTTCCTCCCCCTCGGGCGTGCCGTGCTCAGCGTCCATGAGCGCGTCGATGCGAGCGAGCACGGTCTCATAGTCCGCCTCGGTCCGAATCGCCTTCGAACCGGATGTAGACGATCCGGTACGGGTAGTTGATGCGCACCACGAGTCGATAGAAGTATATGCGCGAGCAACTCCGCCGCGCCGGGACACCGGGGCCGAAGGTCATCGGCATCGACGAGATCTCCATCCGGAAAAGACACACCTACCGCATCGTCGTGAGCGATCTCGAGCGTCGACGTCCGATCTGGTTCGGCGGAAACGGCCGATCGGAAGCCGACATGGACGGGTTCTTCGCCTGGCTCGGGCCGCGCAAAAGCGCGGGAATCCGGCTCGCGGTCATGGACATGTGGAAACCGTTTCGCAATGCCACGCAGCGCCACGCGCCGCAGGCGAGCATCCTGTTCGACAAGTTCCACATCCTGCGTCACCTCGGCGACGCACTGGACACCGTGCGCAAGGCGGAGTCCGCGCGGCTGACCGGCAACGACCGGCGTTTCATCAAGGGGCAGAAGTACACGCTCCTGTCCCATCGCGAGAACCTGACGGGCGAGGGCAAGCAGAGCCTGAAGCTCCTCCTGGCCGCGAACAAGCGGCTGAACACGGCCTACCTGCTCAAGGAGCCGTTTGGGCAACTGTGGAGCTACAACCGCGAGGGCTGGGCGCGGCGGTTCTTCGAGAACTGGCGCGCCTCGCTCAAGTGGCAGCGGCTCAAGCCCTTCGAACGCTTCGCGGAGATGATCGAACGACACTGGGATGGAATCGCGGCCTACTGCCAGCCCGAGAACAAGGTCGCACTCGGCTTCGTCGAGGGCCTCAACAACAAGATCCGCGTGGTCCAGCGGCGGGCATACGGCCTGCGCGACGAAGAGTACCTGCGGCTCAAGGTGCTCACGATGATGCTACCCCCGTTGTAGGGCCGGTCGATTCCATGAAATCCGCCGGAATCTCCCACACGAATCCGCGAAGACCCATCTTTCAGAGCCGTCGGTTTCGGGCTGCGTGTCGGGACTACCAGCTGCGCCAGGAATTCATCACGCCGTACACGCCCGAGCAGAAGTCTCAGGCTTCACACTGCACCTCCTGCCGCATCTGCGACGTCAGTTTCGGAAACTGCCGGCGATCCTTGAAGCGCTTGCCCGGATGCGGCAAGGGCAACGGCCCGGTGAGCGGGGCGATGCGGGGCGATGAGGATGTCGCCCTTGTCGTTGGTCCGCACACCGCGCAGCACGCCTTCGAGAGCAAACCGTGGAGCGATGCACGCCGAGGTGACGCGCCGCTTCGAGGTCGTAGGAAGCACAAATGGCCTCTTTGATTGACGGAACACCGACTATCGGACGCTGCACGCGCTCGCGTCCTCTCTTTGAAACGAGAATCGTGCACGCCGCCCGCCACAAGACACGAGTCGCCGCCTCACCTGGTGTTTCCCCGACGGACGCGCGCGTGGCCCCCGCTGTCGCCCGCACCTCGGACCCCAGTTATCTCGTGGGTGCGGGCGGCAGAACGCACTTGATGCGTCAGTCGGGGGGTTCGGGCCCTTTGCGTATCTCCGCGCGCATCACTTCGGCTGCATCACCGCGGCTAGGTTGACCTTAACGGTCCGGCTCAAGTTGTCTTTATAGCGGGGGTAAGTGAGTCCGTACACGCTAATCGTTAGCGGTTGGCCCACAAAGCCGGAGGTGTCCATATCGACAAACCAGGTGCCCGAACCGCTGCCAAAATAGATTCTGTCCCTAGCCACGACTGCCTGGTCGCCGCGCGGAACCCCATTCACTACAGGGAAGAATTCAAAGCCCTGCTTCTTGTACCCGCCCCACTGGTCCTGTACTGATATCGTGATGACAAGGACAGTGCCCGCCTTGCCACGCGGGATTTGCGTTGTCAGCACCGGCCGTGTCTCGTATATGCCGCCGGGAAACACAACAACCTCATCTTTATAGGCTGAATTGGGCCCGCCAGCTTCATCTGCGGCGCTCGGAAATGCCGGGAGCAGCGCAGACAGCGTGGCGAGTACTGCGAAGAGTCTACGAAGTGTCATGATGACCTCACTGGTTATGGGGCCCGCCCTG
>JBGOTP010000477.1:0-3686 GCA_041476545.1 Vicinamibacteria bacterium | reverse complement strand
GCCGAAGACAAAGCTCCCCAGTTTGCCGTCGCGCCGATTCGTCGCGCCCAGCGCAAGCCCGATGACGCCGAAGACGAGGCACGCCACCGGAATCGCGAACTTCCGGTGAATAGCCATCATCTGGTTATGCGACGACTGCCCCTGCCGCTCGATCTCCGTCGCGCGGGCGCGGAGCTCGGCGATCGTCATCTCGGGGTCGCCCTTCTGTGGCCCGTTGCGCGGGAAGACGGTCTCGGGGTTCACGCTGAGCCCCAGGCGATCGAACTTGAAGACTTTGTACTTGCCGTCCGGATCCGCCGTGTGGCCCGTGCCGTCTTCCAGCGCCATCTCCACCGTGCGCGTCTTCGGGTCGAGGATGACGCGGCCGTGGCGCGCCAGGTAGATCGTGGGCGTCTGGCCGGGCCGGTTGTCCGACATGAACACGTCGTTCCAACCCCCGGTTGCAGGCACCTCGCGCACGTAGAGCATCAGATCGGGGAAGTCCTGGAAGAAGACGCGGGGCTTCACCTCGCCTTCGGCGCGTGCCGCGAGGACGTTGAACGTGATCTGGCGGAACGCCTGGTTGGCGTCGGGCAGCGCCTCGAGCATGACGTACGAGGTGGCCGCCCACCCCGCCAGCGAGATCACGCCGACCGGCCACAGCAGACGCGCAACGCTGACACCGCACGCCTGCATCGCCACGAATTCGCGGTCCGCCGAGAGCCGGCCGAACGCGATCAGCAGCCCCACGAGCAACGCGGCCGGAATCGAGAGCGCCAGTGCCTGCGGGAGCAGCGTGGCCATCACGCGAAGCACGACCGTGGTCGGGACCCCTTTCGCGATGAACGCCTCCGCGTACTGGATGAGAAAGGGGATGATGAGGATGAAGCTGAAGACGAGCAGCCCGATGAAAAAGGGCAGCAGGACTTCACGGATCACATAGCGATCGAGAATTCGCACGGGACTGACTCATTATGACGCGCGTTGCGCTGCTATGGCACATGCACCAGCCGTTCTATCAGGACCTGGCGACCGGCGAGCACGTCCTGCCGTGGGTGCGCCTCCACGCCGTCAAGGATTACTGGGGAATGGCCGCGCTGCTGCGCGAGTTTCCGACGGTCAAGGCGACGTTCAATCTGGTGCCCTCGCTGCTCGTGCAGCTCGAGTCGTTCGCGCTGGAAGAGGCCAGGGACCGCCACCTCGAGCTCGGGTTGAAGCCGGCCGACAGGCTCACCGAGGAGGAGCGCGCGTTCTGCGTCGATCAGTTCTTTCACGCGCATCGGCCGCGCATGATCGACCCGTATCCGCGTTACGCGGAGCTGCTTGCCCGGCGCGAGAGCAACGGCGCCGGCCTCAGCGCGCGCAGCCAGGCGGCGCAGTTTTCCACCGACGACCTTCGCGACCTGCAGGTCTGGCACAAGCTTGTGTGGATCGATCGGGACTATTTCGAACGTGACGCGCGTATCCGCGCGCTGGTCGCGAAGGGGCGGCGTTTCACGGAAGAAGACAAGGCGACGCTGCGTGCGGTGGAGCTCGAGCTGCTGCGAAAGGTTGTGCCCGAATACCGCGACGCCGCCGCGCGAGGGCAGATTGAGATCTCCACGTCGCCCTTCTACCACCCGATCCTGCCGCTGCTGTGCGATACCGACGTCTACCTCCGCACGCATCCGACCTCCCGGATGCCGCGTGAGCGCTTCCGCCGTCCGGAAGACGCGGCGGAGCAGCTCTCGAGAGCCGTGGCCCTGCACGAGCGGCTCTTCGGACGCAGGCCCGACGGTCTCTGGCCCTCGGAAGGCTCGGTCTCGGATGCGATGGTGCCCCTCGTCGCGGACGCCGGGTTCCGGTGGATGGGCACTGACGAGCAGATTCTCGCGAAGACCATCGGGCGCGAGTTCACCCGCGACGGCCACGGCCACGTCGAACAGCCGGAATCGCTCTACCGACCTTATCGTGTCGGCCAGGAGGGACGGCAGGTCGTGTGCGGGTTCCGCGACCACTTGCTGTCGGACCTGATTGGATTCAGCTACGCGTCCTGGCCAGCGGAGTCGGCCGCCGAGGACTTCGTGCAGCGACTGGTGGACGCGGGCGCGCGCTACGCGTCGCGCACCGCCGGGGGAGAGGCGACCGTCTTCGTGATCCTCGACGGTGAGAATGCCTGGGAGCACTTCGAAGCTCAGGGCCGTCCCTTCCTGCGCGCCCTCTACGGCCGGCTCGCTTCTCATCCCCAGCTGAAAACCGTGACGATGGCCGAGGCGTGTACGGCGCCGAAGGACGCGCTGCCGTCGATCTTCCCAGGGTCGTGGATCAACGCGGACTTCTACATCTGGATCGGCCATCCCGACGATCAGTGCGCGTGGGGCCAGCTGGCGGATGCGCGCCGCGCGCTCGATGCCGCATCGGGTGTCCCGGAGGAATCACTCGCCCGGGCGTGGGAGGAGGTGTTGATGGCCGAAGGCTCCGACTGGTTCTGGTGGTACGGCGACGACCACTCGTCGGACCACGACCGCACGTTCGACGAGCTGTTTCGGCGCCACGTCATCAACATCTACCGGGCGCTTGGGAAGCCGGTGCCCGAGGAGCTGTACGTCAGCAATATCACCACGCAGCCGCCACCGGTAGAGATCCAGGCGCCAACCGGTTTCATCCACCCGGTCATCGACGGCGAGGTGACGAACTATTTCGAGTGGCGTGGCGCGGGGTTGGTGGAGGTCGTGCCTGTTGGGGACACGATGCACGAGGTCACGGACCGCGGCGCATCGATAACGGTCATTGAGTTCGGTTTCGACGTGGAGAACCTGTATCTCAGGGTGGCCGCGTCGACGCCCATGATCGACCTGCTGGCCGACGACCGCGAACTCAGCGTGAACTTCCTGAGGCCCGCAGGCTGTCGCGTCACGGTTGCGATCGGAACCGGGATGCCCGAGGTTCGGCTCATCGACGCAGGGGCAGACGGCGGGCCGGCGGCACGAAGCTGCCCTGACATCCAGGCCGCGGTGGGCCGCGTGCTCGAGGTCCGTCTTCCGTTCCGGTGCCTTGACGCCGCTGCCCACGCGACGCTCAGCTTCATTGTCGCCCTCAATCACAGTGGCACGGAGATCGAGCACCAGCCTCGTCATCGGCCGATCGAGATCGAGGTACCGGACGAGCAGTTTCCGTTGAGAAACTGGAGCGCGTAGCCTCGGGGCGGTGATTCTCCAAGTAAACCACTAACGTCGCATAATAGATGTTATGTTAACTACTGGCGGGATCTGGACCTGCATGTCCGCTGGCCTGTGCCCTACTTCGACGCGCGCAGCTCCCTGATGATCGCCTCGAGCGCCGAAATGATCTCACCCTTGTCGACCCTGACCTTGCGGAAACTCATCCGGAGATGGAAGTGCTTCGTCGGCGGCTTGAAGGCAAAGATAAACGACTTCGGCCGCCCGGACCTCATCTTGGTTTCTTTCCGGACGTCCTGGCGCGTGACACCATTGCCGCCGCTGACCAGGCGTTCGACCAGCGCCAGCATCTTCTTTGGGTCGGCCTGCCGGACGATCTGCAGCAGCGTCGACTTCGATGCAATGTCGGCCAGCCGACAGAGGTTGCGGACCTCGTCCGGCATATTCTTCAGCGACAGCGATTCGGTGATCGCCGTCCTGGATCTTCCGAGCTTCCGCGCCATGTCCTCGTGGGTGTAATCGCACTTCTGCGCGAGCTGGTGCAGCGCT
>JBGOTP010000476.1:0-3699 GCA_041476545.1 Vicinamibacteria bacterium | reverse complement strand
ACCGGTCACGGCGGGGGCCATCGCCACTTCCGCCGCCCGTGCGTCTTTCTCGTTGTCGGTCGCGACCAGCATCAGGCTAATGCCCCCCGAAGCCGGCGCCGGGAAGACCTGCGATTCCAGCCGTTCGCCGTCCACGACGGCGACGGCCTTGAGCGATGCACCCACGGGCAATTTGTCGAACTGCGCCCGGCCGTCGGCATCGGTCTTGACCGTCCGCACTTTGTCGCCAACGTGCAAATCCACCGGCTGATTGGCGATGTTGTTCGAGAGCGATCCCCGGATGACGCGGACCGTCATGCTGCCCGCCGCGAGTGCCGGATCCGGGCGAGGGATGCCCGACATCTGCTTCGGATCGGGCATGGCGATCTGGGCGCGTAACAACGTCGATTCACCACGAAGGACGCCAAGGACACAGAGCACCAGTAGCAAAAGCCCTTGTGACCAGTGTCTAAAAGACGTTCCCTTTGTGTCCATCGTGTCCACTGTGGCGGGCTCGCGCAGCTAGAGCGCCCGGCCGCACGACTTACAGAACTTCGCGTCCGGATCGTTCGCTGTCGAGCAGCTCGCGCAGGTCTGTGCCACACCGTCAGGCGGACTTGGAAGGTCCGCCCCGCGTACGCTTGCCACCTGATCCTTCACTTGCCCGAGGCGCTTCGCCAGGTCGCGTTCGACGCGATCGCGATACCCGGTACCCGCGTCGAGCTGCTGCAACAGGCGGATCGCCCGCGCGCGCAAGCGCGCATCCATCTCGCGAAAATCTTCATGGGAGATCTTTCCCATGGAGTGGTCGAACTCGAGCTCCTTGATCGCGCGAAGGGCGAGCATCTTCTCTCGTTCCAGCGCGGCGCGCGTTCGATCCCCAATCATCACGGTGCGATCGTCACGCTCGCTGACAAGAGGCCTGACCGTCCTCAAGACGGCAAGCCCGACGAGCGCGGCCGCACCCATGAGGATCGTCAGGAGGACCACGGAGCCCACACCTTGTCCGCGGACAATGAACGTGACGACCGTTGCGCAGGTAAGCGCGGCCAGAACGAAGAACTGCCAGGGTTGAAGCGATTGATCCGAGCCCCGGTCCGGCTGAAGCCGTCCTTCGACAGGCTCAGGACGCGCTGAGCTTGCCGAAGCGCGGACCGTCTCAGTCGAGGTTTCGGAGTTCATCGTCGAGGCGTTCGGTCAGTTCGCTGTCGGCGGCAGGGAGCGGGTCGGCAGTCGCGGATCCGTCGCGCCGGGACCACCGCACCGCGGCAAAGCCGATGGCCACGACACCGCCCGCTCCGGCCAGATACGGAAACAGCCACGCGAGGCGATTGAATCCCTCGTCGAGCGGCGCGCCGAGCAATTCCTGACTGCCGTACTGCACGATGAAGTGCTGCAGAATCTGATCTTCGATCTTGCCCTGGTCGACGAGCCCGGCAATCTGCAGGCGGATACCCTTGGCGTAGTCGCACGCGCACACACCGATCGGTTCCTTCCCGCAGGCGCCGCACAGACACACCAGCCGCTGACCCAGACGCCGCTCGATCTCGTTCCGTGGCAGCACCGGCGCAATCGAGGGCGTTACCGCGTGCTGCGCCAGCAGCGACGATCCGCTCAGCATGAACATCAGGAGCAGGATTCCAGCCGTCGTCGCGGCATCGGCCGGCAGCTTGGCCAGCGCGAAGGAATACGTGCGCTCGGGCAGGAGCGTGATGCCGGTGCCGAACGCCAGCATCCCGAACCCGAACCAAATCCAGTTCACCAGGGGGTTGATGACGATCTGCAGACTGGCGGTCTGCGTGGCAAGGTCGAAATTCGCCAGCACGACGTACAGATCCTCCCCCGGCATCCGGCGAATCGCGACCTCTGTCGTCGGCGGCTCCTGCTCGTGCTTGTGGAAGAACCACTTGCCCGGGTGCATCTGCTGGATCGGCTTGCCGTTTTCGAAGACCGTGACGGTCGCCGTGACCATCTGCTTCTGACCGTCATCGGTCACCGCAATCGAATCGTGGCGAACCGTGAAGCGATCGAGCGTCGTCTCCTCGCCCGGCTTGAGGAGCAGCTGCTTGTCCTGCTTGTAGGTCTGACCGGCGCAGCCCAGGAAGAACATGACCGCGCCGACGTGGACGATGTATCCGCCGTAGCGCCGTTTGTTGCGACCCACGAGCCCGACGAGCGAGGTAAAGAAATCGCTGCCGGTCGCGCCGCGCCGGACGTTCGTGCCCCGCCAGAACTCCTGGACGATCGTCCCCATCACGAAGCCGCAGAGCGCGAAGCAGAGTCCGGTCGGCCAGAAACGGAAGCCTCCCGCCAGAGTGGCGCCGCCGACAACGACCAAGGAGATGGTCGGCCACATCAGCGAGTCGCGCACACTCGCGAGCGTGCTCTTCCGCCATCCGAGCAACGGACCGACACCCGTCAGGAACAGCAGGATCAGCCCGATGGGCGCCATCCATTTGTTGTAGAAGGGCGCCGCCACGCTGAGGCGCTCGCCGCGAATCGCCTCGCTCAACGTCGGGAACATCGTCACAAACAGGATGAAGAACGCGCAGAACAGCAGGATCCAGTTGTTGACGAGGAACGCCGCCTCCCTCGACATCCACGAGTCGAGGTCGTTTCTGGCCCGCAGGAGCGGCAACCGATAAATGACCCAGCCAAAGCTGAACACCAGAATTGTCACCATGAAACCGGTGAAGAGCCTCGCCAGCGTCGGGTCTTCGCCAAAGGCGTGCACCGATTGCACGACGCCGGAGCGCGTCATGAACGTCCCGAAAATGGTCAGGAAGAACGTGAGAATGACGAGTGTCACGTTCCACACGCGCAGCATGCTGCGCCGCTCCTGCACCATCACCGAGTGCAGGAACGCCGTGGCGGTGAACCACGGGAGCAGTCCGGCGTTCTCGACCGGATCCCAGGCCCAGAATCCGCCCCAGCCCAGTTCCTCGTACGCCCAGATCATGCCGAGCGTGAGGCCGAACGAGAGAAACAGCCACGCGAACATCGTCCAGCGGCGCACGGCGCGCAGCCAGGCGTCGTCCAGGTGGCCCGTAATCAGCGCCGCCATCCCGAACGCGTAGGGAATCGTCATTCCGACAAAGCCGGTGTACAGGGACGGCGGATGGATCACCATCCAGTAATTCTGCAGGACCGGGTTCAGGCCCGCGCCGTCAGCCGGCGGCGTTGTGAGGAAGGTCGTGAAGGGGTTCTTGTGCACCACCATCAGAAAAAGAAAAAACATCTGGACGGTGGAGATGATCGCGACGACATACGGAATCAGCTCGCGATAGCGCTCCCGATTCACATAGACCGCGCACGACCCGAAGACCGAGAGCAGCGACACCCAGAACATGATCGAGCCGTCGAGCCCGCCCCAGTACGACGTGATCTTGTAAAACAGCGGCTGGACGCTCTCCGAGTAATGGGCGACGTACTTGATCGAATAGTCGTTCGTGACAAACGCATTAATCATGACCGCCGACGCGACGCCCATGATCGCCGTAATCAGATAGAAGGCGCCGATGCCGCTCTCAATCAGCCGGCGTGAACCGCGACGCGCCCCGACGACCGCCGCAACCGCGGCGTAGCTGCACGTCACGAAAGCGGCGAGCAGCAGGAACGTCCCCAGGGAAGCCATGGCTAGCCGACCTTCTTGGTGGCTGCATCGTACTTAGAGGGACACTTGGCCATGATGCCGTCGCGCTTGGTGTGGAACCCGTCGGT
>JBGOTP010000475.1:0-3726 GCA_041476545.1 Vicinamibacteria bacterium | reverse complement strand
AGCCGCTCCGGCGCGCTGACGCGCGGGAGCAGCGCCGCCGCCGACGCCACGATGACGCGTGCGGTTCCGGTGACGAGGCCATGTAGCGCTCGCGCACGGGCGGAGGTCACTCCGAGGTGCGGTGCCATCCCGCGGTACGGGTCGACCTCATGCGAGGGGAACGACAGAATCGCCCGGTCCGCGGCCACATCCGAGAGACCCTCGAGTGCCGACAGAAAGAAGGAGACGTCGCCGGCCGTCTCCTCGAGGTCGCCGTCGCTCGGAACGACATAGAGCACGGCGCCGCTCGGCATCGCGTGGGCAGCAGCGGCAACGAAGAGCGCCTTGGCGGACGACGTGAGACCAGAAACGACCGCCGAGGGTGCATCCACGCCGCTGCGCGCGATGGCCGACTTCAGCGTCGCACGGAGGTTCAGGGAAAAGGTGGACACTTCCTGATCCTTTCAATGATCGCCGTCGTGGAGTACCCCGGCTCGACGGCAATCCGCACCACCCGGCCACCGCGAGCTTCGACAACGTCGCGGCCCACGATTGCGTCCTCCGCCCAGTCCGCGCCCTTGACGAGCACGTCAGGCTGCAACGCCATGATGATGTCCTGCGGCGTGTCCTCGTCGAATACCACAACAGCGTCCACGCACGCCAACGCTGCGACAACCTCGGCCCGCTCGGCCTGCGGAGCAATCGGCCGGCCGCTGCCTTTATTGGCGCGCACCGAGTGATCCGAGTTGACGCCGACGACCAGGGCGTCGCCCAGCCGGCGCGCGTCCTGAAGGTAGCGAACGTGGCCAGGGTGCAGCAGATCGTACACACCATTTGTAAACACGACGATCTTCCCAGCGGATCGTAGACGACCGACGAATGCTGTCGCGTCTCCTCTAGTGATTGCGTGTGGCACTATTGATCTTCGTGTTCTGTCGCCTTGAACTGCACGCCCGCTGAAAACGTCCACCGGTGCTCGGGCCGGTAGATGCCGAGGTCGTGCGTGCGCGATGTGACCCGGAAGGTATACAGCAGGCGGTGGTAGTCGAACGGATAGCCATCTTTCTTATGGACCGCCACGTCGAGTTTGTAGGTGCCCTCGACGAGCTCGAGACTCCGGATGTGAAACGCGACTTCCACGTCGCCGGTCAGCTGCTCGGGTTCCATCTCCTCCAGGTACGTATTGGTCCCATAGCAGCAGACGCCGTCGGCGTTGAAGAGACTCACGCCGAACACGAAGTCGTCGGTCGGCTGGGTTGCGCGCGCTTTCAGCCGCACTGACAGCGGATCACCGGAATGAAAGACGAAGCAAGGCTCTCCTCTGCCGTCGAGCAGCGAGACGTCAGTGATCTCCACCGCGCGCGATCCCCAACGCCCTTCGACCGCCTGAAACATGTCAGGAGGCGACCCCGCATCGCGTGACGCGGGCGCATCGGTCGCGTCGGCGCGTCCCGGCTTGGCGACGACGGCTTTCCTGGCTGCGCTCGCCAGAAACTCCCCTTCCCCCACTTCGACGGCGGTCAGGTACGCGTCGATGACGCGCCGAGGGTCGCCGCTCGCGCCGGGATGACCGTGCTCGAGCCAGAGCGCCTGGTCACACAGGCGTTCGACGATGGCGAGCGAGTGCGTGACGATCAGGATCGTCTTGCCGCGGCGCCTGAATTCGGCGAACTTGTCCAGGCACTTGTGGGTGAACCCCTCGTCGCCGACCGCGAGCACCTCGTCCACAAGGAGCACATCCGGATCGACGTGGATGGCGACGGCGAATCCCAGACGCATGTACATGCCCGAGGAGTACGTCTTCACCGGCGCGTCGATGAAGTCGCGGACCTCCGCAAAGTCGACAATCTCGTCGAATCGCCGCTGGACCTCGCGGCGGCTGAGTCCGAGCATGATGCCGTTGATAAATACGTTCTCGCGGCCTGAGATTTCGGGATGGAAGCCCGCGCCGAGCTCGATGAGCGCGGAGACGCGACCTTCGACTCGAGCCGTGCCGCTCGTCGGCTTCGTGATGCCAGCAACGATCTTGAGCGCCGTGCTCTTCCCTGAACCGTTGCGTCCAATGACACCGTAGGTGCATCCTTTCGGCACGCTGAACGAGACATCGTTCAACGCCAGGAACGTCTGGTCCGGCTGAAGATCCCGCAAAACGCTTCGCTGCAGCAGGGCACTCTTGAGCGTCGCGAAGTGCTGCCCGGTGTACCGGCGGTAGACCTTTGACACGTTGACGAGTTCAATCGCCGGAGTCACACGATCTCCGCGAACGAGTCACGCAGCCGATCGAACAGCCAATATCCAGCCAGGAAGACACCGCTCGAGGCGACGCCGAGCGCCAGCAGCCACTTCCAGTGCCCGAAACCGCCCTCGAGAAAGAGAATTTCCTGGTACGAGATGACCAGGTGAGCCACCGGATTGACGTCGAAGAAGAGCTTGTACTTGCGGAATTCAGGCTGGAGGTAGAAATAGATGATGGGCGTCGTGAAGAACCACAACATCAGCACGTTGGTGAGGATGTCGCGAATGTCGCGGAAGTGCACGGTGAGAGCCGCGAGGATCAACGCCAGCCCCGCGGTAAACACGAACTGGACCACCACGACGATGGGAAGCCACAACAATCCCGCAAGTTCGGGTCTGCGGTGAACGAATACGAGCAAAGCGATCACCAGGGGCAGCGGCAACAGAAAATGAACCAGGTTCGCCAGGACGCTGACGAGCGGAAGCACTTCTGCCGGGAAGAGGACCTTCTTGATCAGGTTGCCCCCGGCGATCAGTGAATTCGAGGCTTCGGTCAGCGATGCCGAGAACCAGGTCCACGGAAGAATGCCACAGAGCATGAACAGGGCGTATGGCTGCAAACCCTCCGTCCGATTAGGAAGGATGGTCGTAAAGATGAACCAGTACACGCCCAGAAGCAGCAGCGGGTTGATGAACGACCACAGGAATCCAAGGACCGAACCTCGATAGCGCGCCTTCAGTTCGCGCGCGACGAGGCTCAGAATCAGACCGCGGTAGCGGAAGAGTCGAGCAAGGTTGGAGAACAACTACGAACGAATTCTAGCGCGACTCGCGACCTGCAGGCGGATCAACGATTTGAGCATGGCGATGCGTGCCCGTTCGAAGTCCATGTCCGCCGACGGGCTGGCGAGCCGCCCCTGAGCGCGCTTCAAGGCCGCCTGAGCACGGGTCACATCGACCTCGCCTGCCCGTTCCGCGATCTGGGCCAGGACCGTCACCCGATCTGGCTGCACCTCGGCGAATCCGAACGCGATTGAGAGGTACTGTGTCTCCTGTCCCTGGCGGTACCAGAGCTCTCCCGCGCCGAGCAGGGCCAGGAGCGGGGTATGGCCGGGCAGAACGCCGAAGTAGCCATCGGCGCCGGGAATCTCGACCTCGTCGACCTGCTCGCTGACAAGCGAGCGATCGGCGGAGACGATCTGCAGGTGAAGATGTGTCGGTAGCGCCAATTCCCCAGTCTCCAGCCTCTAGCCTCTAGCCTCGAATCCGCGTTTCAGGCCGCCTTGCGCTTCCGGAACTTCTCGATGACGTCGTCGATCGTGCCCGCCAGGAAGAAGTCCTGCTCGGGGATCTCGTCGTGCTTGCCTTCGACGATCTCCTTGAAGCCCCGGATCGTGTCGGCAATCGTCACGTACTTGCCTTCGAGGCCCGTGAACTGCTGGGCGACGAAGAAGGGCTGCGACAGGAACTTCTGAATCTTACGCGCACGCGACACCGTCAACTTGTCGTCTT
>JBGOTP010000474.1:0-3729 GCA_041476545.1 Vicinamibacteria bacterium | reverse complement strand
CCGCAGAACACGGTCGTGATCGTGACGAGCGCCAGCGCGAACAGCAGCAGCCTGCTGTCGAGTGTCATCGCGCCTTGAAACGGCGTCATCGCGCCGCTCCAGGGGGCCTGACCGAGCGCGAACGCCAGCGGCAGGCCAACGGCAGCCCCAGCCAGCACCAGCAGAAGACTCTCGACGAGCAGCGTCTGCACGAGCCGTCCGCGGCCGGCACCAAGCGCCATACGGATCCCCATCTCGCTGCGTCGATAGGCGGCGCGCGCCAGGAGCAGCCCCGCGACGTTGACGCTCGCAATGATCAGGACGAGACCGACGCTGGCCCACAACAGGCCCCCGAGGAGAAAGAACTGCGCCGGCGTGCCGCGAAACTGCATCGCCTCGGCCGGAAACACACTCGCCGGCCGCCCCATCCCCTCGTCCCACTCCGGATACGCCCGCTCGAGGGACGCGCCAAGGGAGGTGACCGCAGCCTGTGCTTGCGCGGCGGTGCCATTCGGAGCGAGCCGGGCCATGACAGTGAGGCTCGGACTTCCGCGCTTGCCGATACTCGGCAGGATCAACCTGCTGATCGGGACGTACAGCTGCGGTCCCATCCAGCCAGTGACCGCGCGGTAGTCTTCCGGAAGGACACCGACGATGGTGAACGGCTCATTGTTCAGGGGGAGCGATTGCCCGATGGCGCCTGGATCCGCCCCCATGCGGCCCTGCCAGAACGCGTGCGTGATGACGACGACGCGTGGTTCGCGCTCGGCTGCCGCGTCCGCCGCCGAGAACGTGCGGCCGAGTCGTGCCTGCACGCCGAGCACATCGAAGAAATTGGCCGTGACCGCGAGGATGCCCACGGGCACCACGCGGTCCTGCGAGCTGAGGTTCAAGCCCGCGGTCCTGAAGCCCAACGCGTCAGCGAAAATGCCGCGCCGCAAGAGGTCCTGATAGTCGGGATAGGAGAACTGATTCGCGTTTCCCGGCTCAACTCCCACCAGCCGATCCGGATCGGTCATCGTCGGCTGGTGCCCGTACACGACAGTCACGCCCGCAAACAGGAGCGTGTTGATGCCGATGCCAAGCCCGAGCGACAACGCGCTGACGGCGACGAGGCCGGGACTGCGGCGAAGGCTTCGGACGCCGTGCCGAACGTCCTGCCAGAGGCTCTCGAGCCGCGGGTAGCCCCAGAGCGCGCGAGCATCCTCCCGGGCGAGCGTCGTGTTGCCCATCACCCGGCCGGCCGCGTGGACCACGTCGTTCTCGGGCACGCCCGCGCGACGAAGATCGCGTTCGGCCATCGCCCGATGAAACTGCAGTTCTTCGGCAAGCTCGCGCTCCACGCCTCGGCGGCGGATGAACGAGGCGAAGCGGCGAAGCGCGAAGCCGCGAAGGAAGCCGCTCACGTCGTCATGCGATCCACGCGTCTAGGCCTCGAGCACGCGCCGAATGGCGCCGAAGATCTGATCGAAGCCCTTGCGCTCGGCCGCGAGGTGTTTGCGGCCGGCCGCGGTCAGCTCGTAGTAGCGCGCGCGCCGGTTGTTGTCGGACACGCCCCACTCGCTCTTGACCCACCCGTTCTGCAGCAGTCGCTGAAGCGCCGGGTAGAGCGAGCTCTCGCCGACGCGCAGGACCTCCTGCGACTGAATCCGAAGGTATTGCGCGATCCCGTAGCCGTGCATCGGGCCCTGCTGAAGCGATCTCAGCACGAGCAGATCGAGCGTGCCGGGCAGCAGATCGCGTGGCTGGTTCGTGACTCCCATCGTTAGGCGATGGGAAGTATCAGTCACGAGGGACGCGCGTGTCAACGTTAGACGCTATCATGTCACTCGATCCCTGGAGGGAGTAGTCAAGACGGAGGATGCTCATGAGATTCAAGGCGAAGACGTTGGTGCTCACGGTCCTCGTTGGCGGCTTCGTTGTGATGTGGCGAGGCGGCACCGATCGCGATGTCGCAGTGGCGCAGGGGCGCACAGGCGTTGTGATCACGCGGATCTTCACGGGGCCGGACGGCCTGGCCCACGCCGAAGACATTGAACTGGGCCTGAACGCTCGTGGCGCGACGGACATGTTGAAAGCCACCGGCGCGGAATTCAGCGTGCGGCCGCCGACGGCTGGGGCAAATCCTCGCAATACCGCCGCCACGGACGCTGATGCGCCCGGATGGCACACGGGTCCGGCACGGCAGTTTGTGATCACGCTCTCCGGTAATTCGGAGGTCGAGGTATCAGGAGGCGTTCATGTCGCCGCTGGTCCTGGACACATCAACCTGATTGAAGACACGACCGGCAAGGGCCACATCACACGAAACTTCGGCCCGGACGATCGGATCGCGCTCACCATTCCTCTGGCGGACGGCGTGGTGATCGACGGTGCCAGGAAACCGCGAACCCGGTAAATCGGCTGTCCAGCGACTCTGAAGCGCTCGCCGCGTTCCCTCGCCGTTCGCGCCAGCGCGCCTCCAACGGTTGGCAGTGACGACGGATCCCGCTGGACATCACGTCCCGTTGAGACGTCCGCCGGGCGGCACCTCGTGGCGAGCACCACGCGACGCCGACTTGCAGCCCTGGCCTTTGGAGGGCGATGAGGAACTCCGTGGGCACTTCGGAGTCGCTGGCAGCCAAACTGACCCGCCACGGGAATTTTCCCAGCCATCCCGAGAAAAATTCGCGGCACGCTCTCAAGCGCGCGCGCTGGCGGCTCTCGTGGGCGCGACCAGCCGTTCAACCAACCGTCGTTCAAGAGAGCGCCCCGCTGGCAGGATTGGTGCATCCCGGTCCGGCACTGATGTCTGGAGGTGATCGGATGCCTCGGCTCGTTGGTGAACCGGCCATGACCTGTTGGCGTTTGGGGAGATGAATATGAACATGAGATATGGAATGCTGCCACTCGCAGGACTGGTCGTGACCCTCGGGGCATGGTCCTGCACCAAAGCTCCAGAGCCCCAGACTGCGGCGGCGACTTCGGCGACTTCCGCGGCTGCCGCTCCCGCGCCGGCCGAGGATGTGGAGGCCACAATCATTCAGTTGGAAAAAGACTGGGTCGCGGCAATTGAGAAGAAAGATACCGCGACGCTCGATCGTCTGCTTGCCGACGACTTCGCCGGAACGAGTCCAACCGCGCACACGTACACGAAAACAAATGCGATTCAGGAGATCAAAGACGCCAAGTACATTGTCGACAAGATGGACTTGGACGAAGCCTCAGTGAATGTCTACGGAACGACAGCCGTGAGCTTCACCAGTCAGGAAGAGAAGAGCAAATACGACGGGAAAGATATCAGTGGTCACTATCACTTCACGGACGTCTGGGTGAAGAAGGACGGCCGCTGGCAAGTGGTGGCGTCTCACGGAACGCGGTATGACAAGTCCGCCACCGGGGAGGGCGCCAAAAGGAAATAGTGCGGTGGCCGCCACCTTTGTCTCCGCGTCGGGTAACGTTCAGCGACCGGCATCGCGCTTCCCTTGAGAAACGGGACCCCGGGACTGGTATCACCCTTGCCTCGGGGTGAGGGGTGCCCGAGACGCCGATTCGATTGGGGTATAACGAGCCGACGGTCATGTGGCGAATGTGGCGCCCCGGTGGCCTGCTGTCTCATGCCATGATTGGCCCACGCGCGGACGGAGCGGTCGTCGTCTGGTTCATCAACGGCCGTCCGCTGGGGCATCGAGACTTCGGCGATTGGACGAGTGCCCTCCGCTGGAGCGAGCAGATGCAAGCCCAGAACTGGGCTGTGGGCTGGCGCCTCGT
>JBGOTP010000473.1:0-3733 GCA_041476545.1 Vicinamibacteria bacterium | reverse complement strand
GTGAAGGGCGAAGACGTCACGGAGTCGGGCTTCGACTTCAAGCCCACCGAGGACGTCAGCAATGTCGAGATCGAGTTGACGAATCAGCCGACGACACTGACGGGTGCCGTCACCGACAACAAGGGACAGCCCTCCCGTGACTACGTCGTGGTGGTGTTCTCACAGGATCGCGAGCGCTGGACGCCGACGACCCGCATGATCAACGTGAGCCGGCCGGATCAGGAAGGGCGGTTCCGCATTCGCGTGCCGGGCGGCAACTACTATGGAGCGGCGCTCGACTACCTGGAACCTGGCGAGCAGTTCGACCCGGAGTTCCTGAACAGGCTGCGCGATTCAGCCGTGACGTTCGTGCTCAATTCCGGCGAGACCAAGACGATGGACCTGAGGGTGATCGAGCACCCCTAGCGCGGCTGTCGCGGCAGGGTTTCCAACGGCGCGGCTCGGAGATACTGGGACGGCCAGGACACAGCGTGTCCGAGTTCGCGCGCGGCACGAAGCGGCCAGTACGGATCGCGGAGCAGTTCGCGCGCGAGCAGCACGCAGTCGGCGCGGCCCTCTCGAATGATGGCATCGGCCTGATCGGGAGAGGTGATGAACCCCACGGCTCCGGTTGCGACGCCAGCCTCGCGCCTGATGCGTTCGGCAAACGGCACCTGATATCCCGGCCCTACCGGAACCTTCGCGCCCGCCACGTTGCCCCCCGACGAGCAATCGACGAGATCGACGCCGCGATCGCGCAGGCGCCGACAGAGTTCAACGGCCTGGTCGACATCCCATCCATCCGGCATCCAGTCCGTGCAGGAAATACGGATGAACAGGGGCAGACGCTCGGGCCAGACCGCTCGCACGGCCTCCACGATCTCGAGACAGAAGCGAAGGCGATTGTCGAGCGACCCCCCGTACTCGTCCGTGCGCGTATTGCTGAGCGGCGACAGAAATTCGTGAACGAGGTAGCCGTGCGCGGCGTGCACCTCGATCACGTCGAAGCCCGCCGCGAGGGCGCGGCGCGCGGCATCCGCGAACGCCCGGACGATGCCGGCGATCTCCGGAATGCTCAGCGCCCGCGGGACGGGATAGCCTTCGGAGAAGGACTCGTACGTCGGCCCAACGGCCTGCCAGCCGCCTCGTCTCTCCGGCAGGAGACCGTGACCGGACCACGGCCGGTACGTGCTGGCCTTGCGTCCCGCGTGCGCGAGTTGAATGCCCGCGGCCGCGCCCTGCGCACGCACGAAGCGCACGATCCGGTCGAGCCCGGCCGTGTGATCATCCCTCCAGATGCCCAGGTCCTCCGGACTGATGCGACCGTCGGCGGTGACCGCGGTCGCTTCCGTGAAGACCAGCCCGGCGCCGCCGATGGCTCGCGTGCCCAGATGGACGAAGTGCCAGTCGTTGGCGAGACCGTCGACGCTCGAGTACTGACACATCGGCGACACGAGGACGCGATTGGGAAGAGTGAGTCCACGAAGAGTGAGCGGATCGAAGAGGTGTGGCATCGGGAGCCATTGTGCCTCGGCAGGGCGACGATCCAAAAGGGCTAAGGGCTGCAGGTGCTCCAGCCTTTGGCCCTCTCGTTGTACACTGCGTCATGCGCGCCCGGGTCACCTTCGCTCTGGCCATGGTTGTCATCGCGGGCCTGACGGTTCGCGGTGCACAGGACCAGACGCCAGCAGTTCCACCGGCACCGCCATCCTTCAGCGACTGGCTCGCCGACGTGCGCACCGAGGCGTTGGCGCGCGGCGTCCGCCAGGAAATTGTCGATGTCGCCCTTGGCAACATCACCGAACCCCTGCCCGTCGTCATCGAGCGCGATCGCTCGCAGGCCGAAACCGTTCTCCCGCTCGAAACCTATCTCGCCGGACATCTCAAGCCATCGATCATCAAGACCGGCCGCGAGATGTACACGGCCCATCGGACGCTCATCGACCGCGTGGCCGAGAAGTACAACGTCCCCGCGCGAATTATCGTGAGCATCTGGGGAGCCGAGTCGAACTTCGGCAAGTTCAGCGGTGTTCGTCCGACGGTGGAGGCACTGGCTACGCTCGCCTGGGATCCTCGACGATCGGCGCTCTTCCGACGGGAACTCTTCAGTGCACTCGACATCCTCAACCGGGGCGACATCGAGATCACCAAGATGCGCGGATCGTGGGCGGGCGCCATGGGTCAGCCGCAGTTCATGCCATCGACATACCTCCAGTACGCCGAGGATTTCGATGGCGACGGACGCAAGGACATCTGGGCGTCACCGGCCGACACGTTTGCGTCCATTGCCAACTACCTGAAGGGCTACGGCTGGACCAGCGGACAGTTGTGGGGCCGTGAGGTTCGGGTGCCAAAGGCCGCGGCGGCGCGCATCGCGTCACAGGTCGGGCGACGCGCCGGAACCTGCCAGGCCACTCGCGACATGACCGTCAGTCTGCCGCTCTCGGAGTGGAGCCAGATGGGCGTGCTCGCGGTGAACGGCCGGCCGTTGCCGTCGAGCGAACTGCCTGCGGCGCTCGTCTCCGGCAAGACGCGACATTTTCTCGTCTACCGCAACTACGACGTGCTGCTCGCCTACAACTGCGCGCACGCCTACGCGCTGGGCGTGGCGCTCCTCGCCGACGAGATTCGATAGCCGATAGGGACTCGGGAGTGGCCGGCGCGATGACGAACGGAGCGCCTTGAATGAAGTGCGGCAACGGATGATTCTCGAGGTTGATGATCGTGGCCTCATCGTGGCCTGCGCATCGTGCGGACAGAAGAATCGGCTCGCGTGGGATCGGCCTGGCGACACCGTCCGGTGCGGCCAGTGCAAACACGACCTCGCCCCGCCATCGACGCCGCTCGAGGTCGCGAGGACGGAAGACTTCGACACGCTGGTCGGTTGCGCGTCGCTGCCGATCGTCGTGGACTACTGGGCGCCCTGGTGCGGCCCCTGCAGAATGGTGGGCCCGGAACTGGAAAAAGTCGCCCGCCGCAACGTGGGCCGCTTCCTCGTCGTGAAGGTGAATACCGACGTGCTGTCGGATCTGGGTCAGCGCTTTACGATTCGCTCGATCCCGACCATGGCGGTCTTTGCGAATGGCCGCGAAGTGGCCCGCACGACCGGCGCACGCCCGGCGGCGGACATCGAGACGTTCGTTGAAGAGGCCACCAAGGCGCTACACCACGGAGGACATTAGGTTAAGGGCTAAAGGGCTGGAGGGCTGGGGCTGAGGGCTCCGTTCTACGCGGGGCTCTGCCAAACAACTCGTCCCACAAAGAACGGTCCGAGCTTCTCGAGATACAACGACGTCTGCTGTGTCTTCCGCATGGTCTGCACGAGGGCCGACAGCGGATAGAGATCCTTGCCGATCAAGCCGATGACGAAGTCGTTGTCGTCCCTGTCCAGACCGTGGCAGGCCAGCCGAATGTCGTGCGCGTAGTCGCCCGCACCGAACGCCATCCCCACGGTCCCGTGCTCGGCGAGGATGACGCGCTGCTCGTCGGCGGGCAGCTGCGCAAAGCGTCCGCTTCGGCGCAGCGGATACCACACGGCCCAGTTCCACGCCGGATTGAGCACCGTCCGGCGCGGTCGCTCGACCAGGATTTCCCTCAGATCCGGCTCGTACCCGATCGAGTACGTCCGGCCGAGCATGGTGTACTCGGGCTTTTGCGTGAGCACGGCAAAGGGCGGCGTGTTGACCAGCGGCCGCACGCGATCCAGGAACATCCCCGGATCCTGACTGAAGGTGAGCAGGCCGATTCCGCGGGG
>JBGOTP010000472.1:0-3740 GCA_041476545.1 Vicinamibacteria bacterium | reverse complement strand
GGCTCGAGCATTCCGGGTGATGACGGCGCCCTGATCGCTGGCGACTATCATCGTGTTCGGATCCGTGGGATAGATCCACGCCTGATGGTAGTCGTCGCCGCCCGGAGATCCGCGGATCACGACCCACGTTTTGCCTCCGTCCCGCGTTCTGTTCACAGCGACATTCGGCACATAGACAGTTTCGGCATCGGTGGGATCGACGGCGATCTTCTCGAAGTACCAGCCCCGTCCCCAGAGCGCGGGATCGTTGGAGAGCCGCGTCCAGGTGGCGCCGGCATCGTCGGACTTGAAGAATCCGCCCTGCCCCGGTGGTGGGCTCGACGGGCGCGCGCCCGCCGGAGCCGGCTGTGGCGCCGGAGTTCCCAGCGGAGGCTCGACCTGTGGCGGAGCGTCGGGCACGAGGCAGTCCACGATGGCGTAGACACGATTCGGATTCGTGGGCGCGATCGCGATGCCTGTCCTTCCGATTCCCTCCTTCGGCAGTCCGTTAGTGAGTCGGGTCCAGGTGCCACCGCCATCCGTGGACTTGAAGATTCCTCCCCCCGGGCCGTTCGTCGGCGCATACGTGAACCAGGGCGGGCGTCTGGTGCTCCAGAGTCCCGCGTAAACGACCTGTGAATTGGAGGGATCGATCACCACTTCTACGGCACCGACGGTCTCGTCGCCGAGGACATGTTGCCAGGTCCGCCCGCCATCCCGGGAGCGGAAGACGCCGCGCTCCTTGTTCGCCGCGTACAGCTTTCCGATCGCGGCGACGAATACGTTGTCCGGATTCTTCGGATCGACGGCGATCTTGCCGATGTGGTGGGTCTCGTCGAGTCCGAGGTGCGTCCACGTTTTGCCGGCGTCGGTCGATTTGTAGACGCCGTTGCCGTAACCGACGGAGTCACGCAGTGTGGATTCTCCGCTGCCGACGTAGATCGTGTCGGGTGCGGATGGCGCGACGGCGATCGCGCCGATTGATGCAGTCGACTGGCCATCGAACACCGGTGTCCACGTTCTCCCCCCGTCGATCGTTTTCCATACTCCCCCGTTGACCGCGCCGAAGTAGAACTCGTTGGGGCGGCCCGGCACACCCGTCGCGGCCGCGACACGTCCGCCGCGAAATGGGCCGAGCATGCGCCAGCGAAGGCCGGAGTAGAGATCTGGTGAAACCGGCGCGGTGAGGATTCCGTGTTCGAGCGCGTCGCTCGATGCGCCGTCCGTAGGGACTCGAAGCAGGTCGCGCAGGCTTGGTGGCAGGATCGACAGCGCGATTCCGGCCTGCCCCGCACGAACGACGAAATCCCGGCGCGAAAAGACCGACTCGGGTTTTGATGCGTCTTTCAAGGCCTCATCCTCTCGGCAATTATCGATTGGATAAGATAGTCTCGAACCGCGGGCACGTATTCGGATCCGCTTTCCACCGACGTGCAGCCACTTGCCCCAAACGGATTGCGCATCCACGGTGAAGCCGCCGGACGCTCAAGGAGAGTATCCGTTACGGTCCGCCGCCAGATGCGTCGTGCCCGACGCATCTCCGTCGGTACCGACGTATGCAAGATGCAAAGAAATTGCAAAAAGCCGCATGCTCGACGCCCGGACGGGGGATGACAGGCTGGCTAAGCCATTGTCTGGTAAGGGTTTAACTAAATAGCTAAGGGTGGTCTGACCGTTGCCTTGGTAGGGGTTGCCCTACTATCGGGATCGCTACCCTCACCGCGCTGGGCGTAATGATAGTCGCCCGCGATATCATTTGTTTTTCAGGAGATCTCCATGTCATTCAGTAAGAAAGGCTTCACGCTGATCGAGCTTCTTATCGTAGTCGTGATCATCGGCATCCTTGCCGCGATCGCGATCCCGAAGTTTGCCAATACGAAGGACAAGGCGTATGTCGCCGCGATGAAGTCCGACCTTCGCAACCTCGCGACCTACGAAGAGCAGTACGCCGCTGACAACAACGGTGCCTACTTCGCCGGAACGGCGACGATGGCTGCGCCCCTCCAGGGCTTTACGCCTTCGCAGAACGTGACCGTTGACGCGGTGGTGAATGCGGGCCCGCCAATTAGCTGGACCGCGACCGCGTCGCACTCGCAATCTGCCAAGACTTGCGACAACTCCAGTGGTGCGATCGTCTGCACCTGAGGCGAAGCTCGAGAGTCAAACAAAACGGGAGCGTCGAGAGACGCTCCCGTTTTGCATCTCTAAACTGAGGGCAGCTTCCCTCGCCGAATCATGAGCGCGCCCACGATCGCCAGCCATGTGCCCTGCCCGAACATGACCGCTCCGAATCCGTGGACGTCGAGCGACAGATGTCCCGATAAAAGCATGATCAGCGTGATTCCACCCACGACGCATCCGAACACTCCCGCCCAACGCTCGAGCCGCCGCGTTCTGATGATCGCGACCGACCACAATATGACGGCGACTGACGACGCCACCACAAAAACATTGGCAAATGCCTGGTTTATCTGGCCCGTGTAGTGGAACAGAAGATCGAACAGCGGGCGATTCACGGGGTCGGCGGCGACCAGCCCCGCCGCCACGTGGGGGGCGATGAACCCGCTCGCGACCGCCGCGCACATGACCGCCACGGATGCAAACCCGTACGCGACCAGCGCGGCAATCGGAATCTCGGTCTCATCCGAAAGGACCCGCGTCAATCCGAGCGCGCCAAAGAACAAAATCGGTTGGGCGGTCAGGGCGAGCGCGTGAACTCCCATCACGACCGTAGTCATGCGCTGGACGTTCGTGAACAGCTGATGCCCGGTTGGGTGCAGCATCATTGTGAGGATACCGGCCGCCGCGCCGGTGATTAGCGCCGTTCCGTAGATCGAATCGCGTTTCATTGACCGGCCTCCAATTGAGCGACACATTCGTACGCGACAATGCGTAGGCAAGTGTACGCGTATCCGATCGTGGTAGTGCCGCCACTTTGCCTGAGAGGGTGAGATAACGAACAAATCACCGGCCGCTGTCCGGAATCCTGGCGACACCACTGACCTGGAGCGACGCGAGGGCGATCTTCGCGTTCGACGCACCAAGCTCGCGCTCGGCGAGGCGCTGGTGCAGCTCATGCTCTCCGAAGACTTCGACGCGATCACCGTGCAGCAGGTCCTCGACCGGGCTCACGTCAGCCGCTCGACGTTCTATACCCATTTTCGCAATACGGACGATCTGCTGCTGACCGACGCGGAGCGCTTCCTCGACGCCCTTGAGGCCCATTTTCTCAAAGTGAGCGTGGGAACGCGCCGAGTCGCCCCCGTCGCCGAGCTGCTGTACCACGTGCGTGAGTTCCGTGAGTTCGTTCGGGCGCTGGAGCGGGCGGGGAAAAAAGACGTGATCGACGACCTGTTCATCGGCCACTTTGCCCGGCTCATCGAGCGGCGTGTTCGCATTCTGGTCACCGATCCGGACACGCTGGCCATTCCGGTGGCGGTCGTGTCGCAGATGTTCGCCGGCGCGCTGATGGAGCTGCTGGGCTGGTCGCTCGATCGTGACGCGAGGTGCACACCGGCCTGGGCCGATGAACGGTTTCACTCAATGGTGTGGCATGGGCTTCAACAGCGGGGATACTCCGATGGCTGAACCGAAACTCAAGCCGAACGACCAGAGCGTCACCGGATTTCTCGACAAGATCCCCGATGAGACCCGTCGGGGGGAATGTTACGAGCTGATCGGACTGATGAAGCGCGTCACCAAAACCGAGCCCAAAATATGGGGCGGCGGGCTCGTCGGATTCGGCAATTATCACTACAAGT
>JBGOTP010000471.1:0-3748 GCA_041476545.1 Vicinamibacteria bacterium | reverse complement strand
TCGAGAGCATCCCCGGCAAGGTGAGCGGGGCCTGGGTGTTCAGGAACACGCGCATGCCGGTGTCCATCGTCTTCGACAACCTCGAAGCGGGTGCCACCATCGACGAGATCGTCGAGTGGTTCGATGTGACGCCGGAACAAGTGAAAGCCGTGATCGAGTTCGCCGCGCGCAGTCTTGAAGCGCCTGTGTCCGGGCGCTGATGCGCGTCCTCTTCGACCACGGCACGCCGGCACCGCTGCAATCCTTCCTGACGGGCCACACGGTCCGGGAGGCGAAGGCGCAGGGCTGGGACACTTTCAAGAACGGCGACCTGCTCGCCGCCGCTGAAGCCGCCGGATTTGACGTGCTGGTCACCACGGATAAGAACATGCGCTACCAACAGAATCTGATCGGCCGCACGGTCGCGATCGTCGTACTCGGGAATGCGCAGTGGCCGGTCTTACGGTTGCACGTCGCTCACGTCGTCGCCGCCGTCAACGCCGCGACACCCGGCAGCCTCACTGAGCTGGATACTCCGGTCAATTGAACGACCGCCCGGCATCCCGAGGCGGAGCAGTGACCGCTCGCGTGGCGTCGACGCGATCCTGAGGCGCCGCGGTCAGGGGTGGGCCGTTGCGTTCGATCGATGGGGAAAGAGTCTCAGTACCGCGACCGAAATGCCGAAGACCATGGCATTCGGAAGCCATGCAGCGGTGGAAACCGGTAGCAAACCCGCCAATGCGGACGCCCGTCCGGCATACAGGAACAGGTAGTAGCAAAGAAAGGCGCCGCACGCGGCGACGCCGAGCGCGAATCGTCCGCTCCGATGCCGGCTCACCAACGAGAGTGCGAAGAACGCGAGCACGAGTGGCGCACAGGCCAACGCCCATCGAGTGTGGTAGGCGAGTGCGAAGAGCCGAGCGCTGCCGGACAAGGAGAGGCCGTCCCGCCTGTCTGTGTCTATTCGTTGGCTCAGTTCGGCGAGTGTCAACTCGTTCGCCCCAGGGGGAAGCGGCGCCTTCACGACGTTCACGCCTCCCGGCACCGCCGCCCGAAACGCCGCCGTCGCACGAAAACGAAACGCCTCATTGGCTGCGGGAAGAATCCAGGCCATCGTCACGAACGACGCAACCGAACAGCCGAGTGCGATGGCCAGGACCACTCCCTGCGACCGCCGTGAGATCAGAAGTCCCTTCAACCCGCAGGGGACGCCGAGCAAAACCCCAATGGGCAGGGCAAGTGGGACCTGCGACGGAACAACGTACATCAGGAGTGTCAGTCGGGTTCCAAGCGTGAGTGACGCGTTCCGGAGGAACACCGGAAGTAACATCGCGAGCATCGCAACGGCGGTCGCGGCGACGGACCATCCGACGGCACGGCGAACAGCGGGCCGATCATAAGGATCCCGGTCGCTCACTGTCCGCACTGAGTACCTGTATGCGTAGAAGACGACCACCTTGAGCAACGCCACACAGCCAGCAAGCCGAATCCAACGGCTCGCCCACACGAGACCGTGCTCGATCGCTCGTGCGTGCTCGGCCTGGAGGTCGGCGAGGACCGGACCGATCACCCGCTCCATCGTTGTCTCGTTGAAGACGCGGGCCGCAATCCGTTGAAGGTAGTCGCCCGGGTACTTCATCGGCCGAACTCCGGCATCAGATACCGAGGGGCATCGGTCCAGGCCGCCAGCACGCGGCGCCCGAGTGCCGTCGGCTGATACAGCCGGCGTGGCAAGCCACCCGCGTCTGGCGGCGGCGCCTCGAGCCGCGAGGTGATGTATCCCTTCTCCTCCATCCGCCCCAACGTCACGTAGACGGTCCCTCGTTTCAGCCGGCGCTTCGATCGTGCCACCAACTCCAGGCCGTACAATTCCTCCTCGTGCACAAGCAGCTCCAGAATGAGCGACTCCTTGGCGGACAGCGTGAGCATGCGAGGACGGCGAACCATGGCCTCTATCTTACACATATGTAAGACTGATGGCGAATGCGCGGCATGGATTCGGCGAGTGGCGATCCGGGTCCTCGCCGCTCTAGAATCCTTCGAGCCCCATGAACGACCTTGAACTGGCTATTGCGGTTGCCGATTCAGGCGCGGCAGTCGTACGCCGATGTTTCGGGACGCCGCTGCAGCGCCTCGATAAGAGCGCGGGCGACTTCGCAACGAATGCCGACATAGAAGCGGAGCACGCGATGCTTGCCGTGTTGCATCGTGAGCGGCCGGGGGATGCCGTCCTCGGAGAAGAGAGCGGTCGAAGTGGAGCAGGCACGAGCACGCGGATCTGGTTGATCGATCCACTCTGCGGCACCCTGAACTATGCGGCGCGGATGCGCGTCGTTGCGGTGAATGTCGCGCTCAACGTTGGAGGAAGGTGTATCGCGGCCGCCGTGGCCGACCCGTTCAACGAGGAGATCTTCTGGACCGATGGCATATCGGCTTTCGTGCGTACAGGCAGTCGGGATACGGCACTTGCCCCGAGTGCAAGTTCAACGCTCGTCGACTTGAACTTCGATCCCCCTTTCCCCAACGCGCCAGCGTTCAAAGCCGTCACGCTTGCGGCCGATGCAGAGTTCGCCGCGAGCTTCAGGCATCGCGTGGTGTCGACCTCGCTTGCGCTCGCATGGGTCGCGACTGGTCAGCGCGCGGCATACGTGACCGACGGCGACCTGCGCGACAGCGTGCACTTCGCTGCTGGTCTCGCGATCTGCCAAGCGGCCGGCTGCACAGTCACCGACCTGCGAGGTCGACCGTGGGGCAGCGGCGCAACAGGCCTTCTCGCGGCCGCCGACGCCACGACTCACGCTACGTTGTTGCGTCTGGTGCGGAAATACCTGATCTGATTCAACACCATCAGATTCTGCTGCACAGCCCGATTGGTCGGCTTTTAGCGGCGCAAGGCCGGCGCCAGTCTGGACAACTCCGGAAGGCCCGCAAGTTCGCGCACAGCGAGCGGACTTCGACGGGCCACGAGTCCCGCGAGCGCGGCAGCCTCGCCAATCACATCCGATGCGCTCCATCCGCTCGCTCGAAGGTCCCGCACGCCCGTATCGCCATCCGACTTGCTCAGTTTCTGAGCGGACGTTTTCATCACGAGCGAATGGTGAAGAAACCGGGGCGGTCTGGCAGAGACATCGCGTCCGAGCAGCCGGGCGAGCTGCATCTGACGCCCGGTCGAGGGCAGCAGATCGTCGCCGCGAATCACCAGATTGACGCCCTGTGCGTAGTCGTCCACCGTAGCGACGAACTGATAGGTCCAGTTGCCGTGGCGATCACGCACCAGCAAGTCGCCACACTGTTCCGATGGCTGCTGTTCCTGCGGTCCGTGACGAAGATCCACGAAACGCTCAATGGACGGTGCGAGCCTGACGCGGATGCCGAGACCGTCGCGCTCGGGTAACGCCTTGGCCGCGCACGTGCCTGGATACCGCCGCTCATCCCCGCTCGACTCGTTCTCGTCGCCGCCCGACGTGCTCTCTGAGGGGGATGCGTGTGCCGCCTCGATGTTGCTCCTGGAGCATTCGCACGCGTAAACAAGCCCCACGGAACGGAGCCCGGCGAGCGCTGACTCGTAAAGATCGGTGCGATCGCTCTGACGTCCGCGGCAAGGGCCCGAGCGGAATGCGTCGGTGGACGGATCGTCCGGCACGAAGCCGAGCCAGTCGAGATCGTCGAGGATCGCGCATTCGAATTCCTGGCGGCAGCGCTGGCGATCGTGATCCTCGACGCGCAGCAGCACGCGCCCGCCCGCGGCACGGGTCACACCCCAGACGTA
>JBGOTP010000470.1:0-3762 GCA_041476545.1 Vicinamibacteria bacterium | reverse complement strand
GTGCAGGAGAGCGATCGCCGGCAGCTCGTAGCTGCCCGGCGCCGGTGCATCGTACAGCGCGCCGGCGCGCGCCGAAGTCACAAGGCTCGACGCGAGCAGCACGAGCGCGGCGCGTCTCATTCGCCGACGTCTGGCGTTCCGGTCTTCGCGACCCAGAAGCCCTCCTGGCCAAAGCGCATCAGGTGCGGGCGGCCCAGCTTCTCGGCCGTGAAGTCGACCGCGAACAGCGGCGCCAGCTTCCTCCCGTCCCAGGAGTACGCCTTCACGAACTGCTCGTTCGCGGCACCCGTCTTGTCCCAGTTCGAGAGCAGCGACGAGCTGAAGTAGACGCGCTTCCCGTCCCAGGTCTGCGACACCATGTTCACCTGCTCGCCGATCTTCTGCTCGTGCACGACCACGGGCTTGCGCGGCTCGGAGACGTCGAAGACGCGGACCGTACCGTCCATGAACGTGTCCACGAACAGGAACCGGTCGTCCGCGGACAGACTGATGTCCACCGGCAGCGCGGGCTTCGCGGGATCACCGATCGGCGCCAGGTCTACGGCCTCGAAGGTTCCGTCGTCCTTGCGGAAGACGCCCCACAGGCGGCCGGTGAGCGCAGCCGAGGTGAACGCATAATAGTGTCGCGGCTGGAGCGCGAAGCGGATCTCGAGCGGCGCGCCGGGCACGGAGAGCGTCTGCAGCGACTTCCGCGCGTGCGCGTCCCAGACGACCATCGTGTTGCCGAAGTGCTTCATCGCCTCGGCGTCGCCCATCAGCTCGGGCAGCGGCCGCATGTAGTTCTTCTTGCCCGTGAACGATGACGTGAGCATGCGATTCAGGTCGACGTTGATGCGCGCGTCGTAGCCGTACTCGGCGCCTGCCGGCATCCAGACCGTGCGAAGGAACTCGCCCGCGTTGTTGTACTCGACCAGCGCCGTCTTCCCACCGCCGTCCTTCTCGTTCGAGAGACTCGCGATCAGCATGCGCCCGGGCAGCGCCGTGAAGCTATGGGGTCCGACGACGCCGCCCGACTTCGCGACGAAATCCTTGATCGTCTTCACGAGCTTGGGTTTGCCTGGATCGGTCGCCACGTCGAAGACGAAGATCTGGCTCGTGTCGAGTCCGCCGAGCCACAGGAACCGGCGGTCATCCGTGAAGTCGCCGTGGTGCGCCTCGTTCCGGCCCGGCATCGACGCCTGGTGCACGACCTTCCCGTAGCCGGGGCGCTCTGGGTTCGCGCCGATCGTCACGAGCTTGTCGTTGCCGTCGCCTAGGCCGGCCACGCCGAGCGTGTAGACGTAGACGTAGTCCTCCTGGCCGGTGATCTTCGGCATGAACGGGGAGAGGCACGTCTCGTCAGCACTCGCGACGCGCGCGAGGAAGACGAACACGGCGAGAAGTGCGAGACCGAAGCGCCGCCGCATCTGCTTTTCCTCCGCGATGTGCGGAGCGATGCTACCTCGAACCAAGCGATTTGGGGGGGCGAAGGTGGCGAATCGGCTGTTCCGGCAGTTTCTTCGCGGCCCCGACGCGAGCCGTGATCGACGGTGGCAGACGGGCGCTTGAGCCGACGATCTAGCCTCTGAGGCGGGCGATCTCGCCCGACGAGCGCAGCGCGAGTGGCTACGGCTTCTTCGTGCGCACCGCCACGCCCTCGGCCGTCAACACATCCCACGGAATCGACACGAAGATCGCGATGAAGCTCATCACGTTCGCGGTTCCGTAGCGCACGTAGATCACGCCGTCGGCCCCTGCCTCCTGCGCCCGGATGCGCAGCTTCGCGTTCAGATCGTCGTAGCCCGCGCGCATCCAGCCACTGACCTGGATGACACCCAGCTCCTCATAAGGTTTGTCCCAATCGCCGACGGTCAGAACGATCGGAGTAGTGCTCGATCGCGGCGGGTACGACGTGCCGGGGTTGAGCAGCACGAAGTCGGAACGACCGAACGTGCAGGCCGAAGCCGCGGTCAGCAACACACCCGCGCCGAGCGCTCGAAGGCAACGCCCGTGCCGCATGCGCTACTTGTGACCCTTGGCCTTCCCGTTCGCGCTCGCGCTCGAGCCACCCGCTGACCCGCGGCCGTACGCGTGCCCCGACGGAGCCGGGCGCGCGCTGCTGGCGACGGCCCGGCCGGAGTGACTCGACGATCCGAGGCTCGCGGAACTCTTCCCGGCATGGCCACCTGTGGAGGATCCGCGTGCGGTTCCGGTGGTCGACTTGCCGGTCCGACTCAGGGACGTCGGCTGCACGGTCGAGGGATCGTCGGGATGAGTCGTGACGGACCGCTCGTGCTTGGCCGCGCCGAGCGTGGTGTCCTGCGCTTTCGCGATCTGGCCCCAGCCCATGTGCTGGTCCTGTCGCATCGCCAGGATGGTATTTACGTTCTCGTCCGTGATGCCGCCCGGAAGCCGCTCGGCGAGCGTCAGCGTGTGATCGATCTCGCCGTAACCGAGATTCTCGTCGCGCAGGTTCGCGATCTGCGACTCCTCGACTCCAAACTTCGTGGCCAGCTTCTCCTGCACGACCGCCGAATCGGCGGGACCGCAATCCGGGCAGACGTGATCGGGATCGTCGGACGGGTGATCCCAGGAGGTGTCGGAGTCGTTGTCGTCGGACTCCCACGCGCGAGCAGCGACGGGGATGCAAAGCGCCAGCGCGAACACACAGCTCAGGACAGGGCGGAAGCGTGACATTGCAGAGTCTCCTGATGGCCAGCGGGATGTAGCCATCCTACCACGCCTGAGCCCTTAGGAGGAGAGGGGATCGTCTCGCTGATTGGCTGATTCACGCGGGTCTTCCGCGGAAAGTGATCTACCTCACCCGGGTTCCCGCGATCTGAAGATAGGAAGTGCAAGCGCGATTCCTCTCCGGCACGTCATTCAGGCAGCGCGTTCTGTCACGTCCCTCAAATGGAGAAGCGGGCGCATGGGGCGACGATCTGGCCGCTGAGGCGACTATCGCTCGAACGGAAACGCGGGAACCTTGACCACGCGCTCCGAGCGGAACACGCTGTACTTGACGGTGATGGTGGCCTCCGGGCTTGCCGCGCCGAACTCGACCGTCCAGCCTGGGCGCGTTATCCCTGGGGCGTTGGCGGAGGTGAGCAGCGCGCGCGGGCTGGGTGGGACGCCGTTAACTTCGACGAGCTCGGCATCACCGATCGCGGTTCGGCGCAGCCGGATCGTGACCGGAGCCGCCTGCCAGTCGACCGCGACGAACACCGGGTAAGACGCCGGGTCCGAGAAGGACCCGTGGGAGTACAGGCCGATCCCGTTCACACCGTTCTTGATGACGCACGCGGCGATCGCCGACTTGGTCAGCCCGTCGTTGATCACGATGCGATTGCCAGCGTCTGCGTTGTTTGCATTATTCGCCGTCACCTGAAACTTCGCGATGACGTCGAGATCGATGCCCGCGTGCGCGTCGGGCTCGTTCGCCCACTCGATCACGACGTCGCCGATGTTCAGGTCGGTAAGCGTGAGGACCGTTCCCGTTGTCGCCGTCTGGGATCCGTCTTGCGTGAAGTTCGAAATGTCCTGCGGATTGAGTGTGGTCGCGGCCTCGATCCGCGTTGCGGTCGAGGACAACGCGAATGCTGAGACGGCAGTCGTCACCACCCCCAAGAGTCGATTGGCAACAGCTTTCATAGTGGAGACTCCCACGATTCATGAATCACAGCTGCGGTCCAGCGTTTTCTTCGTGGCCTTGTTGCCCTCCTCCGCGGCCGTGACCCGCACGCTGAAGACCCAGGCGGCATGGAGTCCGATTCAGAGGCGCAT
>JBGOTP010000469.1:0-3780 GCA_041476545.1 Vicinamibacteria bacterium | reverse complement strand
GCCATCGTGACGTGAGCACGACGATGATTTACACCCATGTCCTCAATCGCGGCCCCGCGGCGGTGCGAAGCCCGGCGGATCGGATGTTCGGACTGTGAGTGCGGCGTATCCGTTCGTTGACACCGTGCGCCCAAATAGGCCGACGGCGCCACGCGGCCTAGTCGGATCGCGTCGCGAAGCGCGAAGGCGAAGAAGCGCCGGAGTGTCGGCACGTTCGGGCTTCGATGACACGTGCGGCTCCGCCGGAATGGGCCGACCGGGGCTGCGTGCTGCGGCGTACTCGGCCGGTCAGCCGAATAGTAGTTCGCCGCACCGCGGAGTGACTGTATCGCGGCGACGGAGGGCCGAACGGCAGCCCTGGTTCAGCACGGTCGCGGGAAGGGGCGGAGGTTTCGAGAAGGGGAGGTTCCGAGACGGGACGTTCCGTCAACAGGCCTTTCTCGCTCCTATGCTCCGTGACGTGCGCCGGCATCATCACCACGCTGCCGATGCTCGACGTCACGTCGGAGGAATGGGACCGCGTCTTCGCCGTGAATGCGAAGGGCACCTTCTTCACGGTACAGGCGGCGCGCAAGCGCATGCTGCCGCGCAAGTACGGGCGCATCGTCACGATCGGCTCGGACAGCTACAAGCTCGGCGGCGGACAGATCGCGAACATCCCGTACGCGGCCACGAAGGGCGCCGTCGTGACAATGACCAAGGGCTTCGCCCGCATGCTCGTCGGCACGGGCGTCCGGATCAATTGCGTCAATCCCGGCCCGTGCGACACGCCGATGCACGCGCCGCTGACGCCGGAGCAGTGCGCGATGGTGGCGGGGCGCGTGCCACTCGGCCGCTTCGGTCAGCCAGAAGAGATCGCGAACGCCGTGCTGTTCCTGCTCTCCGACGCAGCCAGCTTCGTTTATGGTGAGAGCTTCAACGTCGACGGTGGCGTGCTGATGGAATAGTCGCTCCCCCCATTCGTCGGGGCACTATGTCGGACTAGAGGTCAGCAATGGTTCAGGCGATCATTGACTCCGCGACGGTGACGCAGGCAGTGGAATGTTTGGATAGGGGACGGCCTCTCAATATCCATGGTCGATGCGCACCATGCTGGACCTCACGGCTCTCCTGATTCGAGAAGGGCATCTGGCGGTTGCCCCGGGACTCAGTCCGCCGATGATCCCAGTTCGTGACAACCATGACCGACTCATCGATCTGATGCGGGCCAATGTTCTCGTGGACTCCCCCGCGCTCCCAGCCCCCGCGACGGTCCAGTCGGCCATTACGCGTTCCAAGCGATGGATCGGCCGTTCAGAAACAGCGCGTGCCGTGCGTGAAGAGGTAGACCGACTCTGGGCAGACAAGACGAACTTTCAGAGATGGAACGATTGGAGTGCTGCCAACGCTTGGCTTGGATATGCACAGAGGTCCGGAGCGCTTTTCGATGACATCTACATTCCGTATGTCGCCAAGGTCCTCGATATCTCCCCTCGCGATGCGCTAGCCCTTCACGCCCGGAGCCGAGACTCTTCGGAAGTGTCTCGGATCGTGTCCGCCCACGGAGATGACTTTGAGCAGATGACGCGTGCGTATGTGGCGTGCACAATAATCCGCGGGCGATACCACGAGGAGTTGGGTAAGCTTCTCTCGAATCAGATCCTTCGTCATCCTGTCCGCGGGATAGTGTCGAAAGCTCCCACCGGAGTACCAACTGCGAAGATCGATGTATCGCCAGTAGCTTGGAGCGTGGCGTGCCTGGTGCTTTATGGCGCAATGAAACAAGGAACTTTGGAGGCTCGCTTCCATACGTGGATCGCGAACATTCAAAAACTTCGCGCGCTCCTCGCAACTGGCGGTGTGCAACTGGCCGAAGGAACCGGGCACGCCGTGGTGAACACTGCATACTCGCTGGCACGCCGCGCCGACGTTCAAATTGTCAGTGCGCGGCTCGACACGTTCTTAAGGATCGTCACGGATCTAGGAGTCGGCGTTCTCACCTCATATTGGTTGAGCCCATGGATCGGTCCCGCCGCGGGTCCAGTGATTGGCATCGCAGCGGGGACGATCACTGAGCATGGCCTTAACAAGGTAGGCTTCCCTGGACGTGTTAGAAACGCCGTCGCGTTCCTGACGCGAGAAACGATGCTTAAGAACTTTGCCGCAGGACGTATCGAGACGGAGTGGAGAAGGAACTGAAGACGGCAGCGCCGGCCACGCTGCGCCTGGCCTACAGCCTTTCCGCCTCGCTGTCCTCACACTCCTGCTGCTGAGGCGTCGAACTTCACGCTGCAGCGGACCAGGGGCTCGCGTTGCTCGCCCTGGGCCGCTGAGCGTGACGTTCGGCAGGATCATGCGCGGGTTCTTGTGAAGGAGTAGGATTCCAATCATGAAGGTCGCAACCGGAAGAGTTGTTGATGGGAAAGTCGTGCTAGACGGTGAGCCCTTGGCCGAGGGTTCGGTTGTAACCGTGGTCGCCCGCGAAGACGACGAAACCTTCGACGTTTCACCTGAGGAAGAGCAAGCGCTGCTTGCCGCCGTCGCCCAGGCTGAGCGTGGCGAGGTTGTCTCCTGGGAGCAGCTCCGGGAGCAACTACGCCGCTTCGGGTGACGCCACCGCTCCAGATCAAGGTCTCCCAGGACGCGAAAGCGCAAATCGAGGAGGCGGCGGCATGGTGGGCGCGGAACCGGCCTCTCGTGCCGGGTGCCGTGCGTCAGGATCTCGACCGCATTCTTGGTCTCCTGTCGGTGAATCCCGGCCTCGGCGCACGCGCACGCCGTGCAAAGCTAGAGGGAGTGCGTCGCGTCACACTTTCTCGGGTCCGGTACTACGTTTATTACCGGGTATTTGGCGATGCTCTCGAAGTTCTTGCTTTCTGGCACACCAGTCGAGGACGCCAGCCGAATCCGTGAGTGACATGCCGCCGAACCCTCTGTTACTGCGGACGGGCCGCGGGCGCCGCGCCAGTTCAGGTGTCGTAGTGGCCCGCCGCAGAACAATGCGTTGGGCGTCACAAGATCACTCTCTCATCTGCCATGGCCGAATCTGACAGTCTGCATTCCAGTCGCCGCGAAAAGCTCGTCGAACACGTCTTCGTTGGTGAAGTCTTGCGCAACCTGTGGCGTGCCAGAGTTCACGAAGTTGACGTTCTGCGGGCCGAGACAGATGCGGCCGGGTACGACATCGTTGTCGAAGTAGACTCGGTTACCCGACACATTCAACTGAAGTCCTCTGCGCGCAAATCCAAGACATCAAAGCAGAAGGTTCATCTCGCACTGGGCAACAAACGTAGCGGCTGCGTTCTATGGGTATTGTTCGACTCTTCCACTATGGAGCTTGGCCCTTTCCTGTGGTTCGGTGGAAGCCCTGGAAAACCGTTGCCCGACATAACAGGCTTTCCGGTAGCCAAGCACACCAAAGGAAACGCCGAAGGTGAGAAGGCAGAAAGAAAGAACATTCGCGTCATCACCAAGGGAAAATTCACGAAGATCGAATCTATTTCCGGCGTCATTGAGAAGTTGTTTGGCCCGCAAACGGTTCAACAACCATGACGCCCAACCCGGCAGTCAACCGGACCTGCGCGAAAAGCCGCGCAGGCCGGTTACTTCTACGTTCGACAGACGAGAGTCCCCAAGAGAGCAGAGACCCGGAACGGTGAGCGCTCCAGGAGGTAGGATCAGGGGGTGCGCCCCAGCGTCTACGTCGAGACGAGCATCATCAGCTATCTCGCGGCCCGCCCTAGCCGCGACCTGATCGTGGCGGCCCGCCAACAAGTGACACACACATGGTGGCGGGAGCGT
>JBGOTP010000468.1:0-3792 GCA_041476545.1 Vicinamibacteria bacterium | reverse complement strand
CGGCAGGTAGAGGTCCATGGCGAGGAGGTTGGACGCATTGAAGCCCGTTTCCATCTGATACAGACTCATGAAGCTGCGCATCATGTAGCCCGCGCCGGAAAGAAGCACGAGCGTCAGCACGACTTCGAGCACCACCAGCGCACCGGTCCAGCGCCGAGCACCGGTTCCACCCGTTCCTCCACGACCGTTCTCTTTCAGCACATCATTCACGTTCGTCTTCGATACATGAAGCGTCGGCGCCAGACCGAACAGAATTCCGGTCGCGAGGCAGATCACCGCAACGTAGACAAACACAATCGGGTCGAACGTGAACGTCATGTAGTACGGCTTCCCGACGCCCGTGGTGGCGCGATCGAACCACCTGACGCCGGCGATGGCCATGACGAAGCCCGCCGCGCCGCTCAGACACGCCAGGAGGACGCTCTCGACGAGGAGTTGCCGCACGATCCGCCAGCGTCCGGCACCGAGCGAAACCCGGATGGCGATCTCGCGCACGCGGTTGACCGATCGTGCGAGCAGGAGATTTGCGACGTTGGCGCAGGCAATGATGAGGACGAAGCCGACCGCGCCCATCAGAGCCAGAAAGACCGTGCGAATCGGCCCGCCGGCGGACACTTCATTGTAGGACTGGATGAGCGGCCTCCGGTCCTTGTTCGTCGCGGGAAACTCGCGTTCGAGATCCGTCCCGATTTGGCTCATGTCACTGCGCGCCTGTTCGATCGACACGTTCGGCACCAGGCGTCCCAGCACCGCGAATTGCCGCCCTCCTCGTCCGGTGAACGACCCAGGCGGCAGGACGACGAAGGGCACCCACAAATCGTCGTTGTTCGGGAACTGCATGCCCTGAGGCATCACCCCGACGATGATGGCGGGGCGGCTGTTGACGCGGATGGTACGGCCCAGCACGTTGGGGTCGCCGCCGTAGCGGCTCTTCCAGACGCCGTATCCCAGGATCGCCACTGGCTGTGCCCCAGAGACATCGTCTGATTGCTCGAAATCGCGGCCGAGGATCGGCTTCTGGCCGATCATCCGGAACAGATTCCAGGAGATGTAGTCGCCCTGGTACCGCTCCGGGATGTGATCATTGTCGCTGACGTTGACGCTGGTGCCGAGCATTGCGGTCAGATGGGAAAACGATCGTGAGCGGTCGCGCCAGTCCTTGAAGTCCTCGAACGAGACGCCAGATCGCTGTCCCCGCTGGTTTTGTGTCCCGAGCGCCATGATCCGTTCGGGTTGCTCGAACGGCAGGCCGCGGATGAGCACCGCGTTGACGAGCGTAAAGACCGTCGCGTTGGCGCCAATGCCGAGGGCCAGGGCTGAGGCGGCCGCCAGAGTGAACCAGCGGTCCTTGACCAGCATCCGGATGGCAAAGCGCAGATCCTGCCAGAGACTCATGGCTCTCCTCGGTTACCGACTCGCTACTCCACCAATACGTATTGATGGCGGGCAGGTTCACATGTCTCGCAGTATGCTTCTGGTCAGGGAGGAGCCTGACCGTGTCGCAACCATCACTGACGCAAGGCGGCGTGTACGTTGGCAGAGGGGGAGGGAAGTCGTTCTGGCTATTGACCGATCTGCACACGTTCAAGATCGTCGGCGACGATACGAACGGCGCGTTCACAGTCGCGGAACTCACCGCCGATCCGAATCTCGGTCCACCGCCTCACATTCATCGCCATTGCGACGAGAGCTTTCACATCCTCGAGGGTACCTTCGACTTCTCGCTGGCTGGCCAGGTGTTTTCGGCCGGCCCCGGATCGTTCGTCTATCTTCCAAAGGGCGTGGTTCACACGCATCGGGCTGGCGGAGGCGTTTCGGCGAGAGCGCTTGTGATTCAGGCGCCGGCGGGCGTTGAACGGTTCATCGCGGAAGCGGGGAAGCCCGCGACCGATCCGGCGGTCCGGCCCGCGCCGCCAGAGATGTCGGAGTTCGAGCGAATCGTCGCGATCGCGCTGAAGCACGGCATCGAGGTGCCACCAATGTAGTTCGACGCGAAGGGGTATTGTCGATGGACGCCAGAGCACTGCCCGCTCGGCCGAGCGTGGCGCAGTACAGGAAACAGGCGAAAGACCTCCTCAAGAGCCACAAGAGCGCCCGATTCGTGCTCGCCGACGCGCAGCTCACCATTGCCCGCGAGCACGCCTTCGAGAGCTGGCCCAAGTTTGTCAAACACATCGAAGGACTGACTCGCCGGAGTTCGCCCGTCTCACGGTTTGAGTCGGCCGTGGACGCCGTCGTTTCTGGCGATGCGGCGACACTCGATCGCCTGTTGCGCGAGACCCCGGCGCTCGTTCGCGCCCGCTCGATGCGCGGGCATCGGGCGACGCTGCTGCACTATGTCTCGGCTAACGGCGTCGAGGACTTTCGGCAGAAGACGCCGAGGAACATCGTGAAGCTCACAAGGCTTCTGCTGAAGGCCGGCGCTGACGTGGATGCCGTGATGGAAAGCTACGGCGCCGGATCGACCACCTTGGGACTCACCGCGACAAGCGCCCATCCGGCGCGGGCCGGCGTGATGAACGCCTTGCTCAAGACACTCGTGGACGCGGGCGCGGCCGTCGACGGCGCTCGGGGCGGATGGAATCCATTGATTGCCGCGCTGCACAACGGGCGTCCCGAAGGCGCCCAGTTTCTTGCGGAACACGGCGCGCGTCTGGACCTCGAGGGCGCCGCCGGTGTCGGACGGCTCGATGTGGTCAAGACTTTCTTCAACGCTGCCGGTGCCTTGAAGGCCAACGCGACAAAGGCACAGATGGATGCGGGCTTCTTCTGGGCCTGCGAGTACGGCAAGACCGACGTCGTCGACTTTCTGCTGGAGCGCGGCGTTGACGTGGGCCAGCAGGACGATCGCGGCATGACCGGTCTGCACTGGGCCACGCATGGCGGCCACTTGGACACCGTGAAGTTGTTGCTCGAACGAAAGGCGCCGCTCGAACTCGAGAACGCATGGGGTGGGACGGTGCTAGGTGGAACGATTTGGTGCGCGGTGAATGTTGCCCAGGCGGAGCCGTTCCGCCGCCACGCGGACTATGTACCCATCATCACGCGTCTGATCGCCGCTGGTGCGGCGATCGATCCGGCCTGGTCCACGGGCATCAGACGCATCGACACCCTGCTCCGGCGCCGTGGTGCGACGTGATGAGTGAGCGCCTCCTGTCGGATGCCAGGTCGGCGTGATTGTCAGGGGGGCGGGGAACAGGGCTGCAACTCCCTGCGACCCGCTCGAAACGCCGCATTCGCGGCGTCGATGCCCGTAATGACATCGTTTGCGGCGACGGCGATGTCGCTATTGGTCTTGGCGCGGAAGCCGCCGAGGTCCCCGCCCGGCGCCCGGGCGAGCGCGTCGAAGGCGGTCTTGAGATTGCTGAGGGCGATTTCCAAGCCGGCGTTGCGTTCCGGCGCGGGCCGTGCGGGAGGAGAGAAGTCGGGCCGGACTGCAGGCGGAATAGGAGCTGCGGAGCTCTCGGGGTGGCCGCTGTTGAAGGTGATGGCGGCGGTGGCGTCAGCGATTGCCACGTTGATGTCGACAACAGCCTTTTGGACGTAGCAGCCTTGGTTCGCCGCCCGTTGCAGAGCGCCCACCGCTCGCTGAAGGGCATCTCGCGAGGCGTTGAGGGGATCTTCCCTTCTGGCCGCGACAGGTCCCGGAGATCCCGCCGGTCCTGGAGGTCCCTGTGGCCCCGCTGGTCCCTGAGGTCCCGCTGGTCCGGCTATCCCGATGGGACCTGGCGACCCAGCGAGTCCGGGCGCGCCGGGAGGACTGGCAAGCCGACTGCTGTCCACCGGATCCGG
>JBGOTP010000467.1:0-3807 GCA_041476545.1 Vicinamibacteria bacterium | reverse complement strand
CTCCACCGACGTGATCGCGGCGCTCGAGGGGGAGGCGCTCCGCGGCGTCGGCCTGTCGCATGCGGGCTTCGTCACGCTGATGACGCTCTGGGTGACCGGGCCGCGCGAGATCCGCGAGCTCGCCCGCATGCACCAGCTGAGCCGTCCGGCGATCGTCGGCGGCGTGCATACCCTCGAGCGCCGCGATCACGTCGGTGGAGGTCCGGTAGAGCTGGAAGACCACTGCCTGCGCGTCCAGGTCGACACCGCGGGGACGGAGGAACTCCCGCAGCTCGCGCTCGTAGGGGGCGATGCTAGCGGCGGGGCGGGGCATGTCGTTCGACCCTTAACGTTAAGGGTCGAACGTTGTCAAGCGGTACGCATGCCCGGTCATTTTGAGCTGAGTCACTATCGCCATTCTCGGGCGCAGAACGGCCGACGCGGCCGAGGAGGTAGGGACGATGCGGGACCACGAGCTGTACGCGACGATCTTGGGGGTGACGGCGCCGTGGGCGGTGCCGTGTCCGGAGCGCCAGACGGCGTGCGCGATCTACGATTGTCGCGACCGCGAGTGGCGGCACCTCGCACCTGCCAGCTGCAGACGCGGCTCCATGCGCGCGCCCCGCGGGTCGACTGCCCGACCTACGGCGTGCTGCAGAGTCCCGTGCCGTGGACCACGGCCGGCTCGAAGTTCACCCTCCTGTTCGCGTTACGCAACAGTGCCCTCAAGGTAGCGCGCGCCTGGGTCGCGATCTACTTCCACTGCGGGAAGCTGGATCTCTACCCACACTGTAGCCGGAAGAACGTCGAAACAATCCTGGACCATTGACAGAACGCCTCATCGTGGACGTTCCGGCCACGTTACCGCCCCTCTCCCCCCCCGGCTGGCGGCGTTGGGTTCTCTCGATGCGTCCAGGATGCGCCGCGTCTTGACGCTCCGGCAGCTCCATAATACGTCCGACGCTAGCGGTGACTCTATTCACCTCTCCGCCACACAGGCAATGACAATCGCGGCCAGTTGGGACAAAGCTGTGAGACCTAGGCGCGAACTTCCAGCCTGACATGTTTCCGCGAGCAACTACGCGCCACGCAAGCTTCCCGATACGATCGCGTGCTAATCTGATTATGCTCTTGGCCGGTTTTATCTCCGAGGTCAGTCTGGCTGGATGTGGCTCCCCGAAATTACCCGCATATTCAAATCGGACTGTATCCACTGGAGCTACTGCAGGTTTCTCCGGTGGATCGTTGACGAAGGAAAGCGACGGGATAAGGATCGATGTCGATCCGTTCACTGACAAGGCGCGATGCGAAACATACTTTGGCTTCAACGCCCTTTCAGCCGGTGTTCTCATCCTACGCGTGCGTGTGGAGAACGAGAGCGCTACGGACACGTGGCTGTTTCACAAATCGCAGTGCAAGCTGACGCTCCGTGATTCCCTCACGTCCGGGGAAACTGGTGGTGTGCCGAATTCCGAGGGAAGCGAAGCCGCGGGTGGCGCCGCGGGTGGCTCGGGTGGCGCGGTTGGTGTAACAGGCACCGCTCTTGCTGCAGGATTCCTGGTCGTCCCAGGTGCCATAGTTGTCGCCTTTCCGCTACTGCTTGCGAGCGACGGGATGCTTTCCAAGGAATCTGAGATCAGACGGAATCTGGCCGAAAGGGAGCTCGTCAACAAGACGCTATCGCCCCGCGAAGCAGTAGAGGGGTTCCTCTACTATCGGGTGGCCAAGGCACGGCCGGCGAGCCTTCGAGCAGATTTGCAGGTCATTCTAACCAACACGAAAGACCAACGCTGCATCACGCTGCAAGTCCCAATACGCTATGACAAGTAGGAATCGCTTCCGTCGCGGGCTTCTTCCTATGGCGAGGCATCTGGTCCTGTGGCAACTTCTAGTTCTGCAGTTCATGGGTTGCACTCACGTCACGACGATCCCCATTGCAACTACATCCTTGCCGCCAACTGACAAATCGCCGGCCAAGGTGGCGCTCGTCCTGGAGAAGCAGTTCTCCGAATTCAAATATCAGCTCAAGCAGATGGGGGATACCTTCGAATACCCGTTGGGAGAGGCGTTCCAAAACTATGCCCGGAATGTCACCGGTAGTCGATTTGCACAAGTATCCATCTTCCCGGTCGCGCCGGAATCCGCCGAGGGGATTGATGGCATATTGTTTCCGAAGGTCGTCAAAGTAGAGGAGTCACGCGGACTGTTCACGTGGACCGAACGGAGGGTCGTCGCCGTCGTCGAATGGACCTTGAAGGACCGGTACAACCAAAAGATAATCTGGCTTAATACCTTCGACGCGGAGGCTGGCAGAGTGCCGGGCCCGGCATGGCACGTCAAGGAGAACGAGGGACGGCTGTTTCAGGATTTGTTCGATCAGCTGAGCCTTAAGACCCAGAAGGCGTTTGTCGAATCCAAAGAATTCGAACTGCTTGGCGGCACACCATGAAGCTGGTGGCGAATTTGAGATGTGCCAAGACGCCGCCAGGCTAGTCGGGGCCAGGGCAGCGCCGCAGATACCGAGGGACCTGAACTCGCGTGGACGCCCCCGCACCCCGTGCGTCCAGCTGTCACGCAAGACCTATTCCGATGCGAATCGGCGGACCCGGTCCTGTGCGTCCCGATCCTCGAGGTTTGGTCGCGTTCTGAACCGTCCGCCGGGCGGCGATCAGCAGGTCAGGACGACCTTGCCGACGTTCTGCCGCTCCTGGAGGTAGCGGTGGGCCCCGGCGGCGTCCGTCAGCGGGAAGGTCTTCCCCACCACCGGCTTGATCCGCCCTGCCGCCCACTCGTCCAAGAGTCCCAGCATCTCCCCGCGCAGGAGCTCGATCCGGTCCCACAGGTGGCCGAGGTTCACGCCGATGACGGCCTTGTTGTCGTTCATGATGCGCGCCGGGTGGAACCACGGGATGGCGAGGAACTTCGGGATGGCGGCGATCCAGCTCGGCGTGAGCCCGGTGGCGGCCTGCGAGAAGCCGAACATGACCAGCCGGCCGAGCGGTGCCAGGCAGCGGTAGCTCTTGCGGAAGGCGCCGGTCGCGTCGAGCACGATGTCGACGCCGCGGCCGCCGGTCACGCGCTGCACCTCGGCCTCGAAGTCCTGCGTGCGGTAGTCGATCGTGTGCGTGACGCCCGCCTCGCGCAGCAGCGCGTGCTTCGACGCCGAGGCCGTGCCGATCACCTCGGCGCCTGCGATCCGGCAGAGCTGGATCGCCGCCATCCCGACGCCTCCCGCCGCCGCGTGGACGAGCACGCGCTCGCCCCGCTGCACGTTGCCGAAGTGGCGCAGCATCAGCACGGCCGTTACGTAGTTCACCGGGACGGCGGCGCCGTCCTCGAAGCGCATCGTATCGGGCAGCGGGAAGACCTGCGCCGCCGGGACGGCGATCGCCTCGGTGTAGCCCCCGAAGCGGGTGAGCGCCACGACGCGCTGCCCGACGGCGAGCGGGCCCTCGACGCCCGCCCCGAGCCGCTCGACCGTGCCGGCCACCTCGTACCCGACCACGCACGGCCGCGGTGGCGCGTCGGCGTAGAACCCGAGACGCGCCATCACGTCGGCGAAGTTGACGCCCGCGGCGCGGACGCGGATCACGACCTCGCCCGGGCCCGCCGCGGGCTCCGGCCCGTCGCGTACCTCGAGCACCTCGGGCGGCCCCGTGCGGGGGATCCAGACTGATCGCATGGGCGCGCGTAGCCCGCGGCGCCCGCGCGTGTCAAATGATCGGCGCGGCTACGCGTCGAACACGCCGGCGATCGCGTGCTGCTCGCGGGCGAGGCCGGCGTACATCTGGCGCCACTCGTCGGTGCCGAGCAGGCCCGGTGCGAAGG
>JBGOTP010000466.1:0-3822 GCA_041476545.1 Vicinamibacteria bacterium | reverse complement strand
CGATGCGGCGGCGGTCATCGGGAGCATTTCCCTTTCGACACTAGCGCTCGAATTCCGGCGCGAGCTGGCGGTCCTGATTCGGGACAGGCACTCGTTGGACGCGCTGAACCAGTTCTGGAATTCACTGCCCGCGCTGGATGCTACGGACGCCGCGCGCTTCTGCGGAGTGCGGCAACCGCATCGGCAGTGAGGCGGCTGCAGCGACCGCGTCCTTCCAAGGAATTCAGATAGTCGACAGACTGCTTTCGCAGCGCGTCCAGACCGACGACGACGCCGCTCGCCACCAGTGTGTTCGAGAAACATTCCAGGTAGCCGCCGGTTGCGCGGCGTGCGACGCGCCCTCCGCGTTCGTTGACGTGGTAGCAGACATCAGGCTTGGGTGCGAAACGAAAGAGTTCGACAAGCCATCGTCGGGGGAGTCCGGCCGCGATGCCCAGCGCTTTCGCGCTTTCGACGTAGGGCGCTGCCACGACCGAGTGTCCGGCCTCGATGGCCGGGCCAATCTGCCAGCGTAACCGGAACGCGAGATCTGCGGCGTAGAGCAGCGTCAACGTGCGCGCGGAGGGGCCGGGGATGTCCGCTGCGGCTGCAGCGAGATCAGTGAAGATGCCAGACGAATCCCAGGTGCTGACTCCGCCACCGCCATCTGTATTCCCGCTTCGGAGTGCACGACCGATGGTTCTTGCTGCCGCCGCCACAATCGGCCCGCTACTGCCGTCCACCGCAATCAATCTCCCCCGCGTCACACGCCCAGCCGCCATCTTTCGTGCCTCCCCTCGATTAGGTCGGAAGAACGCTTATGTCGTCGTGGTTCGACGCATCCGGCGTGGCGCATCAGGATGGTGCGCCAGCCACTCGACCACCGGCTCGAGGTTCCACTCCGACCACGGTCGGCGCTCCGCCTGCTGGAACCGTTCGCGGATTTCCCGGTGTTGTTCGTCGATCGAACGCTCGGCGTCGATCGTCACGAACCGAAACGCCAGCGCCAGCGACTCGTACTCCTGAATAACACGGCTGATGAACTTGTGATAACTGACCAGCGGATCGTCGAGGCCGGTGACATCCTGGCCGGCTTCGTAGTACGTGGGCTCGCGCGTGGCGGCGATGCGCATCCCCGACGTTTCGGGCGACACCGAAAAATGGAAGACGATATCGGGCCACAGAACAGGTTCGTAGACATGCAGCAGCCAGTCGAATGGCAATCCGCGCGCAGCGTCGCGCGCAAGGCCCGTAAAGAGATAGCGATCGGCGACGACCGTGGTTCCCCGCCACAACGCCGGCAGGACCTCCGTGTCGAGTCGGTGGCGGAAATCGGCGGCATGCAGAAGGCAGAATTCCTCCGGGCTCAACGCGCGCACCGCCTTGCGAACTTTGACAAGGGGCTTAATCAGCGGCGAGGAATTCCACTTGGTGGTGACGACGTCCCGTCCTTCGCTCTTCAACCATGTCTTGAACAGCTTGCGTTGCGTACTCTTGCCAGAGCCGTCCGGCCCCTCGAATGCGACCAGCATTCCCCGCGTCGCCTCGCGCTGTTCCAGCAGGTCGCGCCACTGTTGTTCGTGACGATCCGCCATCCCTGAGCCTCAGGGGCAGCTTGCGCTGCCCGAATCCGAGAATGTCTGTCCCGCCGAAACTTCTCCGCGCCATTATGGCTGGGACCGGCAGCGATTCTAGGGCGTTCCCGGGGCGGTCGCAAATATGACCGATCGCACCCAGCGGCGGCGATTAATCGGTGTTCGGTCCGCGCCGTCCGAGCGTCTATGCCCTCGACTTCATCGACATGGAGGACAAGAGGAACCGCCAGAAGGTGTTCCAGACGAAGGAGCTGAAGCAGTCGATCGGGCGGGAGATCGCGGTGAAGCCGGATGTCCGGCTTTCACCGCGATCAGTTCGATCTGATGGCTAGTACCCGCAGTACCCGGCCGTGTAGACCTTCACCGTACGGGTGGCCTTCGAGCTGCGAGTCCCCTCGCGGTCTTCGATGACCAGCCCGATGTCCATGTTCAGGTACTTGTCGCCGTTCGAATCTGTGGACGGGCTCCGATCCTTGAAGAAGTCGCACTGGTCCCTGATGAACACGTCGGCGTGGGGATCAAGCGTCGTGTCGGTGTTCACGGTGGACCCGATGTTATACGTCCAGATGTAATAGCGGGGCAAGCCGCCGGATGTGCTTCCATCCGTCCGGCAGTCGAGATCCGCGCTGCTGTTCTCAATCACGCAGTTGTTGTCGCCCTTCCCGGGACCAGAGACCGTAAACCGCGCGACCGGCGGGAAGATCGTGACCCGCAGGATCACGTTGATGGCGACGTTCAGATACCTCGCCGTGATTTGGATGTCCTGGGATTCACCGACCGTCGTCGCTCCGATTATGAACGTCGCCGACGTCGCGCCTGCGGCCACCGTCACGGTGCTCGCAGCCGGCCGCGCCACGTCCCTGTCCGACGTGGACAGGTCGATGGTAATCCCGCCGGTGGGCGCTGCTGTTGTCAGCGTGACCGTGCCGGTCGCCTCCCCCTGTGACTGCACCTTTGACGGCGAGATGGTGAAGGTGGAGAGCGCAGCCGGCGCGGGCGGAGGCGCGGGCGGCGGAGTCGGTGCTGGCGTTGGAGCAGGCGCCGGGGCTGGAGCAGGCGTCGGCGCCGGTGCTGGCGCCGGTGTCGGCGCAGGTGCCGGCGCGGGGCTTGGCGCCGTTCCCGGCGAATCGCTGCCGCACGCCAGGACGAACCCCAGTATCAGAACCAGAAGGCCACCACACAGGACGTGCGTTTTACTCCGCAGCATGAATGTCCTCTCGGAAATTGGCAGGCGTCACCGAATCGATCTCGTGGCGAAAACAGTGCCGGTCAAACTATAGCGATTCAGCCCGAGCACCTCAAGGGAAACTGCGCAGATTGTGGATCAGATCGCCGCGAGGCGTTACCGCCGCGTGATGGAGATGTCGCCGCTGAATGCCCGCAGCGCCAGCATGGCGCTCGCGTCGCCAACCGCGCCGCGGACCGCGCGCGGCCCCTGGACGGCCGCCTGGCCCTCTGCGCCGCCAGCTCCGCGCCGGGTGATCGCGAAGTCCGATCGGACCGTGCCGCTGAAGCTGTTCGCCTGCAGCTCGAATCCAGTTGCGCCCGACAGGACCAGCCGGATGTCGCCCGAGTGCGACGTGAACTGGTACCGGCCATTCTTCGCCAGGTCGCCCGCGTAGTCGATGTTGCCGTTGACCGCCTTCACTTCCATGCGGTCGGCTTGCGAGTCGTCCACGCGGATGTTTCCGCTCACCGAGCCGAGCTGGATGGCGCGCGCCTTGAGGCCGCGAATGGTGATGTTGCCGCTGACGGTCGACGCGGTGGCGAGATCGTCGGCAGAGGCGTCGATGATCTCGATGTCGCCCGAGACGCACTTCAGCGCCTCCAGCTTGCGGGCGGCGGCGGCGGCCACGTTGCCGCTGACGGTCTCGGCGCGCAGCTCACCCTTGATGTTGGTGGCGCGCACGTTCCCCGAGAGGGTCCTGATCGTCACGTTCGCGTCCTCGGGGACCGATACGGTGAAGTCGACCGAGCCGGGAAAATTGCGCGGTCGCGGGTACGCGGTGCGCACCTCCACACGGTTGGCCTGCTCGACCACCTGGATGTCGATCATCTGCAGCAGCGCACGCGCCGCGTTCGGGTTCGGGCGCTGCACGCGCTTGATCGCCTCGATCGTGACGTCACGGCCGCTTCCGCCGGTGATGACGATGTTGCCGGAGATGTTGGCCAGGTCGAACGTGCCGTTCTGATCGAGGTGGGCGGTTTTCGAGAACCGCTCGGTGACGTCGGTCTGTGCCGCGGCCGG
>JBGOTP010000465.1:0-3834 GCA_041476545.1 Vicinamibacteria bacterium | reverse complement strand
GCGAGGCCGCTGACGACAGCGAGGGGGCCAGCGCGGTTCGTTGACTGGCCGGGCCTGTTGGCGACGGATCCAGAAGTGCAACCCTGTACGATACAGAACGCAATCAGGGCGATCACGATGGTGCGAACGCGGATCATCGAGCCAGTCACTGTATTATCCCTCGAGCGTGGCGCATGGAAATATCGCGGCAGGGACCGCGCCGCGACCCGTCAAAAGACGCTATCAAACGAACGTTGCGGCTGTCAAGCGCTTTCGGATGCGACTTCGTCGTCGTCGTGGTCGTCATAGTTGTAAGTGTTTGCGGCTGAATCAGGGCGTCAGGGCCGCCACTGCCTCGGCAATTCTTCTTGCTCCTTCACAGTGCCTAATGGACTGAGTCACGTGCTCTCATTAACACTTCTCGCAATATTGCTCGCTGGTCTCTACATGTATCGGCGCAGCGCGTTGCCCGCAATCCAACCGCGCGCCGAGATGACGAACGAGGACATCACGCGTGGGTGGCGCGAGCTCGGCTTCTTCTGCGAGCTCGACGCCCAGAAAAGGGTCTGGACACTGACGGGCTCGCGGGCCGGCCTGCTCCACTTTTCTGATCTCTTGCGCGGTTATGTCCTTGATCCAGCAAACGCCTCGAACGGGCAACGCAAGCACTACGACCCCTATGGATCTCTCGAGGTAATGACGTGGACTGAGCCCGGATTCGACGGCCACGCGATTCGTGGCTCTCTGACGGATCTCGACCGCCTTGCCAGTCTTGTCGAGACGAAGCTTGTCGTCGCCGAACCTGGTTCGCGGGTACGGCTGCGTGAGGAGTTCGCCCCCGCCAGTCCATATAGTCTCCTGCTGGATGTCCGAGTCGACGGGTTCGACCCCGCATCGGCGGATCCTGAGCGGTTGGGCGCCGCCAGTCAACGGAACGTTCCGGCTAAGTAGCGACATTCGGACGCGACTTAGTCGCAATGGTTGTAACGTGTTTGCAGTTTGACCGGGCAGGTTAACTTCACACCCATCACCATTCGCATTCACGATCCGTGGCCGTCAGTTCCAGTTTTCGAGTTCTTGTCCTCGATCAGTTGAGCCGGGCAATGCCAAGAATCCGCGCGCGGCCGATGTTTGGCGGTGTTGGCATCTACTCCGGTGATCTGTTCTTCGCTCTGATTGCGGACGACGTGCTGTACTTCAAGGCCGATGCGTCGACGCGACCGGATTTCGAAGCGCGCGGAATGGGACCATTCCGCCCCTTCGGCGACGAGGGCGGAACGATGCAGTACTATCAGGTTCCGGAGGATCTCCTCGAGGATCCCGATGCGCTCCGTCCCTGGGCCGAGAAGGCTGCCGCCATCGCGCGCCAAAACAAGGGCCGGCGGGCGTCCCGCCGCCGTGGACGGTAGGAGGTACGCCGCCCTCGAACGGCATCGAGATCCTCGCATGGACCGCGTCGCACAGGATCGTAGTCGGACTTGTCAGCGAGACCCTGTTCGTTGGACTGGTGCTACTGGTCCCGGGGACAATCGCATTGTACCGGAGTCTCGCTGGAATCGACGGAACCAAGGCGGCTACGGGCGGCGCGCTAAGAGATCTGCGGCCGTACTCGGAGTTGGCCATTCCCTCACGTCGGGATTCCGAGTGGCGAGAACGCGAAGGAGCTTTCGTGCTCCCCAGAAGGGATGCTGACGCCGAAAGTCGCATATGAGATCTGCCAACTCACTCTCGATACGATGCGGACAATGGTGTGGAGCTCGACTCCGATCCCTGAGCCCACGTCGTCCCTCCTCTTCGTGTCGCGCGAGCCACTTGTAGCCGACTCGCCGACTGACTCCGTACCGAGCGCATAGCTCCGACATCGTGAATCGATCGCTCAGTGCGTCGCCGATAAACCGAATTCGCTCTTCCACAGGTACCGTCTCCAACCAGGGCATCACCATCCTCGCAGAACAAGGCTTGACCATGCAGTTTAGAAGGAGTGTTACCTATGTTCCCGGACTGATCTGTTACCTATGTACCCGGACTGTACCCACTGCCGCCTAACGTTCGTTGCAGCTGATAGGCATTTTTCGGATGCGGTTTCGCTGAGAAGCGATGGCGACTCATTCTTGATGCCGCAGTCCAAGTTGCTACAAGCACATCCGACGGACGGATAGATACCCAGGACATACCAGATGGCAACTCAGGCTGAGGTCCGTCGCGTTGCTTTGTCGCTGCCAGGGGCCGAGGAGGCGAGCGATCATTTCGCCTTCTCGGTCCCAGTCAAGGGAAAGCTCAAGGGATTCGACTGGGTGTGGATGGAACGCGTCGTGGTGAAAAAACCGCGCGTGCCGAACCCGGGTGTGATCGCCGTGCGCGTGGCTAACCTGGGCCAGAAGAGTGCGCTGCTGTCCGCTGATCCGGTGAAGTTTTTCACCGAGCCGCATTACGACGGCTTCCCAGCCGTGCTCGTACGGTTGGAGGCTGTGAGCGTCGCGGATCTCAAGGTATTGATCGCGGAGGCGTGGCGGTGTCAGGCGCCCGCGGAGCCCGCGCCGCGCGCGAAGCGAAGCACACGCACCAAGCGGAGCAAGTGAAGTCGATGCTCTTCGAGCGTCGAACGTCTGATCTTTTCACGGAGCTGAGATGCACACAGTCCAGATCGAGCACCCCGTCCGCGACTTCGATGGGTGGAAAGTGGCCTTTGATCGCGATCCGGCCCGCCGGAAAGCGTCCGGCGTCCTTCGCTATCGCATCTTGCGCCCAGTCGGTGATCCACACTTCGTCTGCGTCGACCTTGACTTCGATACCAAGGACGCCGCGGACGCGTTCGTAACGACCATGCGAGCAATCTGGCAGCGCGTGGAGGGAACCGTGATGACGAACCCGCGAGTTCGAATCGTTGAATGCGTGGAGAGTCACGAGTATTGATGCGCACGCGATCCCACAACCATTTGCGCAGTGCGGCGGCGGTCGCGCTGGCGAACGATCGTTCAGGCAGGCAACGTTATTGTTGACCAACCTCGCAGCTGACGCGACAGAACCCACAACAAGGAGGTACCGGTGGCACAAGCGACACTTAAGAACCAGAAGAGCATCATCGCCAACCAGAGATCGATCGTCGCAAATCAAAACAAGATCCTGCGGAACCAGCAGTCGATTTTGAAAAACCAGAAGAAGATCATTTCGAATCAGGGCAAGATTCTCCGGAAATAGCCACGCCAATGATTATTCAGGGACTCCTGAGTCTTGGCATCTCTCTTTCTGCTGATGCGGCGCCGGCCCCGATCCTCCTCATCGCCCGCGGTCTAGTTCAGAAGTGGGCGCACTGTCCGATGAAATGAAGCACGTGGTCGGCCGACAGAAGCTGGGATTCATTGTCACGGTTTGCCCCGACGGCACGCCCAATCTCTCGCCGCACTCTGGCTGAGATGTTGCGACTGAAAGATCTGAAAACAGCGAAGTGCACCCATGGGGACGCGTACGTGAAAGAGGAGTCGCTATGAAAGGATTTGTGCAGAACATCGAGGGCCTCGCCGTCAAGAATGCCGAGTTTCGCCGGGTGGTCTACACGGCAAAGAACTGCCAGCTCGTACTGATGGCGTTGAAGCCCAAGGAAGAGATCGGGGCCGAAGTTCACAAGCTCGACCAGTTCTTTCGGGTGGAGGAAGGGAGCGGTGAGGCAGTTCTCGATGGAGTTCGGACGGCGATCAGGGCGGGCTTCGCGGTACTAGTCCCCGCCGGCGCGAAACACAACATCATCAATACCGGCAAGGTTCCGCTCAAGCTCTATACGCTCTACGCGCCGCCCAATCATCGGGACGGTGTCGTCCACCACACCCGCGCCGACGCGGAAGCCGACAACGAACAATT
>JBGOTP010000464.1:0-3848 GCA_041476545.1 Vicinamibacteria bacterium | reverse complement strand
CTGAAGCTGCCCGTGTTCGTCAATTACTCCGTACTGCCGGCTGGGCTGCCCGTGTTCGTCAGGCACCCACAAGATCGGTTGTCCCTGTTCGTTGCAGACCGGCGGCCGTACGAGGATAGGCCGGTCGTTCTTGTCCTTCACCGGCTTTCCCGTCTCTGCGTCGAGGAGCGGCTGCTCGGCCTCGTACTTCAATACCAGCGCCGTGAAGTTGTGCGCGACGGGTTTCGGCTCACGCGGGAGCTGCATCTCACGGACGGCCGGGTAGGTCAGGCCATGCCGCCACGTGAGAAGCTCTAGCACGATCGCGCTCGCCTTCGCCGGCGGCGTTTGCTCGGCGGTCTTTCGGCTGTCTATCTCGCCCAACGCTCGACGGATCTTCGGCTGGCCAAGAGTCAGGGCCTCTAAACGGTCGTCCTCTTTCTCGGTGAGATCCCGCCCCAACCAGCGAACAGCCATGCTCCGCAGTTCCTTGACAATCGCCCGTCCTCTGGCTGCTTTGCGATCGCGGCTGTCCTTGCCGACGATGGCAGACACCTCGGTGAGCAGGTCGTCGTCATCCTCCCACGTCCCGGCCGGTGTCTTCGGCGGCCGTCGTTGGCCTGGCCGCGGCTTGATCTTCAGCGGCGCGGGCAGGTCGTCCGGGGGTCCGTCGCCTTCGCCAAACGGCCGGCGCTCGCGGTCCCCGTCGTCCGGCTGAATCGGGAAGACCAGCCGTCGAAGTTGTCCGCCTTCGTCAATCACCCAGAAAGATCGGCCGGCGCTGGTCGTCGCAGACCGGCTGCCCCTGGTCGTCGGTGCTTCACCAGCAGGCGCCGAAGCGGATCGGCGTCGTGCGCTGGTCGGGCGGCGACGGGGGCGGCGCGGCTTCGCGGGCGGGGCTGGCACCTCGGTAGTTTACCGAGGAATGCCCACTGTTTGCGGTGAACTGCGGCTACCGCTGTCGGCAGAGGAAACCAGTTCCAACAGGCGTGTCGTGCAACGACCGGGCTTGGCCCTCAGACGAGGCTAGACTCCATCATCAATAGCCGGTGCGCCGGACTTCACCGCCCGGGCCGTTAGGGTCAATACTTGGCGACTGCTCGCGACTTATCATTTTGCCGGAGGTCCGACGTCGCGAGGAGCGACATCCTGAACCAATGACGGTCATAAAGACCGGCGACTTTGACGACGATCGCGTAAAGGCGCTGCTGACGCGGCATCTCGAAGGCATGCACGCCAACTCCCCACCGGGCCATGTCTTCGCGCTCGATTGGTCGGGGCTGCAAGAGCCAGAGATCAGCTTCTATACATTGTGGGAGGGCGAAGAGCTATTGGGCTTCGGTGCGCTGAAGGAGCTCGACTCAAGCTCTGGCGAAATCAAATCCATGCGCACGGCCGATGCGCATTTGAGAAAAGGCATCGCTGCGACGATTCTCGATCACATCATCGCCGAGGCCCACAAGCGAGGGTACACGCGCCTCTCGCTAGAGACCGGTTCAGGTCCGGCTTTCGAGCCCGCTCTCGCACTGTATCGCAAGCGCGGTTTCACCAATGGCGGTGCATTTGGCAGCTACGAAAAGAGCCCTTTCAATCAATTCCTGCACATTGGCCTGGATTTGACCGAAGCCGGCTAAGGCGCGAGCGGGCGGTTGCTCCCGAGTGACGCCGCACCGATTCCCGAACACGCGCAAAGAGGTCGCCTGTTCCTTGGCGACTACACCCGGAGTAATCCTCAGGTGTGCAGTCCCTCCGCCGAGCCGGTTCGATTCCAGTCCGGCTCCCTCAGATTCGCCTCAGGTCATCGCGCCGCCAGCGGAAGAACTCGCGACACGAGCTGGTCGAGAAACGCGCTGGACTTCATGAACACCGCGAAGTGCCCGCCTCCCTCGATCGGGACGAATGCCTTCGCTGGCGCCCGGATGGAATCGACGAATGAGCGCGCGAGACTCGTGGGGGTGGTGAAGTCTTCAGCGCCCTGAATCACGAAGACCGGAACAGCGAAGTCGCCGGCGAGCGTTCGCGCGTCGAGCGCGCTCGTTTGCGGGACGAGGCGGTCAGCACTGACACCCTGACCGTCGAACCAGTCGTTGACATCGCGCAGCGTGTAACCCGGCGCAGCGAGGGCGAAGCCGACCATGGAGTAAATGAACGCGTCCGCGCCCTCGAAGAAATTCGACCATTTGCGCTGCACGCCGTACCCACGGCCGTCCGGATATGGCGGCGGCCCAACCTCGCGCAGCTCTCGAATGGCGCGTTCGTCCTTGAGCGTTTCCGCTTTCCTCAAGAGTTCTCTGTAGGCCACGGTGTAGCTCGTCGCCGGGTCGGCCACCTGGCCCGTGCCCACGAACGCGTAGAAGAGATCGGGCCGCGCCTTCACCATGTAGACGCCAAGGATCGATCCCCACGAGTGGCCGACGAGGATGAGCTTGTCCTTCCGCAGTTGCTTGCGCAACACGTCGGCGAGCTCGACGCCGTCCTGCGTCATGCGCGCGACCGTGATGGCCTGCGGCGGCGCATCCGGGTTCTTTCCGAATGTTCTGCCGGCGCCGCGCTGATCCCATTGGACCACCGTGAAGTGCTTCAACCACAACCTGAACCCGGCGTAACCCCACGGGTTGGTCGCGTCGCCCGGTCCGCCGTGAAGAAAGAGCAGCACCGGGTTGTTTCTGTCTTCACCGCGAATCGTGATCCACTGCTGGATGCCGCCGACCTCGACGTACCGGGCCTCGTCGATGCCGTTTGGCGCGGCGATGGCGTAATCGCGCGCATTCCGCGCGCGCAGGGATGCCCATGCCGCTTCGAGCTTCTGGCCGTCGGCGCTGGCCGGAGGATTTTGCCCGGCGGACACAGCAGCGACGCCGACAAGAAGCAGGACTGGCCACAATCCGGTGGTTGCTCGTCTCATGATTCTCCAGCCCACACGCGTCGTGACATTATGGCCGCCATGCGGAACGAAGACCAGCGTGACCGTGCGACGTGCCCGAGACTGACATCACGTCGGACCAGGAGCATCAGCGGGAGTTGCTCTGCCACACCAGGCCCTGCGCTGCGTCTCGGAGACCCTCCAAGCGGCGCAGCCAACCTACGATCTGGTTCGAACCGGCGAACGTTAGGCTCGACCGTCGCGGATAAGTCCCGTTGCGTTTTCCTGCAAGGTCAGCGTGTCGGGAGGTATCGAGAAGACTGCGCGGGGTTGGCGGTTCTTTGCTGGCGTCGTCCGCGCAGACTGAGCCTGAACTGATCCCATCGGCTGCGGTTTGGTTTGGGCGACGAGGCGGCGTGACTTTGGTCCCATTGTTGGTCCCGTTGGCTGCCGTCTTGTGCGGTTTTCTGCGGTTCTTTGCGGCGAGCAGAAATGCCAGTAAGTCTCAGATTGCCTGAGGCTTGCAGTCGTCTGCGGTGATTTGCGGTTTTGGTCCCGCGACGACTGCAAAACCTCCACCCCCGGTTCAAATCCGGGCGGCGCCTCCAAATTCCCTAAAGGATCAGAGGCTCACAGATCGACGGGACATCGATCAGCGGGTCAGTGTGCCCAATTGTACCCACAAACGATCGAGAATAGCAGATTCTGAAGCGGTAGATCACAGCGGCTGCATCGCGTTCGGCTTCGTAGCGGCTTTCAACGAGACGGCGGCAACCGACGGAGAGAGATCGATGCGTTGGCAGTCGATGCGATCTGGCTCTCAGGGGCCTACAGACCACGGGCCCGCGGGCTTCCAATTACGCAGCCACGGTCGATTCCCGGCCACTGCCTGGAGGACTGGGCCAAGGAATTCAGCCAGCTTCACCACGACTTGATCGAGGCTCGGAGGAGCGTCAGAGAGACGGTTGCGGCGGACGAACGCGTCCCATTGCTGTCGCTTCTGCAT
>JBGOTP010000463.1:0-3856 GCA_041476545.1 Vicinamibacteria bacterium | reverse complement strand
CAGCTCACCAATGGCCTGGCCGTCTGGATTGTCGAGCTGCACGAAGTGCCGGTCGTGCAGGTGAATCTGGTCGTCACGAGCGGCAGCGCAGACGATCCGGCCGGCAAGTACGGCGTCGCCAGCATGACCGCCGCGATGCTCGAAAACGGGGCGGGGGCGCGTTCCGCGCTCGACATTTCGGACGCGATCGATTTCCTCGGTGCCAGCCTCGAAACAGGCAGCGCGAGCGACTCGACGGCCATCAGGCTCCACGTCCCCGTCGCGCGGCTCGCCGCCGCGCTGCCCATCATGAGCGACGTCGCGCTCCGGCCGACGTTTCCGAAAGACGAGCTCGACCGGCTGCGAGAGGATCAACTCACGACGATTATTCAGGCGCGCACCGATCCGTCCGCGATCACGCCTCTCGCCTTCGCGCGCGTCCTGTACGGCACGGCCCACCGGTTCGGCACTGCCATCATGGGCACGGCGCAGACGATCGCGGCATTCACGCCAGCCGATCTCCACGCGTTCTACGCGGCGAGATACAGGCCCGACAATGCCACGCTGCTCGTGGTTGGCGACGTCACGCCAGCCAGGGTGCTGCCGCTTCTCGAATCGAACTTCGGCAAGTGGAAACCGCAAGGTGCGGTCCCGGCCCCGCTCGTACCGCATGTGAAGCTTCCCGAGCCGAGGGCCGCGGACCCGCGCACGATCTATCTTGTGGACAAGGCGGGCGCGCCGCAGTCGCAGATCAGGATTGGATGGGTGGGCGTGCCACGATCGACGCCGGACTACTTCCCGATTCAGATCATGAACACGGTGCTCGGCGGCGCCTTCTCGTCCCGTCTCAACATGAATCTCCGCGAGAAGCATGGATACACCTACGGCGCATCTTCGGCGTTCGACATGCGCGTGGCGGCGGGACCCTTCTACGCGGCCGCTGGCGTGCAGACCGACAAGACGATCGAGTCGCTCAAGGAATTCTTCAACGAGCTGAATGCGATGCTCGATCCGGTGGATGCGGAGGAGCTGTCGCGCGCGAAAAACTACGTTTCGCTCCGATTCCCCGAACGCTTCGAAACGACCGGCGACATCTCCAGCAACCTCGAGAACCTGCTCGTGTATCACTTGCCGGACGACTACTTCTCGAAGTACGTCCAGAACATGCAGGCCGTGACGGTGGCAGACGCCCAGCGCGTCGCCCGGAAATACATCCAGCCCGATCGCCTGGCGGTTGTTGTTGTGGGCGATCTGAAGAGCATCGAACCTGGAATCCGCGCCCTCAACCTTGGTCCAGTGAAGGTCCTCGCGGTCGACGATGTGTTCGGGCCGGCCCCGCGATAAGAACTGCGCACCCCCTGCTCACAGGCGAACGCGTCCGGCGACTGTCCCGTGAGCTGCATGTACAAGGAGTCGGGGCACAAGTCGATATCAGATCCCCACTGAACGGCGCCATGCGACGCAATCCGAACCGCGCCGAAGAACCCCGCGTCGTTCCACGCCTTGAAAACGCCGCGGCCGGCCAGGTTGGAGAGGTCGACTTCCCCCGCGGCTCCGTCGTCGTACCGTATCCAGATGCGATAGTTCGCGAGCGGCCGCTCACCGATGATGCGAATTGCCCGATTCCCGCACGGCCGCCGACTGGTGCAGCCGCTTGACTCGGGGGTGGCCTGACAGTTGTTATGCGTCACGCGACGCGCGCCCGATCGCCTCAGTATCCTGCTGCAGCCATGCGACGCTGCATCTCGTCAGGCGACACTTCTTCCTGAAGTGTGGCAATAGTCCAGACGTTCCCAAAGGGATCCGATATTCGCCCTTCCCGCGAGCCAAAAAACATGTCCGTCATCGGCATGATTACGGATGCACCGGCCGCAACGGCCTGCTCAAACAATGCATCAGAGTTTTCAACGTAGATCTGTGCGACGAGGCCACGAGCTGGCCATCCATCCATAGACTCTCCCAGATTCACGATGGAATCGCCGAGCTTGAGCTCACAATGAGTTATCTTCCCGCTCGACAGCGTCAGCCGATACTGCTCGGTCGCACCAAGCGCCCGCTTAAGAAACCTGATTGCGTCCTCAGCGTTATCGACGATGATGTTCGGAGTAACAGTGCGAAAACCATTCGGAATCCATGATTCGTTCATAGTGCCCATCCCCCGGCAATTTGGTATCAAGCGAATGCGAGCAGTCTCGCTGTTCAGTGTGTCGCATAACGAATAGTCGACGGAACCAGATACATCAGTATTCCGACGACGGCCGCAGTGTATAGAGGGGAATGGTTGGAATCAACTCGTTCGGGAACCGCCAACGTCGTCAGGTTTTGGCGTCGATCGAGAGGCAACGACGAGACCGAATAGGCAGATCGGGATGGTGGCCCACAGGTCAAGCTGACTTACAGGGGAACGTAGACAGGTCTCGAGCCCACGTCCTCGAACCAGCAGACCCCTTCATCCACCAGATCGATCTTCAGCACGTACGGCGCGTCCGCGTCCGGGAGCGTCAACGTCACGGCGACGTCGGACGATCCGCCGGGGAGGACCGACCCGGCAAGGCGAATGCGGCTGAACTCCATATCCAGCAGCCGCCGATCCGCGTTCAGAAGCTGGATGCCGAGGCGCACCTGCCCGACCTCGTCTCCGCCGCCCAGCCACGTCGTATCGCCGGCATTGCGGACACCGACCGTCCCGCTGACGCGCGCGCCCTCACGCACCAGGCGTGGCATGAACCCGGCCCGCAGCGTCCGCGGCATCCGGGAATCGATGGGTCGCTCGCCCTTGCGAAACACCACGATCGGCCGATCGAGCATCGACTGAAGGACGAATTGCGGGAACAGGCGCGGACGTTCCTCCTGGCGGATGGTCCATGTGTCCGCGGGAGCCGCCATCGCATGCCTGACGTCCTCGGGCGTCATGAACACGTGCGGGACGTAGTGCGGGACGACCCGCACATCGCCGAATCCCACGTCTCGACCGTAGCCTATGGCTTCGAACAGGTGAATCTCCCGTTCCTGGACGCCGTGCTCCAGCATCTCGCCCTGGGATTTCCCCGTCTCGGAGTGACCTTCGCCAGGCTCCGCAAGGATGAACTGTCCACCCTCCGCGAGGACGCGATGGACCTCGCGAAAGACGGCCCGCGCTTCGGGCACGTGATGCAGCGCATCAACCACGATCACCGCGTCCATCGATCCGGTCGTCACGGGAAGACGGGTCATATCGCCCACCATGAACCGCGCGATTAGGCCCTCGCGCGCAAAGCGTTTTCTCCCGATGGTCAGCAACGCAGACGAGAGGTCGAGCGTAAACGGGCGGTAGCCCAGTTTGGCCAGCAGGTCGCTCACCCACGCCGAGCCGCCGCCCAGATCGAGAATCCGTCCGTTATCCGGAACCCGCAACTGCTCGGCGGCCACCAGGAACGAGTGCAGGAGACGGACGTTTTGCGTCCGGTTGATCCGCGAGAACGGCTTGGTGAGCAGGTACTCCGTCTCACCGCCGGCGTCGTACCGCTCCATCTCCGCCTCGGGCCCCTGGTACTTGTCCTCCGGCACCGGCCCGGCGAAGAACGCCGCCCACGCCTCGGGCGTTCGTGCGGAGGGCGCGGTCGGCGCTGTCCCCCGTGCGGCATTGCCATCGACTCGTGGCCAGCCCGCGAGCACATCAAGATGACAGGAGGTGAGCGTCGCCAGGAAATCGAGTGAGCGCGTCGCATCGCCAATGCGTGCGGGTGCCGGGAGGGCGCCATCAAGGAGCGACGCTGGAAGGAATCCCGAGCGATCCCCGCAGCAGGCGAGAGCGGCCGCCGCCGCGATGCGCTCGGCGCGATAGGGACCCGCGAGCAAGTGTCGCAGCGCGCCAGCCATCGAAGGCGCGCCGCACTCT
>JBGOTP010000462.1:0-3902 GCA_041476545.1 Vicinamibacteria bacterium | reverse complement strand
CTCGACGACCTCCAGGACACCAGGACCGAGCCCCTTCCAAGGCTTCGCCGTCGGCGCGGTACCGCCGAACTGCGCGATACCGAGAGCGTTGCCCATGTCCTCCTTGGCCGCCGCAGGAAAGCTCAGGAAATCGCGCTTGGAGGACCCCACCCAATGCAGCGGTTTCTCGTCGGCGGCCAGGACACGTCGCACCCTCAAGATTATCCCAGTTCTGGGATATTCAAGCAAGTACTGCAGTCGATCGTGGCGACTCCAATCGGGCTCGAAACAGCGTTCGCATCCCAGTGCCTATCACGTCGGTCGTCGCGCGATGCAAAACCTTAATCTCGACGCATCGGTCTCGACGGTGACTTGCGGAGGGGGAACAGAGAGGGGAACAGGGGTTCGCGCGGGGTGTTCCCCCCGTCGTGAATCCAGTTCAGTACGCATCAGCGTCGATGCGAATGCGGCTGGCCGCGAGACTCCTTCGCACCAAGTTCAATCAGAGGCGCGACTTGCGGGACGAGTGGGCCGGGCGGCGCTCTTCGCCGCCTTCAACGCTCCGATCGCGTCGATGAGGCGGTCATCCGCCGCGACGAAGTTGAAGCGCCCGTGCAGCGCGCGCTTCAGGACAAGCTTCTGCGCCAGGATCTGTTCGAGGAGTTCTGCGACGAGTTCACGCGCGAGATGAACCGGCTTCGAATGGAACACCGCGCCAGCCTGTCAGCGGCCGAACGCGAGATTGAGCGCATCGAGATCCGGCGCAAGAAGCTCGTTGAGTCCATTATGGAGGGCGTCCCAGCTAGTGAGGTCAAGGACGAGTTGAATGCCAACGCGGCCCGGCGCGAGCACCTGCAGGCGAGACTTGCTGCCGCGGACGAGCCGCCGCCGCTGCTGCATCCAGGAATGGCCGAACTGTATCGCCAGAAGGTCACCGCACTCGCTCAGGCATTGCAGCATCCACAGACCCGCACGGAAGCCTCTAAGGCGCTTCGAGGCCTCATCGACGCCATCGTCCTGGCGCCGAACCAGGGCGAACTTCAAATCGAACTGAAGGGAATCTAGCGGCGATGCTGGGAGCCGCCCAAAATGCGAAGAGGTCGCCAGAAACGGGCGACCTCTCGCTGCAAGTTATGTTGGTTGCGGGGGCACGCAACCAGCGGTACTTGCAGCTGTGGGCGGCGGCGGCCTGAGCGAGTTCTGACCGGCACTCGCTCAGCCGAACCAGCCTCGTCAATGCGAACGACGGCGTTATCGCTAAATCTGCGGCGCCAGTCGCGACCTGTGTCTTCTCAAAAGTGAACCGACGCCATTACACCGATCCGATCCGGAGTGAGCACCGGTGTGACACGGACTGTATGGGCCGCGGCCCGATACACAAGCGGACGCTCATGGACGAACGCGCCGATGAGGGCACCCCACATCAAGCCGGCGCCGCCCCCAGCAACAGTACCAACAAAGATGCCGGTCCCGACCGATGAATCTGACCCGGAACTGGATGCCACCGCAGCAATGTCTGCGATGGCGGCGCCCGTGAGGAAACCGAACAACATGCCTTGCTTAACCCGGTTCCCGCCGCGTCGCCACACCTGTTGCACGTCGCTCGCCGGGATGTCCAGCGTCTGCCCGTCTACCTCCATCGTCAGCGAGGCCTCCGACGCACGCGAGAACGTTCCCGCGATTTCCTCGCAGCTCGCCTTGCGCACGTAGATCGTCTCGAACGGCTTGACGCGCGACGAAAGTGCACCTAGTGAGGCGACGGGAGCCCGCACGTTGACGCGGGTCGGTGCGGCGACGGGGGTCGTTACGTCTACGGCAGCGCGCCCTCGTGCCGTGGGCGCACCGGGTGTCGTGGAGTACACGAGCGTGGGTCGCCAGACTCTCGAGCCGATGAGCGCTCCGATCCCGGCGCCGATAGCCACTCCCCCCAAGACCGACGCCCCGCACGAAGGCGGGGACCCCGACCCAGGTCGATACGAAGAAGCGTCCACGCGATAGCAAGGGCCGCTCCCTAAGAGGGCGCCAATTGGCGCGCCAATCAACAGCCCTCGCCTGAGGCGGTTTGCGCCGCGGCGCCGGACCACCTGTTGTACGTCGTTTGCCGGGATCTCTCGCGACTGGCCGCCTACCGTCACCGTCAATGACGCCTCCGACGCACGCGAGAACGTTCCCACGATGTCCTCACCGCTCGTCACGCGCACGGAAACCGTGTCGCCTGGCTTGACGCGCGACGAGAGTGCGCTCAGTGAGGCGACGGCAACCTGGGAATCGACGGCAGCCTGAACCAGTGCAGCGGGCGCATCGGTTGGGTTGGAGGGCACGCTCGGGGTCGGCGAGAGGCGCCCGAACCCGCCCGGCGTCTCGCCCCTCTCGCTGCTGGTCGCGAAGATCGCGTCCTCGGGAGACAGATAGCGGCCCAAATCAGCGAATGACGGCGAGGCGGTTTGGGCCGCGCTTAGCCGAGAGACAGCAAACACCAGGACGATGACAACCAATCCCGAGCTCCGCGTCGGCCTTCCAACAATCCAGTCACGAGGCATGCCTCAACTGCTCCCTTTGAAACGACGAACTACCGAACCCTCTCATGTTTAGTTACGCAACACGCATGCCTTACACGATCGAGGAGCGCGCCGTACGAAGTACGGTTTGACGCTGACATCCCAGATGAAGATCGAGCACATTCCCCTTGCTGATGTCCTCGGGATGGAAAGCTACCGAACCAGGGTGAATGCAGGCACCACGGCCATCGTTACGAGCCTCGCTACGATTGGCGCGGTGTTTGGAACCGTGGCGCTCGCGGTCGCGATATTCGGATCGTGTCCGACTGTCTACTCCAGCGACGGCAGCGTGGAGGAGGCCGAGCTCTTCTCGAGCAGCATCGCACCCCTCTTCGAAGGACTCACCTCGACCGTCTTCAGGCACAGGCGGACCGCGCAGGCATAGTCAGCCTCGAAGTCCGCAACGAGGCCATGGAAACTTGCTACATCAACCATCTCCAACTCCTCGACGTGCAGCACGGGGACGACGAGATGGTGGTTCCGGACGCGCAGGGCTTGCCGGTGGTGCTCCGGAACGTCTCTCGGCCCGCAACGGCCACCACGCGCGAGGGACAGGACATCCTGGAGCTCGTCGCTCAGTCCGATGGCAGGTTCTACATGACCGACCGCGCACTCCTCGAGCGGGCGAGCGCCGAGGACATGGACGATTGGATCGACGTGGGGGTGCCGGTCGAAGAACACGCGACGTCGGCTGCGCTCGTATTCCGCACGAGGAACAGTCTGCTGAGCACCACCCTGCTCTACGACGTCATGCTCCGTCCAACCGGAGCGGCCGCCCTCGACTGGCTCGGAGAAGGGCTCGCCAGGATCTCGACGGCCGTCGAGCTCGGACGCTGGCACGAGCGGCGCGCGGGGATGCACGTCGCCGTCTGGCGGGACGGCGCGTATCGTGAAGTCGCCAGAGTGCCCGACTCCGGACCGATCTCCTGGCACGACGTCGCGGCCATCATTCCGGTGCCGGCCGGCGAAACACAACTGCGCGTCCGTCTATCTTTTTTGGCCGACTATTGGCGCATCGACCGTCTCGGCGTTACGTTTTCCACTCACACCGCCGTGCCGCGGGCGATTCCGCTCGCCGAAGTCACAACGGGTGGTGGAATGCGTGAGGCGGACGCGCTGGTGCACATGCGCGCGTCCGATGAGACGTACTTGCAGACGAATCCTGGCCAGAAGTTTGTCGTACGCTTCGACGTCGGACCCCCGCCGGTGGGACGCTTACGGACATTCCTGCTGTCTTCCCAGGGGTACTACACGGAGTGGATCAGAGGCTCGTGGATCCAGGATGCGACGGTAACCGAACCCTTCGTGCCCTCGGACGAATCCATTCTCGCGGCGATGCGAAGATGGGCTGCCACGCGCGAGTCG
>JBGOTP010000461.1:0-3904 GCA_041476545.1 Vicinamibacteria bacterium | reverse complement strand
GCGGCCCTACCGCCAGCGCGTCGTCAAGACGGTCATGCCCGCAGACAGCGTCTTCCGCTTCCAGGCGCGCGTCTGTGCCGAGGGACGCGCCGACAAGCACGGCCTGCGCGTGACCATCCCCATGCCCGTCGTGCGCGGCCTCGAGCACCTGGGATGGGCCGGCTTCCGCCTGCGGGCGCGCATCAACGACGGCGCCAGCTTCATCGCCTACGCCCGGCACCCGAACACCGTGCAGTCCGTGTTCGCGCTACCGAAGGAGCACCGCGGCGCGGTCGGCGCCGGCGAGCTCGCGCAGCTTGAGGTCATGATGGTGAGGTGATCACGACGGCGGGTGGCGCTTCGCCTTCTTCGGCTTGACGCGCCGCGCCCGCTTGCCGGACCTATTCTCGGCCTCCGCAGCCGCCACCCCCTGCGTATGGACCGCGTGCGCCGTCTGCGCCAAGGCGCCCGCGATCTGGTTCCACACCGCCGACGGCCTGCCGTGCTTCGCCAGCTTGTCGGTGTCGAACTTGAGCATCACGTCCAACCCAGGGACGACCAGATGCGCCGAGCCCTTGCCCTGCTTGAGCTCCAGGAACAGGTCGATGTCCTTGACGTTCTTCATGACCGGAAGGTAAGGACCCGGTTCCAGCCGTCAAGGCGCGGTGTACGTGAATGCGCGGCCACGCTTGAGCGTTCAACCTGAGTGCCGAAGCCCAATCCTACCAAACGCCGCGAGGTTGGCCCGCTCGTCGACGCCCCCGAGAAGTGGCGCGACATGGTCGGCCAGCGGCTCGGCCGTCTTGAGGTCGTCGGCTACACCGGCCGCTCGCGCCGGCCGGGCGAGAAGCTCTTCGCCTGCAAGTGTTCCTGCGGCTGGTTCATCGACGCCAACGCCTACAGCCTGACCAGCGGCAACACGACCTCCTGCGGCTGTGCTCACAGCGATGCCGTGGCCGCCAGGAACTCGGCCTCGGCGACCCATGGCCACGCCCGCGGCGGCAAGACGTCCCCCGAATACAAAGCATGGTCGTCCATGATTCGCCGCTGCACCGATCCGAAGAACGACCATTACGCCGACTACGGCGGCCGCGGCATCACGGTCTGTGCGGCGTGGATGTCGTTCGAGACTTTCCTGCGCGACATGGGTCTGAGACCTGGGCGCGAGTACTCTCTCGAGCGCCTCGACAACAACCTGGGTTATTTCCCCACCAACACGGATTGGGCTACGGCGAAGCAACAGTGCCGTAACCAACGTTCCAACGTCCTGCACGAGATCGACGGTGATCGTCGCACGCTTGGCGAGTGGGCTGAGATATACGACGCCGACCCCGACCTTCTATATGTGCGCGTCGTTCGTCGCGGATGGGAACTCGCCACCGCACTACTCACCCCTCCGCGAGCGGGCAAGCCTCTCACTAGGTCGAGGTTCCGCGGCCGTTGGGCGCAGATGGTCGCTAGGTGTACCGATCCCAGGCATAGCCGGTACGCCGACTATGGTGGGCGAGGCATCAAGGTGTGTCCGCGGTACATGACATTCGAAGGGCTCGAGTCGGACCTCGGCTACCCACCTAGCGATCTCTTCACTCTGGACAGAGCAGACAATAGCTTGGGGTACGACGAAGGGAACGTCATATGGGCGACGTACGTTGACCAAATTCGCAACCGTCGCAACTCCAGGCTCTACGAACTGGGCGGCGAGCAGCGACCCCTGAAGGAATGGAGCGACCTCGCCCAGATGCCCTATGGAAGCGTGAAGCGCCGCGTCTACGCCGGTTGGTCCTTGTCGGAGGCGCTGGGCACGCCGCTCGATGGTGGCCATGTGACTCCTGACGAACGCTGCCCTTGGGTGCGTAAGTGAAATCGATGCTCGGAATGGACGTCCTCACCGCAGCGAGATCTCGGATCTCGCAAACGTTCGAAGGCTTCAAGCGAATCTGTGTCGCGTTCTCCGGCGGCAAGGACTCCACCGTGGTCGCTCACCTAGCGATGGAGGAGGCGCGTCGCTGCGGGCGGCGGATAGGCCTGCTCTTCATCGACTGGGAAGCCCAGTACAAGCATACCGTCGCCTTCGTCGAGCGCATCTTCGACGAGTACGCCGACGTCGCCGATCCCTACTGGGTCGCGCTCCCGCTCACCACCACCAACGCCTGCAGCGCGATCGAACCGGAGTGGGTGTGCTGGGACCCAGCGAAGAGAACCGCATGGGTGCGTCAGCGACCCGTCCGCGCCATGTCGCCCTCCGCATTGCCGTTCTATCGGCACGCCATGACCTTCGAGGAGTTCACGCCAGAGTTCGCGCGCTGGTACAGCGCAGGCACGCCTACGGCCATGCTCGTGGGTATCCGCGCACAGGAGAGCCTGAACCGTCTCAGGTCCGTGGCGCGCGCCGATAAGGACACGTGGTCCGGCCGTCGCTGGACGACGGGGCTAGGCGATGGAGTCTACAACGCGTACCCCATCTACGACTGGACGACCGAGGACATCTGGACGTATATGGGCCGCGAACGCAAGGCATACAACCCGATCTACGATCTCATGCGCAAGGCCGGCCTGACCATCCACCAGATGCGAATCTGCGAGCCGTACGGCGACGAGCAGCGGAAAGGACTCTGGCTCTTCCACATCCTCGAGCCTTCAACGTGGCCTCTGGTCGCAGCTCGGGTCGCCGGCGCCAACGCCGCTGCCCTCGACGCGCTCGGGAAGCGCGCGGTGGTAAAGCCCGATGGGTACACGTGGCAGGGATATGTGAAGTTCCTGCTCAGCACGATGCCCGCCTCCACGGCCGAGCACTACCGCAACAAGTTCAGCGTGTGGCGACGCTGGTACGACACCCGCAGCATTACGATCTCCGACGAGCTACCCGACGATACGGGGGCCGAGGACAAACCTTCTTGGAGGCGTCTCGCCAAGGTGCTACTCCGAAATGACTACTGGTGCAAGGCGCTGATGTTCGGGCCTCAGAAGGTCTCGTCCTACGACGACTACAAGGCCATGATGGCGCGGCTGCGCGCAGAGTGGAGGATGAAGTGGTGAACAAGCACGTGGAGCGGCTAGCCAAAGAGCTAGCTGGCGCGATCGCCGATCTCGAAGGCGCTGAGCAGATCCAGGCCCTGAACGACGCCAGGCGCGCGCTCCACAAGGTCAGCCCCTTCCGCGACGAGCCTATCGACCTCGTGCAGTGGATCCAATCGGGCCACGTGAAGGCCAACGACTGGAATCCGAATACGGTGGCTCCGCCCGAGATGCGCCTACTCGAGCACAGCATCATGGTCGATCACTACACGCAGCCGATCGTGACCTGGACCCAGGATTCCTTACTACACGAAGTCGTGGACGGGTTTCATCGCTGCCAGGTCGGCAGGTCGGTCCAGGCCATCTCCGACCGCCTGCGCGGATACCTGCCGGTGACCACGGTGCATAGCTCGCGCGGCGACAAGTCCAACCGCATGGCGGCGACGATCCGCCACAACCGCGCACGCGGGCGCCACGGCGTCGATGCGATGAGCAACGTCGTCCTTGAACTCACACGTCGCAACTGGGATGACGAACGGATCGCAAAGGAACTCGGGATGGAAGCCGATGAGGTGCTGCGCCTGAAGCAAGTTCGCGGGATCGCCGACGCCTTCGCCGACCATGCGTTCTCCGAGGCGTGGACGTATACCGACGACCCCGAAAATGAATGCGGCGCCGCCGAAGCGACGCCGCATGCTCCAAGCGGACGCGACATCTAACGTCGCGTAACCATTGCGGTAGCTAGACCACCGTCCGCTTGATGAGCCCGTTCATGGTCACCTTCATGTCGATGAAGGTCAGCGGATCGCCGCCGTCGGTCGCGGGCTGGGTCAGGGCCAGCGAGACCTGGGGCGTGAAGATGCCCTTGTAGGAGAGCTGCTCCTTCATGTGGATCGGCAGCACCAGGGCG
>JBGOTP010000460.1:0-3909 GCA_041476545.1 Vicinamibacteria bacterium | reverse complement strand
TGACCTTCACGACGTGGGGAAAGCGGATCCACGTTTTCAGGCATGGCTGCGTGGCGGAAGCCGGTGGCTGGCATCCGGAAAGCAACTCTTGGCAAAATCAGACGGACTTCCGCGTTCACGTGCCGAGCGAGATCGTGCGCGAAGACAGGCCGAGTATCCCAAGGGTGGGCGACATGAGTTGCTCTCCGTTCGGCTCGCGGAGAGTGACATGGAAGGACTTCGAGACGTTGATGTCGAGCTAGTCCTGCATCTGATCGCGACCCATCATGGTTGGTGCCGACCTTTTGCGCCGGTGGTCGATGATCGGATCGCCGCTGACGATCCGCGTCGGAGAGTGTCTCTGACACTGCCAGACGGCCGAGCGCTTGTTGGCGACGCCGTGACCGATATGGAGGCGCTCGATAGCGGGGTGGGGGAGCGTTTTTGGAGCCTTGTCCGGAGATTCGGTTGGTGGGGCCTTGCGTACTTGGAAGCCGTTCTTCGCTTGGCGGATGCGCGTCGAAGTGAGGAAGAAGAGGATCTTGACGGGGAACGTCGAGGATCTGAGGAAGCTGCATGACGCCGCGCGCTGAGGTCGAACTCTCGGGGTTGGACGGCCTGAATCTTCTCGGGTTCCTAGCGGCGATGGGGACCCTGATTGCGCTGGACGGGTCAAAGAATGTTCCCGACGTGCGCCTGAGGTGGACCCTAAACGGATCGTGGCGGCCGGTGCTCTCGTCGAGTGTAGCAATCACTCATGAATCGATAGTTGGCTTCCTAGCTGAGTATCTGGGCCGCCCTGAGATGGCTGACGCCTTCAAGCTGGGCATCCCGGATGGTCGCGTTGCGGACAACCTCACCGTCTCGCCAGCCGATTACCGTCGATACGCAAGTAAGGCCGCGGAGAGTGCGAGCGTTGATAGCCGTCTCGCCGACTTCGCAGCTTCGTTTGCTTGCGATGCAATCGTCGGTGACGAGCAGATTCAGGACACCGCGTTTCGAACGATGAGCGGTGCGGGCCATCAGCACTTCTTGAAATTCATGCGGCAACTCGTCGAGACCACGTCCAGTGACCACCTCCAGCAGGCACTCTTTGAGCCGTGGGCATATCGCGATGACTCGCCCAGTATGCGATGGGATCCGGAGGACGATCGACGTTACGCTCTTCGATGGAAAGAACCGGCGACAGACAAGATACGCACGGTACGAGGTGCAAATCGCCTGGCAGTCGAAGGCCTCCGATTGTTTCCGAGCATGCCTCGTGGAAGTCGGCTGCAGACGACCGGCTTCAGGGGCAAACGAGCCACCGATACGAAGATCACTTGGCCGCTGTGGACGTGCGCTCTGCCATGTGCAGTCGTGCGATCGGTTCTCGCTTTGAGTCTAATCTCGCCTGCCAATGGGCCACTGAACGATTTGGACTGTCGCGACGAGAGTCTTTCCAGTAGAGGGATAGCCGAGGTTGTCACTAGCAGCCGAATCACAATCGGCAAATTCCGTAGTTTCACTCCCGCCTCGCCATTGTGAGGGTCATCTTTCCGGCTCGATCCTGCTGTCAATCGTTGGCCTCCGGCGGCATCGGCGGTACGGACTGCACTGTCCGATGGCGGACGCAGGCGGCACACTGGATAGGAGTCGGGTAACTTAAGCCATGACCGACTCCATCCTCGAATAGGAACCGAGGCCCACGGAGATCGTCCGACGGCTCGTCGCTGCGTATCGGCCGGAACGCATCTACCTGTTCGGCTCCGTCGCGCGGGGCGATGGCGGCCCGGACAGCGACTACGACCTCCTCGTCGTCGTGCCCGACGCAGCGCCGCCGGAACAACGCGACGGCGGTCTTGCCTACCGCGTGCTGTGGGGCGTCGGAAATCCCGTTGATGCCGCGGTCTGCACGAGTGGATGGTTCCACGCCAGGACGCATCTCAGGGCGTCGCTCCCCGGCACCGTCGTGCGCGAAGGGAGGTTGCTCTATGCCGCATGATCCGGTCCGACGGTCAGCTGTGGCCGGTCGCGGCGGGCCGATGGTCGAGGAGGGGTATCATCGACGTATGACCCGAGAGGAAGTTCTGTCGACGCTTCGAGCCCATCAGACGGCGTTGCACACCCGGTTCGGCGTGGCGCGTCTCGCCCTCTTTGGTTCGGTCGCGCGCGACGAAGCGGAACAGGACAGCGACGTGGACCTGTTGGTCGAGTTCGACCGACCTGTGGGGTTCTTCCGATTCATGGAACTCCAGATCCATCTCGAGGACCTGCTTGGCTGTGGGGTCGACCTGGGCACGCCCCAGAGTCTCAAGCCGCGCATTCGCGACCGCGTTCTGGCCGAGGCGGTGCATGTCGTCGATTTCCGGTACCGTCCTGCGTGAAGGAAGGTTGCTCAGTTCACGCTCAGCGGCCGGAGTTCCCGCTCAATGACGGCCCTCGTCTCGTCCGAGCACGCCTGACTGCAGAACAGGAAGCAGATCTGGCCCTTCCGCGCGCCCGGCGTCCCCGGCTCGGCGACGAACCCGGGCACCGGACGGCCGCCGAACACAATGGCCGCCATCCCTCCGCCGTGACCAGTGATCACCACCTCCTGGTTCAACAGCACCTGGAGGCCGATGACTTCGCCTTCGTTCGGGGCGTCCGCGAGGCACCAGGCACAGGAACCGTGGATCCAGGGCTCGGTCGCCGCCGCGTCGCACAGCGCCCGCGTTGCTCGCTCCCCTGTTTTCGATGTAAGCCGCAGACCGCCAATCATCGCCGCCGGCACGGGCGCGGGTTCGCGTCCCGTGAGCATGGCGTGCAGCTCCGCGGCACGGCGCAGGGCTTTCGCGCAGGCGCCGCTGCAGACCAGGAAATACACATCCGCGCCTTTACAGAGGGCGTCGGACGTACCCGACACCACGAGCGCCCGCAGGGGATGGCCGCAAAGATCGATCTCCACCGGCTTGCCGAAGCGCTCGGACACGTCTACGCCGGGTTCCATCACACCCAGGACGATGTAGATCTCGTCCGGATTCACCCGCTCGCCGCAGTACACGCAGTCACCGGGGGAGGACCGCTCCAGGCGCGACGATCGTGTCGATCGATCAGCGCACATCCTGGCATCCGACCGCGGGCCTTCGGATTGAGTCGGCTATCACGGTCGCAGTATACGGCCGGCAACGTCGGCGGGACGAGAGGTCGAGTGGGTCAGCGTGATGATTGTCGCGGCAAATCGGGATCACCGAGCGGCTATGCGCAAATGCATTGTGACAGAGGGCCGTTGCCATGGTGCGCGACCTCTGAGCGCGATGGCACAACCTCTTTCGGGCGGTATAGTGGCCTCCTCGGGCCCTGCAGTGACCTCGTCTAGCTGTGGCATGACCTCGTAGAGCCGTGGCATGACCCGTTAGCCTGGAGGCGCGAACTGCCAGGCGAGGGACATGACGACTCTTGTCCAAGGACATCAAGGGATTGCGGCGAGCAACAGCAACGTTCTCGAGGGCGGTGACGCGAGTCGCAGGAGCAAGGCGGGCTACGCCGATGGACATGGGCCCTTCGCCAGGGGGAACCCGAGCTGTACCCGGCGACATGGCCACGTCGGCCGCGGACATGGCTTCGTCCGCGCCGGACACGGTCCCGTCAGTGCTGGACATCGTCCCGTCAGCGCGGGACATGGTCCCGTTAGCGCTGGACATGCCCGCTCGCGCGCTTGACATGGACGCTCGCACGATGGACACGCGCCCTGTGGCCGCGGGATGGCTGCAGGTGGCAGTGACGAGGGCCGCCATGCACGTGCGCATGCCAGCTGCGGCTGAGGCAAAGCTTGCATGAACCCGTTCCCCGCCGCCGTTGGCATTCGTCGATCACGTCAGCAGTGAAATGCGATCGAGGTACGCCTCCACGCTCCTGACGTAGGTGACGATGTCGTCCCTGGCGGCCTGCAGGGACTCGAGTAGATCCGCT
>JBGOTP010000459.1:0-3923 GCA_041476545.1 Vicinamibacteria bacterium | reverse complement strand
GACCAACGAGCCGCACTCGCATGATCGAGAAGGCGGGAGTGCTGCAGCAAGTAGGTCGGGTGCGAGAGCCTTCCGACCACGAGTCTCCGTCTTCAGGCCGCGGATCGGGTCGTAAATCTCCAGGTCGGCCGCCAAAATGAAGGCGTCGGCGCGTCCGTCTCGAACACGCTCGAGGTCATCGACGATGTTTGCCGAAAACAGCGTGTCTTGCGTACCGAACAAACTGCGCGCTTGGAGTTCGAGCACAAGCTGAGTCGGCGCGACGACCCGAATGTCTGGAGAAGTCGGCATGCTCGCCCGCGGCACAAACTGACACGCGATGCGACCGTCCTCAATTCGGACAACCTTTCCCTGACCCTGGCGTGACGTGCCTTCCAGAACGGAATAGCCCGCTCGCAGGAGTCGATCCACGATGACTACCTTAAGGTGGTTCTCAAGGAGGTTACCCACCGCCGACGAGCGGCACTCGTCCACCGCTGCGGAAAACGCGACCTCAAGGACGGCTGACTGGTCGCTGTTCATGAATCGTTGTGCCGGCCTAACTTTACATGGGTAGGTAGCGCCAATTGCCGGTCAGCCGCGTCGCACGAGACCTCGCGCGCTTGAACAACCCGCCACTCGCAGGGATTATTGCCGTCATTTGGCCCGGCCACAAGTCCTTCTGCCAGTGCGAGTCACCGACATTCGACGCGTCCGAACCAGGGAATTGGCGCCGGCGCCAATTGCCGCAAAATCCCAGGATAGGCCGAAGGCGCCATTTCGCGGGATTGGCAACGTGGGTGGCAAGGATTGAGGGTCGGGGCAACGTCCGCCGCTTTGGTCACCCGTTCCGCGGACTTGGGACTGACGATCGCGGAGTTCTGCCGCCATTCCGCCGCCTTGGATCGTCGTTCCACCGCCATGGATGGCGTTCCAGAGGCCTGGCTTCGCGTTCCACGACTTTGGCGACCGTTCCGCACCCGATGTACGCGCGTACGAGGGCATGATCACCCGTTCCGGGCTCCTGGCTTTCGCAGACACGTTGCTGGATCACCCTCCGGAAGCGTTGTCACGGCTTTCTTGACCCTGGCCAGTGCGTCCGCTGTCATTGGTCACGACAGTCACCCGATTGCACGTGCGTACAGAGACTCGTCCGTACTGTCTTGGCCCGTTCGATCTCGATCCGCGTCGTCTCGTCCGCAGATGTGATCCGGTGTGGCTCCCCGATCGCCTGAGACCTAAGCTTCCCTGGAGACCAGCGCGCCCAGGGCCTTCAGGCGATCCACGACCTGCGCGTACCCGCGTTCCACCGTCTCGAGTGGCGCAAGGCGGCTCTCTCCTTCGGCGGCCAGCGCGGCCGCAATCAGCGCCATGCCCGACCGAAGATCGCGGCTGTCGAGGGGCCGGCCCCGCAGTTTGCGCGGACCGGTCACGATGATGCGATGGGGATCGCACAGAAAGAGATCCGCGCTCATCCCGCTCATCTGCTCGAGCGCGAAGAGCCGTAGTTCGTAGAGCCAGTCGTGTACGAGCGTGCGACCCTCGGCCTGAGTGGCCAGGACGGTGACCAGGCTCACGAGGTCGCTCGGGAAACCTGGCCAGAGACCCGTCGTGATCCGGCCGGCCGCCTGAGGCCGTGATCGTTCGACGCGGAAGATGTCCCCCTGCATCCCGCATTCGACATTCAGCCGCTTCAGCACCGTGGCGACCACCTCGACGTCCTCGGGTCTCGCGCCGTGCACTTCAATTTCGCCGCCCGTCACAGCCGCGACGACCGCCCAGCTTCCCGCCTCGATGTAGTCCCCCCACAGCCGATGCCTGGCGCCCGTCAGCTTCGAGCCGCCCTCAACGCGAATCGTCGTCGTGCCGATGCCGGCGATTCCGACGCCCAGTTGAGCGAGGAACTGGCACAGTTCGACGACGTGCGGTTCGCAGGCCGCATGACGGATCTCCGACACGCCTGGCGCCGCGGCAGCCGCGAGCAATGCGGTCTCCGTGCCGGTGACCGATGCTTCGTACAAATAGATCGAGGCCGCCTTCAGTCCCTCGGGGGTCTCCAGCTCATAGCCGGCGCTGTCCGTGATTTGCGCCCCCATGGACCTCAGTGCGTCCAGGTGCGTACCAATGGTTCGCCGGGCCGGAAAGTCGCCGCCAGGCGGCGCCAATTTCGCGCGGCCCCGACGCGCGAGCAGCGGCCCGAGGAGCAGCACCGACCCGCGCAGTCGACCGACGAGCACGGGGTCCGGTTCGTCCTTCACAAGGCGTGTACACCGGACGCGGACCTCAGCGGTGCCAATTCCCTCGACGTTCGCGCCAAGATCCACCAGCAGACGCGCCATCACCTCCACGTCGCTGATGCGCGGCATGTTGGTGAGCACACACTCTTCGCTCGTCAGCAGACAGGCGGCGAGCAACGGAAGCGCGGCGTTCTTGTTTCCTTCGACAGCAACGGAGCCCGAAAGCGGCCGGCCCCCTTCAATCAGCAATGTGGACATCCCACCATCCTTACATCTCAAACGCCCCGAGGTACACAATCTCTTCGTGAAGCTCGACGCCGAACTGCTCGAGAACCTCGAGGCGGCATCGCTCAATCAGCAACCGGATGTCCCGGGCTGACGCCGAACCGTCGTTGACGATGAAGTTGCCGTGCGTGGGTGATACGAGCGCGCCGCCCATGGCACTCCCCTTCAATCCCGCGCGATCGATCAGTGCCCCGGCCGAGTATGGAATCCCGTTCGGCACGGCATCGCGCTGCGGATCCGGATTCTGAAAGATGCAGCCCGCGCTCGGTGCCTCGAGCGGCTGCGTCCGCTTTCGGAACGCGAGCGACGCGCGAGCCGTGGCCCGCAGCACAGTCGGATCGCCGGGTGCGACGCGGAAGGTCGCGGACAGCAGCACCTCGCTGCTCTTTTGCAGGCGGCTCCGATCGTAGCCAAAGGCCATGTCAGCCACTGGGACGTCGATCGTGGAGCCCTTACGATCGGCGAGGCGTACGCCGTCCACGAGGTCCCCAATCTGGCGCCCACCGAAGTGGGCATTGCCGTAGATGGCTCCACCCACGGTCCCGGGTGTTCCCGCCCAAGCTTCAAGCCCCGCCGCGCCGTGCAGAATCGCCCAACGGACCAGCCCGTTGATCGTCACCGCCGCATCGGCTCGAACGTGACAGTCGTCCAGACGCGCGATCGTTCCGCCGCGAGGGCGAATGACCAGCCCGCGCACGCCGGCATCCGCCACGAGCACATTCGACCCGCCGCCCAGAATCGTGACAGCCACGCCTTCGCGGAACGCCAGCTTCACCGCGGTTACGATCTCGTCGCTGTTGCGGGTCTCGAGCAGCCAGTCGGCTGGGCCGCCAACACGAAATGTCGTGAACGCCGCAAGCGAGACCTGCTGCACCGCGCGGTCCCGCCCGAACGTCGACGCGAGCGCAGCGTCGAATTCGCTCATGCTCTCGCCACGTGCTCAAGCGCCATGATCGCCCGTTCACTGGCGACGCGCGCGGCGATCGCCTCGCCGAGCGTGCACCGCTCGAACGCGATCGCATCGCCAGGTCCGAGCTGAGCGGCGACGGCGATATCCGCTGAAATAACGGTCGCAAGGCGCGTGTACCCGCCGGTTGTCGGTCGGTCCGCCATCAGAAGAATAGGCTGTCCGGATGCGGGAACTTGCAGCGTGCCGAGGGGCGTCACGTCTGACATGATGTCGGCGCCTCGCGACTGGAGAAGCATGGGACCCTCGAGGCGAAATCCCATCCGGTCCGACATGTGACCAACCCGGTACGGCGCCGACTGCAGCACCTCAATCGCGTCGTCTTCAAATCGATCCAGTTGACGATCCGGAATGACGCGCACGCGGGCGATCCCGGCGGTCCGCGCGTCAGTAGTCCGCACGTCAGTAGCGTCCGGCTTTAGCCGGACGTCGCGCGTCAGGTCCGGCTGAAGCCG
>JBGOTP010000458.1:0-3935 GCA_041476545.1 Vicinamibacteria bacterium | reverse complement strand
TGAGACGAAAGACCGTCGTCTTACCGGCGCCGTTGGGGCCGACGAGCCCGACTTTCTCTCCGGGGTTGAGCTGAAAAGACGCGTCAACGAAGAGGATCTGCCTGCCGTACTGCTTGCTGATGCGGGTCAACGAGATCATGAACCATCAAGTGTACCCGGTGACGGGACGCCGCGCCCTTTCGGCTCGCGTCGGCTATGGCCAACAGTTCCACGTCTCAGGGTCCGCACTGTTCGAAGCGGTATGTCCGCCCAGCAGGGACGACGTTTAGCTGGTCTGTCAATGACCGTTTAATGTCAGCCCAATTGAGAAATACCAGAACGCGACCAAGAGCGAATAGCTCCGAGGCTGCCCGTGGCGAAACGTTGTCTTCAAGAGTCCGCGTGGACCGAAACCTTCTCACGAGAGTGTTCATTCGGTACGCCAGGGCCATCTGGAATACGGGTTCAGGCTCCATCCGCGGCGTCTCTGGCACGAAGGCGTAAGTGATCATCCATTGTTCGAGCGCGCGGAACGCCTCCGGCGGCAGTGCCCTTATCTTGTCGTTAATCTTGTCCACGTCAACCATGACCCCTGCGTCGGGATCAACGAGAGAAACTGTCTTTAGAGGGGACTCCGGCCAAAGCAGAATCATCGGCGTTGTCGTTGCGCCATGTCGCAGGCCCCCCATCGAATAGACCACGTCGAGGGCACGCAGCCCGGACGATGATTGGTCGGAGCGGGTGCCTTCAGCATTCATAGAAGCGCCTGCATCTGAAGCAATGACAACGTCAGTCGACCAATTTCTACAGGTATCTGCGGCATCAAGCAGAGCGGTGACGCCAGTATTGTCGGCAACTCCTCCGTCAACGAGTCTCAGATCCCGGTGACCGTCGAGCGGCATCACGACCGGAGCCAAGGCAACGGGAAATGCACCGGCGGCGGCTACGAGCCTCGAGAGGGGTTGGTCGTGCGGATGGGCACGGCGTGGCCAATAATCCACCGTGTTAATCGGAGTACCTGGCGTTGCTTCGTTGGCGAACGGATAACGCTCCTGGGAGCTGGCGAGCCGTCTCGTCAGCACCCCAAGCGCCATCATGCCTACCGACTCAGCGAGGTTGAGGTCGGTCGCATTGAGCATCAATAGCGGCGCTGCACTCGGCCGTAGAACTCCGCCCAATTCGCTCGCCTTGACTGAGTTAAGGAATTCGTGGTCTAGGATCGCGGCTTGTAAGTCGGTTCTCGTGAAGCCACAAATGTCTTCTGGACACAACCACTTGAACGCTGTTGGGAAACGGGAAGCCTCGCGAAAGAATCTCGGGCCTCCGACGATCGTTTGCTTGACAAACTGTTGTGGCGATCCGCCGATGGCGTAATACGAAGCGAGGATGGCACCACCGGACACGGATGAAATGTGCGTTACGTTAACGCGCAACTCTTCGAGTGCATCGAGCACGCCGGCGTGCATCAACGCCGCGCGATAGCCGCCTCCTGAAAGGGCGACGCCGACGTGGAGATCGCGCCACGGTGATTGTGGCCACAGCCCTGCGAACCTGGTGATATCCACGGGCGCGCTGTTCTTCGTGCGCGTAACCGCGTCAGTTTGTGAGCTCAGAACCCAGAACGAGAGCGCCAATATCGATCCTGAGGCACGCGATGTTGCGGCCGGACGAAGCCAGCGCCAACGATGTTGCCCCGCAACAATGACGATCACGCCGGTGGTGCAGATACACAGAAGCAGGTCGTCACGCCTGGGGGAATAACTTCCGACCGCGGTCAGCCAGCCAATGGCGGCAGACAGTCCAACGGTGACGCCGAGCACTCTCGCCTTTCTCAACTGGCTCGCGAATGCAGCGAACGCACTGGCAGCGAGCCAGATCCACTGCGGAGTCGTGCTGGAAGAGATGCCTGCGAGCCACTGTGCAGTTGTATCAGTCGCAATGCGTGTGTACTGCGTGTAAAAGGAAGCCAACGCCGTGACAAGCACAATGAGTCTGGTCCAGCCGGATCGCATGGTTGCGACGCGAAGCATCAGGCATAGGCAGACAAAGAACAGCGCCAACTGCATAGTCGCATCCTCCGGCTTCATGTACTAAGACTCGCGGTGGCATTGGCCTACAACTGCAGCAGATCCTCAAGCCATTTCGCCACCTCGTCGAACCGCGGGCAAGTCGCCACGCTTCAGCGCCTCGAAGTGCGCGCGGCCGCATTCGGTCTTGGCGGCCTTAAGATTAGGGGTGCGCAGGTCATCCGCGAACAGGCTGCCCTTCGTCTCGACAACAAAGTACAACCGCTCGCCGTCGTCGTCCTGAATGAGCACAGCCCAGTCTGGTAGTCGAGGTTGCGTTCGAAATGGAACTTCATCACAAAGGACCCCGAGTGCAGCGTTGACCGGCAACCACAACGCGCTCGACACGCGGCTCGAACACGCGGATCGGATCGCCGGTACTCTGCACGCGGGCAAGCGCGAACCCGCTCACTGGCACGCCCGGAAACACCTGTGCCAGCTTGATCGCGCACGCCATCATGGTCGTACCCGAGGTCACCACATCGTCAACGAGCATAAGCCGGCTGGGCGGGCTCAGGTGTGCCTGCACTGTAAGGGACTTGAGGTGCTGGTCGAGTGGTGGCCGCACGGCACTCCCGGCACTCTTTGGTACCGCCGTCGTGCGATGGACGACAGGCAGGACGTCCTGGGCGAGCCCTTGACGCACGAGCTCCTCACAGACGCGCCGCGAAGGCCAGACGGTGTGGGGCTTCGTGAGGCCGGAACCGGGGACTGGCACAAGCATTGGATGTCCGTCAAAAGCGGCCCGGGATTCGGCGGTGAGATGCGCTACGGCGCGCTCGATGGCGAGTCGAACAAGCGGAACACCTGTCGTGGCATCGACGCGGTCGGTCTTGATATCCAGAATGAGGTTCTTCACTCGCTTGGCGTTCTGGTCGCCGGCCTGCGTTGCGTAGACGAGCCACGACGCGCACGAGATCGTGCTAAGCGAAGATCGCAAGCGGATCATCCACCGGCTCGGGGAGTTGCGCCAGCAGATCTTCAGGCTTGTGCAGCACCATCGCGCCGTAATCCAGCATCGTCTTGGGCCACGACAGGCCGCGCTGGTCCAGGATGGACGCCATCAGAAACAGGGGCCGCCCAAGTCGCAGCGCCTCCCACCCTTGCGAGAGGCTGCCACTCCCATCACTGGCCTCGACGATCACCGACGCGTCACTCACGAGGGCCATCGTGCGGTTACGCAACGGAAAGTTTTTCCGGGTCGTCGGGTAGCCTTCGGGAAACTGCGATACCACCAGATGGTCGCTCATGAGCCGGCGCTGGAGTTCTCGATGCTTTGCCGGGTACGTCCCGGACAACGCCGTACCGATCACCGCGACCGTCCGGCCACCTGCATCGATTGCGGCGGTGTGGGCGGCCGCATCGATGCCTTCCGCGAGGCCGCTGATGACGATGGCGCCGTGCCCCACTAGGAGTCTGGCAAGCTTCGCCGTGCGCTTCACGCCATCGGGCGAGGCCTTCCTTGCGCCGATGACGGACACCCGTGGCTCCTGACGCAACCACTCGGCGTGCCCCGCAACGAAGAGCTGCTTCGGCGCATACAACCGCTCCTGCGGATTGAGCGGTCCCAGCAGTTCCTCCGCCGAATACGCGTGGGCGACGTCGGGCTGCTCCGTCATGCTGGCGCCATCTTACGGCAAAACGTCGACTCGTACCACAGTACTATCGCTACAGGCTCCACACGTTCACAAGGCCGCGCGCAAAATGCATCCTGGCGAGGCGGTTCATCTCCTTGACAGCGCTCCCGTTGCAGCCATCTAATCAGTGCGAAACACCATGAAGAAACTGATTGCCGGGATTGTCGTTCTCGGCCTGCTCGTCGCGCTCGGCTCGGCGTACGTGATCGCGTCGAACTCGCCAACCGTGCAAGCGCAACTGCACGTGGAAGAC
>JBGOTP010000457.1:0-3940 GCA_041476545.1 Vicinamibacteria bacterium | reverse complement strand
GTGTGGCGCGACGAGCGCTGGATGACGAGCGTGCCCGGCGTCTTCGCGGCCGGCGACATGCAGCGTGGTCAGTCGCTCATCGTGTGGGCGATTGCCGAGGGCCGATCCTGCGCGCGCGGCGTGGATGAGTATCTGATGGGCCGCTCCGATCTGCCCGCCCCGCTCCCGTAGTTCTTTGAATACCGTTCTTCGTGGCGTTCGTGTCTTCGTGGTTTACTTCAACCTTGACTTCCCCTCGGGCCTAGCAGCCGGTAGCGCTGCGAAAATGACGGGCGGAAGTTAAGGGAGTTAAAGGGAAGCCAGGCCGAAGCCTGGCTTCCCCGTGTTGCCTGGTCAGTGTTCGGTGTCGCGGCGAGGCGTTTCGTTGCCGTAGCTGTCCTTGGAACGAAACCGTCCGTCGCGACCATGGATGACGAGGTCCACGCGCCGATGTTTCGCCGCGCGCGTGGCTCGGACGATGGCCGTGCGCTGCGTCCGGTGACGCGAGAGCGAGCGCCGGCCGCTGGCCACCACCCAGTGGCACGAGTCCACGTCTCTGAACACGTGGATCTCGCGCCGCCGCCGCCGGCAGCCGGGCTTCACGACGCCCTCTGCAGCAGCGGCGCATCAACCGTGGGCGTTTCCGGCGGGTGATCAGCGGACGGCTGCGCCGGCGGTTCTTCCGTCGCCGGAGGGATCGGGTGTTCGTCCGTGCCCGACGGCCCCGACGGCATTGACACGCCGTGATCCGACGGCGCCCCCCCCGGGGCGCTCTTGCCCGGCAGCTCGACGTGACGTTCGCTCTTCCACGCGTTCATGATGTGCTCGTCGTGGCCGAGCGTGTTGGCGATGAGCACGTCGAGCGACAGCACCGCATCGACGGCTTTCTTGATCGTCGAGCGGATGCCCTTCTGCGCGACGACGGCGTTGGTCTTCCCGGCGCTGCGTCCCTCGATCGCCTGTTCGAGCGTGGCGACCGCCTGCCCGAGCTCCTCCACGAACGTCGCCGGCAGACCGCACCGGATGAACGCGTCCTTCACCGGTTCGACCTCCTTCAGGAAGAGACGGCCTGTCTGGAGCACCGCGACGTCCGACTGCCGCGTCGGCAGCGGGAACTTCGCGTCGGCGCCGGCCACGGTCTTCGCCATCACCCGCGCCGAGCGGGCAATCGCGCCGATGCGTGCCGCGAGAGCCAGCTTCGCGGCCAGCTTCTCTTTCTTGCTCAGGCGTCTCGCCGTGAGCTTCGCAGTGGTGAAGGCATCGATCTGCGCCACCCCCGCGGTGACCGCGGCGAACGCCTTGCTGCCCTCCGACCCTTCGGGGAACTGCTCTTTGTGTGCGTCCCCGAAGTTCCGAACCCGAACGAGCATTTCGTACTGACGATACTGACGTTTTGTCATCACTAACCTCCGCGCCTATCGTCGCAATGTGGGCGCGGTGGAGTCATGAATCCGTTCTCAAAAACTCTCAAATCTCGGGTGGGGTGCCAGGGATCGACGATCTCGCGATAGGGGGATGTGGCGATGTTGGGATTGCGCGATCTACGATTTGTCGACCTGCGATCTAGATCTGCGATTTGCAAGCTAGGAAGTCGGGGTCTAGCTGGAAAGCTCGACGACGAGCAGCGGGAGATCAGTCGTGAGAGCTGCGGCGCTTAGACGCGCTTCTTATCGCTCTTGCGCAGCTGGTTGTTCCAGCCCCTCAGCGCTCGCTCCTCGAAAGCGGATCGGAAAGTCGCAATCACCGAGCCCTTTAGCGCCTCGTCGGCGGCGACGGTGAAGGCATAGTGGGCCAGAGCTGCCGCTGAGCAGGATACGCGTTTGACGATGCGAAGCGGACTGGGAACTTCCGCCGAGCCCGAGTCGATGTCGAAGACATAAATGGTCGCGGGCGCGGCGGTGGACGCCATCTTCGGGTCCGCTTCGGGCAGCGTCACTCGGGTTGGATCGTCGCCCACTTGCACGAGCGTCGGCTGTCCCAAGTGCCGAAGCCAGCTGTCCCAGACGGGGACAGGGAGCACGATGGCGAAGCCCGCACAATCAGCGTGCCTCGCCAGTTCGATCTTGAAGATCATCTGATAGATCGTGCGCTTGAAGATGTTCGCCTTGTTCGGACCTTCCACGCCGGTTCCGGCGATCTCGATGTTGTCGGCGAGAGCAGCGTGATAGTTGAGGTCCGGCTCGCCAGCGGCACAGATCTCACGGAGATGCTTCGCCGCATGCAATGGACTGCCGTGGAAGTCGGCGGTCTGGATCTCATAGAACAAGTGCTTCCCGAACTCGACAGGTTTTCCCGCGGCATCAAGCGCAGTGACCTCGATCACAGACATATCCACTGCCGCACCGGGAGAGGAATCGGTCTCAGGCAGATCGATCTCGCCACCGAGCTTTTGAGCCGAGAACAGGAAGACTCGCGCTCCGTCCGCGAATCCCTGCCGCAGCATTTGCCGTTGGTCTTCGCGGTGGAGCACCGTCAGTGGCAGCAATACGAGTGACGTGCCGTCCGGCTCTCCGTACGCCGACCGCACCGCTGTTGCCAGGAGCGTGAAGTGCTGGTCAAACGTTCGGTAGGGACAGGCAATCCAATCCTGCTGGCTCCCATTGCTGTCGCTGCTGATAGTGCAGACGCCATACGGCTCGGTCCAGCCGGGCGCGAACTTCACGCAACCAGTCGGCTCGCTTGTGGCAGCCGTCAGGAACGGACACGCCCGTCTGCTCTGATTCGTTCTGGCGGTGATGGACTGATCGAGGCGTGGCCATACCCGGTGGCCAAACCACTCAGCCACGAAGTTGCCGGCCGTGTGTCCTTTCGGCGGCGTGGCACGGCCCGCCATCTATCGCGACGCTCCGCTTCCGGATTCAGATGCGGCGACCAACTCGGAGGCCGTCGTGCCGAGCGCCACGGCCAGCTGGGCGATGACGGTCAACGATGGATTGCGGAGTCCTCGTTCGAGAAGACTGATGTATGTGCGATGAAGCCCCGCGCGATCGGCAAGGTCTTCCTGTGAAACGCCCAGTTTCAGGCGTAATTTGCGAACTGTTTCGCCGAATCTTCTCTGTAGGTTACGATTGCCCACTCAGCTGTAGCATCCGCTCGACGTGACCGAGCGTCTACAGACAGTTGTCTGAATTGTTCTAGCGAGATATTGTGGCCGCGATGAAATTGAGTGCTGACGTTGCCGCCGTTCTAGAGAACTCGCAGCAGAGTGCGCTAGTGCAGGGCGATGCGTTCGATCTTCTCCAAACGCTGCCGGAGGAGAGCATCGACCTGATTCTGACAAGTCCTCCCTATTGGGGGTTTCGCGCCTACGAGGCCGAGCACAACTGGGAAATCCTAACGCAATGGGAGGGAGGGAAGCACGCGAAGGAGTCGCCCTCGTACGAGTGGTATCGAGAGAACGGCGGCGTTTTGGGGCTTGAGCCGATGCCGGAGTGGTACATCTCGAACGTGACAGAGATCTTGAACCACTGCCAACGCGCGCTTACGCCCGAGGGCAGTCTGTGGCTCAATCTAGGTGATACGTACTTCGCTCGTTGGGCCAGCATTCGCTCCAAAGGCCGACAAGGTCTAAACGGCAGTGAGCGCCATCGGCGTAAGACGCCAATGGGTTCCTACCGGCAAGAGAAGCAGCTGCTCCTGATTCCGTCGCGAGTCGCGATCTCCATGCAGAATCACCGATGGATTTTGCGCAACGACCTCATTTGGTACAAGCCGAACGTTCCGCCTCTCACGTTTGATGACCGCCTGCGCAATACGCACGAGCACTTCTTTCACTTCGTAAAGCGGCCGAAGGAAGGCAGACCTAAGTACTACTACGACCTGAAGGAAGCGGGCGCCGCACCAGACGACGTGCAGTGCGTCAATGCGGCGCCGGGGCAGGGACAACACAGCGCAACTTTCCCTGAGAAGCTCATCGCGCCAAGAATTCGCAGTTCGTGCCCAGTCGGCGGCGTTGTGTTGG
>JBGOTP010000456.1:0-3956 GCA_041476545.1 Vicinamibacteria bacterium | reverse complement strand
CCTGTTTGAAAGCTCCAGTTCATTCCGGCGGTCACCGAGCGGGGGGGAGGCAGATTCTGGCCCCAGGCCAGCTTCGTAAACGTCGCGAATACGCCGAATCTCTGCGTAAAGTCGAACGCGACGCCCACGCCGAAATTCAACGCGTTCGTTCGGGCAAGCCGGTCATGATTGAGACCGTAGTCATGATTGAATGCCGCGCCATTATGGACGGCGAGATAATTGGGCGGTCCGACCCAGTCGATTCCGTCCTTCGTCAGTTCGAGCGTCTCGATGAACTGGAGCGCCAACCGAGGGGTCACGAAATATCCGATCGCGCTGTCGATTCCGGTGCGGTTCGGATGAACGTCCACGGCCTGCTGGACGAGCGCGTACGAAACTCGAGTCTGATAGTGCAGGCCGGGCAGGAGGTCATCGGCAAAACCACCAGCTGCCGCCCCAACGACCAGGGCGCGGAGGTCGCGACCGACCGCGGCCTGTCCGAGACTCTCGTAATGGTGACTGGGGATGATGAACTCGGCAAATGGCGTGAAGGCAAATCGCGACGACCGCACGAGCCTGAATCTGGTCCCGAAGTAGAAATCCTGAGGCGACCCATGGAACGTTCCGTCGTCGATGTTGGACGGTTGGCCATTGATGCCGATCGTGTGACGAACAGGTCCGTTGTAACGAACCTGCATGAAGGGAAGCGACGCATGCACGGCGATTCTGTCGCTCAACCCGTACTCGACGTACCAAAGGAGGGCATGTGTATCGGTCACGCCAAAATCCGCCGCCGAAGCACTGGCGGTGTCATTCACGCCCTCCTGCCCGCGTGTCACGACGTTCTGATAGGACGCGCTGACAGTGCCTTCGCCACGCGCAGGGAGGAAAGGCTGCGCCGAGGCTTGCCAGGCAAAGCCAAGCTGCACCGTGACGAAGACGACGATCCGTGAAATGGGAATTGCTGATCGAAGCAGCATTGACGCGGTGGCTCAGGGCCGGCGCGCTGCTTCTTTTTCGCGCTTCAGTTTCAGTTCCATTGCCTCGTCGACCGCGTGGCAATACTGTCCGGGCCGGCCGGGCACGTCGATGATGACCGCGAACTCCTTCGATACTCTGTCACGGTCAGCTTTCGACTGTTGCTTGGTCGCCGATTGTGACGCCGGCATGACCAGGTAGATCGCCGGAAGGATCACGGCATTCCGTTCCGCGACGCTCTTCGCTCTCTCCAACTCCGAGGCGAGTGTGACATTCGCGAGCACGACGTCGAACGTTCCGGTGCGCAGTGCGGTTTCCAAATCCGAGGGAGAGGTCACCGCGCGCACTTCATGGCCGGCCTCGCGGAGCGCTGTCTCGAGCTTGGGATCGGTCAGAGCCTGGCCAGTTGCACTCTCGGGGAGGTACAGCAGCACGACGGCTGCTCTGGGCGTGTGCTTTGCTTGGAAGCGAACTCCGCGCCCCAGCATCATCAGCTTGTCGCCGCACGCCTGAAGAGGAACGCCCGCTTGACTCAGGACAGTGGCAATAGTTCCGACGAGAAAAAGGCCGTAGCGCATCCCGCCCTCCAAGCTCAACAGAGTATGCCCGAATGTGCCAAAGATCAATAACAGGGCACTATTTGAGCGCTTGGGCGAAATAGAGCTCTCCTTCAAACGTCCAATAGGTGTAGGCGTAGCTCTTTCCGTCGGGCGTGATCCGTACCTGTCCCGGATCGGACCCGATGTCGATGAGGGCTGCTGGATCGGGCGGTGCGAGTTCCTTCCAAAGTTCTCGAGCCCCCGTCGAGATCTCCAGACGGTGGATGCGAAGCGTGAGATTGCCTGCCTCCCGTACGAACAGGAACCGTCCATCGGCGCTCCACTGCAAGAGGACATCGCCATCGATGTAGCCCGGCAAGGGACGAGGATTCATCCCTCCATCGACGGGGCACAGGTAGTACTCGCCGTACCGGTCGACGGTGGCCAAGGTCCGTCCGTCTGGTGACAGCAGCAGTCCCACAAAACCATCTTGAGTGATCGGCTTCGGCTCGCCGCCATCCATGTCCTGGACGTACGTCCGGCGCACATCCGGTCCCTCGCGGCCAGCGAAATAGATGTGTCGACGATCCGGAGACCAAGCCGCCCAATCCAGGTATTCGACGATCGGCCCCGGCGACAACGTCTTCACGTCGCCAGTGCGTGTTGGCAACAGGACGATTCGGGTGGACGATTCATCTTGAACAGCTAGCGCCCACCGGCCGTCGGGCGACAGCGCAAGCGGTCGGCCTTCACCCAGCTTCACGGCGTCGCTGCCGTCGGTGCCTCGCAAAAACACCGTCGGCTTTGCGGCGACCCCTTCGCCCCACTCGAAGAACAACAGCGTCTTCCCGTCTGACGACAGGTCGGCAACGGTGGAATAGTCGAGCCACGACAGCTCACGATCCATTCCGCCCTCCGGGCTGAACCCGACGATGCCTCCCCGCGTGGTGCCGCGCGTCAGCAGCACCCGCGAACCATCTGGAGAGATGTCGTGAAGCTTGAGCGCTCCTGGGGAAGCGAACACCGCGCGCTCCTGTCCGGCGAGCGTGACGGCATACAATGCGGAGTTCCCGCCTTTTCCGTTGCGCGAGCCCGAGAACCACACCTCGGCACCGTTCTTCGCCCACGCGAGGCCCTGCAGCGATCTCCATCCGGATGAGAGCGTCGTCTTCTTGCTGTCTCGATCGACGACCGCGACCGTTCCCCCGGTGTCTCCGAGCTGCGGGTGGTCCAGGAACGCGACGCGATCGCCTTGCGGCGACACGCGGGCGTAAGTGATCCAACCGGATGCCTCGTACAACACCTTTCCGATCGGGTATTCGAGTCGAAACCTTCCTTCGGCAAAGGAGACAATGGCTAAGCTTTCACCATCTGGGCCCCAGTCGGCGCCTTGGACATCCTTCACGAGCTCACGCGGCACGCCGCCGGTCATTGGCACCTGCGCGAGAGTTCCGATGCATTCACCCCAGTTCAGGCGGCAGCCGAGCGCGATCGCCAAGTCGCCCTTCGGCGACACAGAGAAAATGCCTGCTTGCGGGACACCGATGGCGCCTGATTGCACGCTTTCAGGTCGAATCACGTACAAGTCTTGAGGCGCGCCGACCCACGCGGCGCTGTAAACGACTGTCTGACCGTCACGAGCGAGCCTGGCGCCGCGCAGGGATCCATGGCGGAATGTCAATTGACGAAACGACGGTGCCGGGGCCGGCTCGGGCCTGCCGGCAATGAGTGCGAAGGCTGCTATCACGATCGCCGCAAGAGCGGCAGTCGCGGTCGACCGAAACAGCCAACTCCGAGCGATCGCGCTATTTGTCACCGCGGCCGCGGCGGCATCGAGTTCTGGAGTTGTGGACCTCGATAATTCGTCGAGTTCGAGACGGGCATCACCGATGTCCCGCAGTCTCCGGCTGGCGTCCTTGTGAAGACACCGGCGCAAGAGATCGCGAAGTCGCGGAGGACAGGAAGGGGGAAGCGCATTCCAATCGACGTCGCGCTCCAGGACACGTGCGATCGTGTCCGAGATGGTCTCGCCTCCGAATGCCATCCGACCGCTCAGCATCTCGAACAACACGCAGCCGAATGACCAGATGTCGGTTCGCTTGTCGAGCGGACGTCCCCGCGCCTGTTCGGGGCTCATATAGGCTGGGGTTCCGAGGATTGCCCGCTCTCCAAGGTCGGCAGATGTCAGCGTCGGGCCTCCTGCGATGGATGCCTCCGCAGCGCCGTCCCACACCTTGGCCAGGCCGAAGTCGAGTACCTTGACGACCCCGTTGCCTGTGACCTTGATGTTCGCAGGCTTGAGATCCCTGTGAATGATCCCCTTGTCGTGTGCTGCCTCGAGTGCATCAGCGATCTGCCGCGCCACGCCGACGGCGTCAGGTAGTGCCATCGGTCCTTTCGCGACCAGGTCGGCTATTGTCGGTCCGTCGACAAGTTCCAGCACGAGCGCTTGCGGGCCCT
>JBGOTP010000455.1:0-3969 GCA_041476545.1 Vicinamibacteria bacterium | reverse complement strand
GGTTAGCTCAGTGGTAGAGCACCGGCTTTACACGCCGGCTGTCACAGGTTCGAATCCTGTACCGCCCACTCAACTCAGCCTTCGGCTTTCCGATGTCCGCTCTTTTCGAGCGCCGTGCGGCTGAGAGCTGAGAGCTGAGAGCTGAAAGCTGACAGCCGAGAGCTGACAGCTGCCCAAGCACCTTCAGACGTGGATTGCATCGACGATTGGCCTGACACCCCAATCTGAAATCCGCACTCTGAAATCTGCAGTTCCTCGTTCGACATGGGGTCGTAGTTCAGTTGGTTAGAACGCCGGCCTGTCACGCCGGAGGCCGCGGGTTCGAGTCCCGTCGACCCCGCCAACCACATGCGTAAGACATCAGGCCTTCTGCTCGTCGCCGGTCTGTCGGTCGCGGCCTTCGCCTCCCTCGGATTCATTCCAGCGACGCTGTCGGCCGCGGCTGCGGAGCCTCTCCCGGGACTCGTGGAAGACGCGACGCGGCTCAATCAGCCGTCCAATGCCGCACGGCTCGAGGCACTGCAGGCGCTGCTCCGTTCGCGACGCGTGAATTTCGAGTTGCAGCCGTTCGCCAATATCCTGCCCGCACGCGAGTCGCGCGAACAGGGCCAGAACGTGGTTGTCACGCTTGGCCGCGGGCGCCGCGATCTCGTCGTCGGCGCGCACTTCGATGCTGTCGCCCTGCCGGATGGCACGCTGAGCGGCGGCATGGTCGACAACGCCGCGGGCGTCGTCGCGTTGACGCGGGTCATCCAATCTCTTGAGGGACGTCAACTCCGTCACAGGATCCGGATCGTGTTCTTCGATCTGGAAGAAGTCGGGCTGCTGGGATCGCGACACTACGCGGAGGCGATGGATCGCGCCACGGTGGCCGCGATGGTGAACCTCGACATCGCCGGCTACGGCGACGCGGTGTTCTCCGGTCCGTCAGCCGCCGTCGGGAATGCGGCCGTGTACGAGGCGCTTCGGCGCGTGTGCGTGCGAGACGGCCGTGCCTGCATCGAATCCGCAATATTCCCCTCGAGCGACGACCGGAGCTTTCAGGCTGTTCGCACCCCCAACATCTCGCTCGCCATCGTGCCGCGTCTTGAAGCTCACCAGATGTGGCTGCTCTTGAACGGCGGCCGAGAGTCGGGCCTGGCCACGGACTTCAGGCCGGCCATCCTCCGAACCATTCATACGACCGAGGATCGCGCGTCGCGCCTCGACGCTGGGGCGATGACGCTCGCGCACGACGTTGTGACGGCGCTGGTGCTGGAGTTGGACGCCACCCTCGACTGATGGGTCACCAAAATCCACGCCGCTGCCGATCTCTACGATTGGCTGTCCAGGGCGAGGATGGCGGCCTGTAGCTGATCGCGCGACAGAGGTTTGTTCAGGAATTGTGCGTTCAGGTGTTTCGCTTCCTCGGCGAGCACCGGATCGTTGAATCCGCTCATGACGATGGACGGGACCCGTGGCACGCGCTGGCTGGCCAGCACCGCGAGATAGATGCCGTTTGTCCCGTTGATCCGCACGTCGGTGATGAGGAGATCGGGGCTCCAGGATTCGAGGCACACCTTGGCGGTCTCCACGGTTTGACAGGTCACCGTCTCGATGCCAGCCTCGGACAGCCAGCGTGCGATGAGCGACAGGACGCCCACGTCGTCGTCCACGACCAGCACCTTCGATACCTTGCGCGCTCGACCGTCAGGAGTGTGTGGCATCGCGATTGCCTGCCTTGAGGTTGTTATCCTTGTGCGACAGTACCACAATGGACGGCCGTGAACCGCAAGATTGATTCGCTCACCCGGACGCCGGTGGAGCAGTTTCTCATCGCGCTGCACAACGGCGACGCCGAGCGCGTGCGTGAGCTGCTCGAACGGCACGCGGAGGTGCGAGCAGCGGTGAACGAGCCGATCAGCCATTTTGACAGCCGCCCGGTCGCGCGCGCGACAAAGAACCTGCTGCTGCTCGACGTCCTGTTGCAATACGGCGCAGACCTCAATCTGAAGAGCGCATGGTGGGCGGGCGGGTTCGGTCTTCTGGAATACGACTGTACGCCCGAGGAGGCGGCGCCACTGATTGCGCGAGGAGCGGTCGTTGATGTCTTCGCGGCGGCGCATCTCGGCATGTTCGATCGGCTGCGGGAGCTGGTCGATCGTGAGCCGGCGCTCGTCCACGCACGCGGCGGCGACGGGAAGACGCCGCTGCACTGCGCGCGCACGGTCGAGATCGCGCGGTATCTCATCGATCGCGGCGCCGACATCAACGCGCGCGATGTGGATCACGAGTCGACGCCGGCCCAGTACCTGGTCCGCGACGCGCCCGACGTGACGCGGCTGCTCGTCGAGCGCGGCGCGTGGTTCGATATCTTCATCGCGGTCGGACTGCGCGATGCGGCGATCGTCGGACGGTGCCTGCGTGAAGACCCCGACGCCCTGGATCATCGCACCGGGCAGGGCAAGTACTGCGTGGCGCATAACGGAAAGCGGGCGGCGACGCGCGAAGAAATCGGCGACCGCCGTGGCGACATCTACCGATGGGTGTTCGACCACAATGTGACGGCTGTCGATGCGGCCACGAGGCTCGGTTACCACGAGATCGTCGACGAGCTGCTACGTCACGCCTCGCCAGTACAGCGGCTGCTCGCCGCGTGTGCCTCGGCCGACCACGCTGCGGCCGAGGCCGTGGTCGCCGCGCATCCGAGCGTGGTGGCCGGCCTCACGCGCAAGCAGATGCGGCTTCTCGCCGACAGAGCCCAGGCCAACGATACTGCGGCCGTGGCGTTGATGCTCGATCTGCGATTCGACGTTCGCGTGATCGGCCCCGAAAACGCCGATGCGCTCCACTGGGCGGCCTTTCATGGCAATGGCGACATGGTGCGGCTGATCGTGAGTGGCGATGATCCACCGATCGGCGTTCGCGAAGTGAACCACGGTGGCACGCCGTTGGACTGGTGCGTGCACGGTGCCGTGCACGGGTGGAGAAAAGACACGGGCGACTTCGCGACGACGGCCCGGCTGCTGCTCGATGCAGGCGAACGTCTCGATCCGGCCAGTCTCCCCACGGGCCGAGACGATCTGGACGCCGTATTGCGCGCGCACCTTCAGTGATCGCGAATTTTCTCGCCGCTGGAGTGGCGGTCCCGGCACAATAGCGCATGCCGCTGACGCCCGGCGCCCGGATCGGCCACTACGAGGTGGGGCAGTGCCTCGGCATCGGGGGGATGGGCGAGGTCTACCAGGCGCGCGATACGAACCTCGATCGCGACGTCGCCATCAAGGTCCTGCCCGCCGACTTCGCCGCGGACGCCGAGCGTCTTGCCAGGCTCGAGCGCGAAGCGAAGGTCCTCGCCTCGCTCAATCACCCGAACATCGCGGCCATCCATAGCCTGGAGCGCGACGGAAATCTGCGCTTCCTGGTGATGGAGCTGGTGCCAGGGAAGACGCTGGCGGAACTTGTCGAAGCCGGACCGCTGCCAATGGACGATGCGAAGAGATTTGCCTCGCAGATCGCGCTTGCGCTCGAAGCGGCGCACGGCAAGGGCATCATCCATCGCGACCTGAAGCCGGCCAACATCAAGATCACGCCGGACGGCCGGGTGAAGCTGCTCGACTTCGGGCTGGCGAAGGCCATGGAAGGGGCGGGCGAGGCGGGCCGGCCCGGCTTGGCAGGCAGCGTGAATCTGACGCAGTCACCCACCGTCTTCAGGGGCGGCACGCTGGCCGGCGTCATCATGGGCACGGCGGCCTACATGAGCCCCGAGCAGGCGCGGGGAAAGCCGGTGGACGCGCAGACCGACATCTGGGCGTTCGGCTGCGTCGTGTTCGAGATGGCCACTGGCCTTCAGGTGTTTGCGGGTGAAACCGTCACCGACATCCTGGCCGCGGTCGTCGGTCGCGAACCGGACTGGCGGACTCTTCCTGCCGCCGTGCCCGCGTCAGTCCGGTCCGTGCTGCGCCGGTGCCTGCAGAAGGATCAGACGCG
>JBGOTP010000454.1:0-3981 GCA_041476545.1 Vicinamibacteria bacterium | reverse complement strand
TTCAAAGGAGTTCATGATGGTTCGGCAAATGCTTGAAAACAGAGTAGAAAAGCTGGAGAACAGAATGAGCGCGCTCGAAGAATTGCCGGCACGGGTCGCCAATCTGGAATCGCAGATTCTGCAATTCCGAGATGAAGTCCGGGTGGATTTCTCTGCCGTCCGAGGCGAGATGCGCGACCAGGGGGAACAGCTTCGCAGCGAAATGCGCGGCATGGGGGAACAGATTCGCGGCGAGCTCAGTGACAAGATAGTCGCGTCGGAAGGACGACTGCGAGCCGAAATCGACCGGGTGCTCTCGCAAGCGCGCATGCTGCACGAAGACGTGATCGACCGAATCAAGCTGACGGGTGAAAAATAGCGCCAGGCTCAGCGTTCGGGCATGAGGACGGCAAGGAGAAACAGATGAGCGCGCCGGAAGAACTACCCGCACTGGTCCCCAATCTACGCGACCTCAGGGAACAGCCCTGCCGCGAGATAGGCAGCGAGATTCGTGGTTCGGCTGAGTGGCTGCGGGCGCGCACTGACCACGTCCTCGCGGAAATGCGCAGGATGCATGAAGAGGTGATCGACGAGCTCGACAAGCTCGGCAAAAGATGGCGCAGGCCATGAAGAAGCGCCCTGTTCTGAAGACCCATGCCGCGACGCCGGCGTGGGTCGCATTCGTCCGCGCGGGCCGCCGCCTCGAACGCCGTTCCCGGCCCGGCGTGGGCGGCGTGCATCTCTTGTCGGGGACGCGACGATAGGCGCGGCTCTGGTGCGCTAAGATGACGACGTCCCACTGTTCCCAATGAAATCCCCACTCGCCCTCGTTGACCCGCGGACCCTCACGTGGGCACGAGAGACGGCCGGTCTTGACGTTGAGACGGCGGCCAGGAAGATCGGGGTGTCTTCCGACAGGCTCACGGCCTGGGAAGCTGGCGAGCGACGACCGACGGTCAAGCAGTTGCGCAAAGCGGCGCGCGTCTTCCAGCGTCCCATCGGCTTGTTCTTCCTGCCATCCTTGCCGGAGGAGGCAGAGTCGATCCGCGACTTCCGCCGCATGGCCGGCGAGACGCCTCGTGGCCTACCCTCTGCGTTGCGCTTCGAGATTCGACTCGCTCGGGAGCGTCGGGAAGAGGCGCTGGAACTGGCGAGAGACATCAGGCAACCGCCACCGGCCTTTGAAGAGCGCGCGGCGCTGTCGGACGACCCCGAGGTTGTGGCCGGTCGGCTCCGTGCGCGGCTCGGTATCGCCGCAGGGGATCAGGCCGGTTGGCAGAGCAAGTACGACGGTTTCAATTCCTGGCGCGCGGCCATCGAGCGCCTGGGCATCCTCGTGTTTCAAACCGGCGCAACGGCGAGCCTTCGAGTGGATCCCGCCGAAGCCCGCGGGTTCTCGATTGCCGATCAACCACTCGCGGTCGTGGTTGTCAACGGAGGCGACCCTGTCACCGCCCGGCCATTCACGCTGATTCACGAACTCACGCACATCATGCTGCGGAACGGGGGCGTGTGCGACTTGCACCACACCATGTCGCCACGCACCGATATCGATCGAGTTGAAGTCTTCTGCAATCGCGTGGCCGGCGCCGTGCTTGTTCCGACGGATGCTCTTCGCGCGACGGGTGCCGTCATGCATCACGGCGCAGGTGCGGACTGGTCCGACGAGGACCTGGGCCAACTGGCTCGAAAGTTCTGGGTCAGTTGGAGGTTGTCCTGCGCCGCTTGCTCATCATCGGCAAGACGACGAACGATTTCTACAACACGTGGCGTGCTCAGAGGCGAGACCAGTATCCGGAACGGGAAGATCAGGGCGAGCCTCATCTGAAGACGCCCATCCGTGTCGTGCGCCGGCATGGCCGGCTCTTTCCAAGGCTTGTCCTCGAGGGCTATGACGAGGCGGTCCTCACCGCTCACGAGGCGGCGTCGTACTTGAACGCCGGCCCGCAGCACCTCGAAGACATTCGCGAGGAGGTCTTCGAGTCCAGACACGACGGCGGAATTGTCCGCGACGACGGATCCGAATCTGGTGTTCAATTTGCGGGCCAAGCAGGACGGGGCCGGGTACTACTACGACTTCGAGGTTGAGCGCGTGGTGCAGGTGGAGCTGAAGGCAGGCGCGAAGCAGGGCGAGCTCGTCGCGGCGATTGCGCCGGTGGAAGATCGCCTGATGAAGCGGTACAAAGCGGCGCAGGAGGCGCTGCGGGCCGCGCGGGAGAAACAGGACGGCCCGGCCACCGAGGCCGCGCAGAATGAATTGAATGCGCTCGTCTTGTTCAAGACGGATATGGGCGCCTACATCCGGCTCTACACCTTCCTCTCCCAGATCTTTGACTACGGCAATACGGCTGTCGAAAAGCGCGCGATCTTCTACCGGCGGCTCCTGCCGCTGCTGGAGTTCGGCCGCGAGCGCGAGGGCATCGATCTCTCGAAGGTGGTCCTCACCCATCACAACCTGCGGAGCCTGGGCAAACGGCCGATGCCATTGGATGAAGGCGACACGCCGCGGCTTCCGCCGATCACCGAAGCCGGCACCGGGAGCGTACAGGAGAAGGAACGCGCCCGGCTCAACGAGATCATCGAGAAGGTGAACGACCTCTTCGACGGCGAGCTCACTGGTCAGGACAAGCTGGTGTACGTCAACAACGTGATCAAGGGCAAGCTGCTCGAGTCCGTCACGCTGCAGCAGCAGGCGGCGAACAACACCAAGGAGCAGTTCGCCAATTCACCGGATCTTCGGACTGAGCTCCTGAACGCCATCATGGGCGCGCTGGATGCGCACACGTCCATGAGCACGCAGGCGCTGAATTCCCCAACCGTTCGAGACGGCATGAAGGACATCCTGCTCAACCATGCTGGCCTGTGGGAAACCCTCCGCGCACAGGTCGGCAAGGAATCCGCGCCTTGACGGTTCAGCGCATCTCTTCTTCGCGGCCTCGAAGAATCGCAGCCATGACCCTCGGATTACGGCGCGCGTGAAGCACGGCGACGACCCACAGTGGACTTTCGTCTGGTGCGTACGCAATCAGATAGTCGCGAACCAGTTTGAAACGCAAGGGGCGAGAGGTCAGGTCAGGGCGACGACGGCCGATGTGCGGCGACGCGACGAGCGTGCGGAGAGCGTCGAAGATGTCCGCGATCACACCGTCGGCGGCGTCGAGGTTGCGCTCCGCGATGTATTCCCAAACTTCGTCAAGGTCGGTGAACGCTTCCGGATGGAAAGCGTAACCGCTCATGCGGGACGAGAACGCCGATGTTCGCTTTTCTCGCGCAGTCGGGTAAGAGCGTCTTCGCCGTCAATCGGCTGGACGCGACCACTCTTCAGGTCGTCATAGCGGGTATCCAGCGTCGTCCGCAATGACGCCAACTCCTCCAGGTAGCCGGCGAGGGCATCCTGCACGAGTTCGTCAGCCGCGCGGCCGGTGGTGGTAGCGAGATCCGTCAGCTTCTTGGCGAGTTCGGGCGTGACATGTACGTCCATGCGGGTACTGTACGGGTTTCAGCGGTGCCCGGCAAGTGTTCGTGAGATGTCGGCCGACGCGGATCGCCAACCGGCCGACCATGCTCCCAGACACCATCATCAGCGAATGCACTGACCGCTAGCAACCCCCGGCTAACAGCAGAGACCCGAAGCCGCCACTGACTGATATGCAGCGCGACTAAAGTTGATGTGGGGACTGCGCTTCGAGGCAATTCGTGACACTCCATCCCACCCCGAAGATCGGCGTCAAAGCCGGTATATCCAGGTGGGCCACGTCACAATCCACGTCACGAAATCACAAAACGTGGCGGACCGCTTGGAGACTACATCCGATTCGTGCGGAGAGATGTACACGAGATGCACACAAGGAAGTGTCAGATCGACGTGACTGTGACCGCCGCGAAGGACTGCAACCGTAGCGCGCTCTCAATCACAAAATCGATGCAGAACTGTCCGTCTGCATCAGAGGCGTTCCTCGGTCCATCAATCCGACGTGACGGATCCGCGTTCACGTGATACAC
>JBGOTP010000453.1:0-4011 GCA_041476545.1 Vicinamibacteria bacterium | reverse complement strand
GCGGCCGGAAAGATGTACGTGTCGAGCTTGAAGCGCGCGATCGTGAAGAACGCCACGAGCACGACGATCCAGATCCACAGGAGCACTTCTTCCGCGGGGAGACGCACACGCGCCCGCCAGCGAACGATCGCGTCAACCACGTACCCGATGGCGATGACGCTCCACGGGAAGAACCCCGCGGCGAACGTGCGGAGATAAAAGGCGTAGCCGCTGTCGCGGTTGGAAAAGATCGCGGGCGCGGTGAAGTACGACAGATTGCCGCCCACGATGTACTCGCGCATGAAGTCGTTTCCGAACACCCACCACATCCAGAGGAACCAGGGAGACGCCACGACAATCACGAACGCGAATCCGACTTTCCACTGCAGTCGAGCGAGGGCGCGGCGGCTGTCGCCGCCGATGAGCGCCGCGGCGACGAAGAACAGCACCACGAGTAGCAGCGCCACCGGCCCCTTCGTCATCACGGCCAGCGTCAGCAGCACCCAGCCGGTGTCCTGGAGGCGTTTGCGATGGCGCAGCGCGGAGACGACCAGGCAGGCCGCGCCCCCGAACAGGAAGGCGGAAAAGACCATATCGAACAGGCCGACACGGGAAAGCACAAACGTCGCCGGAACGGTCGCGAACATCAACCCGCTCCATCCGCCCACTTCGTCGTCGAAGAGCTGAGACCCAAGCCACCGTGTCGTCCAACACAGCGCAAGGGCGGAGAGCGCGCTCGGTACGCGTAAGGCGAACGAGGACTCGCGGAAGAGCGCCACCGACATGCTCTGCAGCCAGTGGAAGAGGATCGGTTTGTCGATATACGCCGATCCGTCGAGCAGCGGCACCAGCCAACTCCGCGCTCGCATCATTTCCCGGGTCAGCTCGGCATAGTGCGCTTCGTCGGGATCGACGAGGCTCGGGTACCCGAGCCGCCAGAAGACGACCACCCACGCGATGACGATCCATGTGATGACGGCGACGACCCGCCGCCGGCGAGACGAACGGGCAGATACGTGCTGCGAGGGCGAAGACCCCGCCAACGTCTCTCCGATCAGACGAGTCCCCTGTTCTGTGCGAACAGCACGAGTTCCAGCCGGCCGTCCACGCCCAGTTTTTCGTAGATGTTGTGGAGGTGGATCTTGACGGTTCCTTCCGAGATGGACAGCCGCTCGGCCACGACCCTGTTGCGCAGGCCTTGCGCAACCATGCGCACAATCTCGATCTCTCGCGGCGTGAGCGTCTTGCCGGCCTCGCGGGTCGCCGCCTCGCGATGCAGCACGCGGCCGAAGGCCCGTGCGAGGGTTTCGCGATCGATCCACTGTTCGCCCGCGTGCACACGGCGCACGCATTCGAGCAGCGCATCGGGTGACGATTCTTTGAGGACCACTCCGGCCGCCCCCAACCTCACGGCCTCGACGATGTCGTCGTCCCGGAGGGCAGCGGTGAGCAGGACCGTGCGGCACGCGATCTCCTCGTCGGCCATCACGCGAAGGACTTCGAGTCCGCTCTTGCCCGGCATACGTAGATCGAGCACCAGCACGTCAACCGGTGTGGTGCGCAGCGTATCCAGAGCCGAGTCTCCGTCGGAACGGCAGCCGACGACTTCGAGGTCCGTCTGGCTTTCAAACAGCCGCCGCAGGCCATCCAGCACGATGGGATGGTCGTCGACGAGCAGCAGGCGGATGGGGGCCGTGGTCATGGTCAGAGGTTCAATACGATTTCCACGCGCGCGCCGGCGTCGGTGGATTCGATCGACAGCTGTCCGCCCAGCTCCTCGACGCGGCTGAGCAGGCTTCTCGGTCCGGCCATGCCTTCGACGAGCGCGGCATGGCCGTAGCGTCCGCGGAACGGAAAACCGTGTCCATCATCGGCCACGATGATGCGCAACTCGAGCGGGTTACTGTCGACCGTCACCGAGACCCGCGACGGCTGTCCGTGTTTCAGCGCGTTGACGATCGCTTCATGGACCATGAGGGGCACCGCCTGCTCGAACCGCTCGGGAATGGTCGTCGAGGCCTTCGTGACCCGGATGCTGACCGGCGCCTTCCATTCGAGCGCGATGCGTTCGCGGAGCGCGTTGAGCCTGGCGGCGAGCCGCGTATCGTCCGGCGTCGCGGCGTGCGGCTCGAGCTCCTCGATGAACAGGCGCAACTCCCGCTGCTCGATGGCGAGCGCCCGTTCCATGGCGAAGAGGCGATTGCGCATGCCGCTGCCCATGCCGTCGAGGCCTGCCACCGACCGAATTTCCAGACGAATGCCGGTGAGTGATTGCAGGACGCCGTCGTGAAGGTCGCGGGCCACCCGGATGCGCTCCTCGCTTGCGGCAATCTCCTGCAGCTGCCGTGTGACGTGCAGCTGATCGAGCGAGGCGCCGATCTCGCGCGCGACAACCTCAATCAGCGGCATGATCTCCACCGCCGAGGATCCGAGGTCGGTAAAGAATATCCGTCCGGAGACACGGTCTGTTCGGAACGGGGCCGACGCGAGGCCCCGGCCGGTGAAGGACCGCCGGAATTCCGGATGCAGCTCCGGATCGCGCACGTCGCTGTGGACTCCGGCGCTGTCGCTGACCAGCCAGGTCGTCGATGCGCCGTTCTCGTCGGCGGCGACGAAGGCGGCATGGTCGAGATGCGGCGCCACAAGCGGCGTGAAATGGTCCGGGGAGTGCTTCGAGACCGAGGCGCTGTGGCCCGACCACGTGGCGACATAGACCGTCGGTTCATCCGTGCGCTCCCACACCAGGGCGGCCAGTCCCGCGTCGACGATCTGGGAGGCGTGCGCGAGCACCTCCCGCACGGTCTGATCGATGTCGGCTCCAGCAGGACTTGGCCAGCGCGCCAGCCGCTGGATCTCGCCGCGCAGCCGTTCCTCGTAGCGGCCGAGATAGACGAGCAGCGCTGCCGTGACCGCCAGATAGACCGTCCGGATGACGAAGCGATTGACCTCGAATTCCAGAGGGCCGAGCGTGCGGCTCATCGACGCGCCCATCGCGAGATACGCAAACACCACGACCGCGGCGGTACGGAGCGTGCCGCGCCATCCCCATCGCATGGCGCCGCAGAACAAGGAAAAGATGAAGTAGACGAAAAACGGACTCGAGGGTCCGAGCGTGAGGTATTGGAAGATGGAGAAGAGCACGATGTCGACGACGTGGGTGACCATCGGCAGCCGAGCGCCAGTGAGCCCTCGCCAGATCATCGCCAGCAGCGCCAGCGAGTAGCACAGGTACACGGCATGAAGACCGTAGGTGACGGTTGCGAACCTGACCGGCTCGGCGGGATCCAGCCAGACGGCAAAGAGCCCGGACGCGGCGAGCGTGACACGGGCCGCGCTGATGACGCGCTCGGTCTGGCTCCGCGACAACGGATAGATCGGCGAACTCACGGAAAAGACCCTACCATGAGTGACCAGTCCGGCGCGTCTACGCGAGCGTCTGACCGACAGGGAGGAACGCACATGATTCCACGGCGTTACGTGCTCGGATCCGGGGTATTGGGCGGGGTGGTCGGCCTGCTGGCGACAAACGACGCAGGGGCTGCACCAGGGGCGGCCCAGCAGCAACTGACGGACCGCTCGTTCGACGGCATGGTGCGGGCGATTGAATCGGTTCGCGACGAGATGCGAACCGACCGAAGTTTCCAGGAGATCCAGTCCGTTCGGGCGGTGCAGCGAACCTACCTGCGCGATAGGGGCAAGTTGCCCGACTTTATCGAAGTGGGCCAGGAGATCTGGTTTGGGATCCACGACTGGCACATCAGATGGCAGCAGCCGCTGGCACTGGGACGTGATGGCAGCGGACGCTACACGCTCGTGCTGCTGCAGACCGTCCTGATTCTCAGAACGGACATGCTCCCAGGCTACGTCGGCGATCCGTACGACAAACAGCAGTAAGGGATCAACGGCGGCCGCGTCGACGTCTGGCTGGAACGTCGGGCTGCTGGGCCTCGCGCGCAATCATCACCTCGGTCGACTTGATGATGGCCAGGGCATCGTCTCCCCGGCGGAGCTTGAGTTCCCGAATGGCGTCGG
>JBGOTP010000452.1:0-4012 GCA_041476545.1 Vicinamibacteria bacterium | reverse complement strand
CTGCAATGGTATGCCGCACGACTGGGATATCCAAGTCGACCAGCCCCATGTCGTGGTGTCACTCATCTTGCCGCCAGCGGATACATTCGGGTTGAACAGGGTGGAGCCGTGGCCATGCTCGATGTTGCGCCAATTGGTCCGGACTACATTCCCGGTCACGCGCATGCCGATACCCTTTCGTTCGAGTTGTCTCTCTTTGGGCATCGAGTGTTCGTGAATTCGGGTACATCCTGTTACGGCCACAGCGTTGAGCGATCGCGGCAGCGCGGGACCGCGGCGCACAATACGGTCGTCGTGGATGGTCAGGATTCTTCTGAGATGTGGGCGGGTTTTCGTGTGGCGCAGCGAGCAAGGCCAGTAGGACTGGAGATAGAGACGAACGGACGGCACATGGTGCGCTGCGCGCACGATGGCTATCGACGCCTGCCGGGCAAGGTGGAGCATCTGCGGGAGTGGTCGTTCAGCGAGAACGCGCTGGTGGTTGAGGATCGGGTCTCCGGGAGCTATGGACATGCGGAAGCGCGGTTCCACATGCATCCGTCGATCAAGATCATGGAGCGATGTGTGACTTCCAGTGGACATGCAGCACTCGTATTGCAGTTACCTCGAGGCCAACGCGTTCGCCTTCACGTTGAAGGCGGCGTGCTGCGCGAGGAGGCAACAACATGGCATCCGCAATTCGGCCGCAGCGAAGCGAACGTCTGTCTGATTGCGGATATCGATCGTGCTGTGCTTCGCACGAGCCTCGAATGGGATAGCGCTCTTTGAAGATTCTGTTGCTGAGTTTCTATTTTCCGCCTGACTTGAGTGCAGGCTCTTTTCGGGCCACGGCCCTCGTTGATGCGCTTCGCAAGCTCGCGCCGGCTGGTTCTCAGATCGATGTGATCACGACGCTGCCCAACCGATACTCTTCATTTGTCGCGGACGCGCCGGCGATAGAACAGCACGCTGGCTTATCGATCTTCCGTATCGCCGTGCCGAAGCACCAGAGCGGCATGCTCGATCAGTCGAAGGCCTTCATGACGTTCTTCCGTGGAGCCGTCAGACAGGTGTCCGGGCGGGAGTACGACATCGTGATCGCGACGTCCGGACGTCTGATGACGGCCTTTCTGGGAGCCTGGATTGCACGACGGAAGGCCGCGAAACTCTATCTCGACATCCGGGACATCTTTGTTCATATGGTCAGGGACATGTTGCCACGCGGCATCGCGTGGGCGATTGCGCCGTGTTTTTCAGTGTTGGAAGAGTGGACGATTGGACGGGCCGACAAGGTGAACCTGGTCTCGGAGGGTTTCTCGCCGTATTTCAGATCTCGATATCCACACCAGTGGTTCTCGTTTTTTACTAACGGCATCGACGACCAGTTTCTGGCGCTTGCACCAGCCCAAGCGTCCGCGCTCGGCCAGGCTGCCAAGCGCCTGCCGCTGACGGTGATGTACGCCGGCAACGTGGGAGAGAGTCAGGGGCTGCATGCGGTTTTATCCCAACTCGCTAAAGCGATGGGATCCCGCGTTCAGTTCAAGATCATCGGAGACGGCGGCCGCAAGCGCTTACTCGAAGACGCCCTGACCAAATCTGGTGTCACGAACGTGGAGCTGCTCCCGCCCATGAATCGGGAGGACCTGCTCGGAGCGTACCGGACCGCCGATGTCCTGTTCCTGCATCTGAACGACCGCGACGTCTTCATGGGGGTGCTGCCCTCCAAAATCTTTGAATATGCGGCCTCTGGAAAGCCAATCTGGGCTGGCGTGTCTGGTTATGCCGAAAGATTCCTCAGGACGGAGGTCAGCAACTGCGCCATCTTTCATCCCTGCGACGTCGAGGACGCCGTGCGGGTATTCGAGACATTGCGCATTCAGGACATTCCGCGACGTGATTTTGTTGTGAAATATGCTCGAACGAATGTCACGCAAAAGATGGCAGAGGACATTCTTGCGGTGTAAACTCCAATAGGCGAGTTGGGTAGACTTCAACCATGCGTAACCGTTACGTCTTCGCTTGTGATGCCACGTTGTTCGCGGCGGCAGCCATCGGCGCGTTTGTGCTGCGCTTCGACCTGAAGTTCGTCCACTCCCGGCCGGAGTTCTTCTTCTTCCTTGTCGTGGCGCTCGTCGTCAAACTGCCAGTGTTCTATGCGTTCGGGCTCTACAGTCGGTACTGGAAGTACGCGAACGCGGCCGACGTCAGCCGCGTCGTGACAGCGGCCACGGTCGCGAACATCACTCTCGGGCTTCTTCTCACCGCTGCGGTCACCTGGCGGGCGGTCGAGGACTTTTCTCGGGCGGTGCTGGCCATCGACTGGTTGTTGACGATCGCGGTGGCTGGCGGCGTCCGCCTGGCGATCCGGCTCGAGCAGGACTCCCGGACGCGAGTATTGGGGAAGACTGCCAAGGGACAGCACAGGGTGCTGGTGGTTGGCGCTGGCAACGTCGGGACCATGGTGGCGAGGCTGATCGATCAGAGTCCGGGATCCCCTATGCAGATCGTCGGATTCATCGACGACGACCCTGGCAAGCAGAACAAGGTCATCTATGGACACCGCGTGCTCGGTCCGCGGAGCGTCCTTCGCGATCAGGTGTCGGCCGAACGGATTGACGAAGTCGTGATTGCGATCCCAACCGCGTCCCGCGACATTGTCGACGCGATTTGTACCGAATGCGATCAGATCCACGTCTCGAAGCGAGTGATTCCCAGCATCCCGAACCTGTTGCACGGCACACTCTCTGTGGACAACCTGCGGGAATGGCGATCGGTCGTTCCGATTGCGTTCGACGTGGCAAGCCGGAGCATTGCGGAACAGTCCTTCGACACGATCCTTGTCACGGGAGGCGCCGGCTTCATCGGGGCGAACTTCGTTCGGTACTGGTTGACGACCTATCGGTCGTCCACCGTCGTCGTGCTCGACAAGCTCACCTACGCCGGCAACCCCGATAATCTCGCGGGTCTCGAAGAACAGTACCCGGACCGGTACGTCTTCGTTCACGGCGACATCTGCGACAAGGACTGCGTGCGGCGGTGCATCGACGATCACGGCGTGGAAGCGGTCGTCAATTTCGCCGCCGAGTCGCACGTCGATCGATCGCTCATTTTTCCTGATGTCTTTCTGCAGACGAACATCCTGGGCACGCAGAGCCTGCTCGAAGTCGTGCGTCACTGTCCATCGGTCAAGCGATTCCACCAGGTGTCCACCGACGAGGTCTACGGTCAGGTTTTGAGAGGATCGTTCTCGGAGGAGGATCCGCTCGAGACGCGGAGCCCGTACTCGGCGACCAAGGCCGGCGCAGACATGCTCGTCATCGCCTACGCGGCCAGTTACGGCGTGTCGGCGACCATCACGAGGGGCAGCAACAACATCGGACCGTACCAGTACCCCGAGAAGGCGGTGCCGCTGTTTGTGACGAGCGCCATCGATTCAGAGCCGTTGCCAGTCTATGGAGACGGACGCTACGTGAGGGACTACCAGTACGTTCTCGACCACTGCACCGGCATCGACGTGGTGCTGCGCCGCGGCGTGCAGGGAGAGATTTACAACCTCGGCGGCGGCAACGAGATTGAATCCATCGAACTCGCCAGGATGATCCTCAGGAAACTGGGCCGGCCCGAGTCGCTTATCAGACTGGTTCCCGATCGCGCCGGGCAGGATCGGCGTTACAGCCTCAACTGCGCCAAGATCAGAGCCCTCGGCTGGATCCCGCAGTTCAATCTGGAACGAGGACTCGACCACACCATTGCCTGGTATGTCGAAAACGAGACGTGGTGGCGGAAGGCGAAGTCCGGAGAGTACAAAGACTACTACGACCGTCAGTTAAGGTGGCGCCTCGAGGCTGCCCTGACTGAAGTACTGCACTGACCAGCCTCTGCCTCGACGTGACCTTGGGATGTTCTACAATCACTTTCGAAACTCGGGCTCGCGTGGTCGCTGGAAGGCGGAGGCATAGTGGATTCGGATACGTTGCCAGACGATGAACGGGACGAGATATCGATCGTCGGCCTGTTGAAGCCCATCTGGAAT
>JBGOTP010000451.1:0-4018 GCA_041476545.1 Vicinamibacteria bacterium | reverse complement strand
GTCGAGTGCGCCGCCGGTCACGCCCCGGTGGGCCGCATAGAGACTCCAGCACCGCCCCGGTAGGAATTCGCCACCACCCAAGCGGCGGCCGTCAACGCCCAAGAGACGACGAACTCGATCCAGTCGGAGGCGCTGGGCCCTGCCGCCACGACGGGGACCCACACCAGCAGCGTGAACAGGCCCAGTTGCAACACCGAGAGCGTGGCTGCCAGCCGGGCATACACGCCGATGAGCACCGCAACGCCCGCCGCTATGAAGGTACCGCCGAAGAAGTAGGCCCAGGCCAAATGCCATGGCAGCCAGCCGGGCACCATCGAAGTGGTTCTCTCGATATAGGTGAAATGAGCTATGCCGAAAGGGATCAAGGCCAGGCCGTAGAGCGCTTGCGCGATGCGCAGACCCTTGTCGCCGGTGGCAAAACCGAGGCGCCGCCTGTCCCGGTCACCGGCGAACCAGACGTACAGAACCCAGGCGCCCGCCACCATCACGGCGGTCTTGCAGGCGGCCCAGGTAAGCTGCATCCCGAGATGGAGGAAGAGGTCGGGCACATCCAATAGCAGCAGCCACGCGAGGAGAAAGCCGAGCAGCACGCGGGAAGCGACGGCGGCTCCGCGCTGCCAGAGCAGGCCGAGACCAGAAACCAGTGGGATGAAGGCGCAGAGATAGACCAGTACCTCGCGCGCGGGCACACCCTTGGGCACGGGCAGCCATATCGGGGTGAAATCGCCCTTGATCAAGCCCATGATTCCGAGGGTGATCATGGTCGCAGCAAAGACCGCATGACCCCAGCTCGCGATGCGCATGGCCCTTCCTCTGGTGCTGTTCCAGTTGATCGATCGGTCTGCTGCGTATTGAAACGCCGGCCCCACTCGCGAAGGTATGGACCAGGTCACGGGTCGTCAACGCGCGGGTGCGGCTCCGCGCCTTCCACGAGTGGCTTGGCCCGGTTGGCGAGAATTGGTACTGTCTCACCGGATGAAGCAGCGCCCAGGTGAGGCCCGTGAGTCTCTTCTTGATGGCGCCAACTTCGGATCACCTCATCCGGCTTTTGCGCGCCGCGGCAGGGACAAGCCGAGGTGACACTCTACGTTGTCGAGGAACACCGTGTCGCGGTCATTTTTGTCACGAGGGGCCCCATACAGGGCCAGAGCTTTGAAGTGCAGTTCGCGAACTTCTTCACCGTTCGGCATGGATTGATCGACAGTGACGACGGCCTGTACAACACTGGGGGCCGGCCGTGCGCGCCCTGATGGGGGGCGTGCCGCGTGCTGCCTGCGCTTCGCGGGTTAGGCGGCGCCAGCCCTTCCCTGCCGCCAATACCGCCACAAGTTGATCGCGAAGAGCGCGGCCCCCACATAGAACCACGGCTCTCACACTCCCATATTCCGCCAACTGAACCGCCCGGTGACCAGGAGGTACGCGGCCTCAATCAAGCTGGCCACGGCGCGCAGCAGCAGCAGTCCCGTACCGGTCCACGCGAGCGCGTCGAGGAGACGGCGCGGCACCCGTTGCCCCCATGGCATGGCGAGCGCTAACACGACGGGCACCGCGACGAGGCACATACCGGCGACGACCAAGTCGTACGCCAGCTTCCAGGGCACCGTAAACGCCGCCCGGGCCTGTACTGGATCGAGACCGATGTACCATCCGGCTGCCCAGACGATATGGAAGGCGGCAAAGACCAATGCCCAGCACGCCGCGGCATAGGCCATCCAGTAGTGTTGTGGTGTCGCCCCGACTCGGCTGGCGTGCATAACGCTCCGGGCCAAACAGATCGCCTGCACCGCCTAACGACGCTGCGCTTCTGCCGCGAGGCCAGGTGAGGATGCCGCAGTCCTTTCGTAAAGAGTAAATCGCGGCGGCCGCACCTCCGTCGCCTCGTCGGCGGCAAGCGCGGGTCAGGCTGCTCCGCCAGACACCGTAAGTCCGTCAATCACGGTGCAGCTGCTCATTGACGCACCGGGCTCCGTACGAATTGGACGTGCCGCATCTCTGCGTTGGAGACCTCGAACCCCGAAACCTTGGCACCGTCCCGGTGAAACTGCACAAGGTTTGAGAGCCAGGTGAAACCGTCAGCGAACACCGGACGCGCCAGGCTGGTGCGGGCTCCTTTGCGAAATGTGAGCACCGTGTCCTGCGGCGATACGCGCAGGCATGCGTCGAGCTCTTCACTGCAGTATTCGCCGGCGTAGGCAGAGAGCGCGACTGGCGACGCCACCGCTGGTGGCAACCATACATATGGAACTGCACGCCCACCCTTGAGAAGTCGCACGTCGAATCCGGCATGCTCACCGTCGGCGAACGTGATTTCGCGAAACGGGCCGACGAAACGAGTGGTGGACACCGCGGTGAGTGCGGTGCTGCCGGCCACCAGTTGCCCATCGCGCACGGTCAGCTGCAGGAGTTCCTGCATCGTCGGCTGGATGTAGGCGCCGACGCGGCGCTGAAGCATCGCGAGCGGAAGCTTCACGGCGACCGGCGCCGCGGCCTCCTGGACCGCGGCGAGCGAGTCGCCGATGAACGCATCGACCACACGTTGAGCCAGCGCCACCGGATCAGCCGACGACGCGTTGCAGGCGATCGCGATGGCGAACCCGTGCTCGGGGAAGCGGCTAAGGAACGCCCTGTAGCCCGATTCAATGCCACCATGCGAGATGGCGCGCGCACCTCGGTAGCGACCGAGCATCAGTCCAAACCCATAGTGGGTCGAGTCGCCGTTGGTGAGCACTGCCGATGTTTGCATCGCATCGAACAGCGCGCGATCACCAACCACCGGGCGATCGATGTTGGTTTCCCATTTGAGCAAATCGTCAACAGTCGCAAAGACCGTCGCGGCGCCCGGCGGGTTGGCGTACGTAGCCGCGAGCTGCCAGCCGCCGGCGGACGTCACGTAGGCCGTGGCGCGCTCCGGCACTGGCATCGCGACATCGTCGCGGACATTGGTACTCATCATCCCCAGCGGCTTGAAGATGCGTTCATCGGCGAAGACACGTAGTGGCTTCCCGGCCACGCGCTTCACGATCAACCCGAGCAGGACGTATGCACCGTTGTTGTAGTGGTATTCGGCGTCGGGCGCTGAGTTGAGGGCCTTCTGACGCGACACGATGTCCAAGATGTCGGCCTCGGTGACCAGGCTCTCTTCCTTGCGTCCGCGGGCGAGATACAGCACCTCGATGGGGTCGCGCAGTCCGCTGGTGTGCGTCAGCAGGTGCCGGATGGTCACCGGCGTGCCGTAGTTAGGGACTTCGGGGACGTACTTCCGGATGTCGTCGTCGATCGAGAGCCGCCCGTCGCGCTCCAACAGGAGGATGGCCATCGCCGTGAATTGCTTTGAAACCGAAGCGAGCATGAAACGCGAGGACGGCCGCATTGGTGTACCTGTTTCCAGATTGGCCATCCCGTACGCGCGCGTGTACACGGGGTGACCCCGCCAACTCACGCCCACCGCGCAGCCGGGCCCATCAGTACCGCGCCAGCGGTCGAAGACACGATCCAACACCCGCGTGATCGTGTCGGCCGAGCTGAGACCTGCTTGTGCACCAGCTGCTCCGCTGAGAGAGCCTGTCAAGGCAAGAAGAAGGATCAATCGCCGAGCCATTGCGACTCCTTTGACGAGGTCACCAGCAATGAATCCCATTATTGGGTGTGGCACGCCCGTGAACCCAGAAGCGCGGGCGCAACGTATGCCGGGGGAGCAGCCTAACCAGTAATCATGCTGCAACCCCTCCCCCAAAACACACCAGGGGCAGGAGATCTCTCCCCTGCCCCCGGCTTGATTCTACACCCCTGACTGCGGGCTAGTACATCCCACCCATCCCGCCGCCGGGCGGCCCGCCCGCCGACGCCTGCTTCTCTTCCTTCCGCTCCACCACCACGCACTCGGTGGTGAGCAGCAGGCCGGCGATCGACGCCGCGTTCTGCAGCGCGGTCCGGGTCACCTTGGTCGGATCGATGACGCCGCTCTTGACCAGATCCTCATAGACATCTGTCTGGGCGTTGTAGCCGAAGTTCTTGTCCT
>JBGOTP010000450.1:0-4042 GCA_041476545.1 Vicinamibacteria bacterium | reverse complement strand
GGGAGTGATGGCAGCCACAACGCCGACCGGTTCTCGGTGGACCTCAATCCGGAACCCCTCACGCTCTGACGGATGGAGCGATCCTCCGAGTCGGAATCCAGCACTGGCGAAGAAGTCGAGCACACCGATCGCGCGACGGACCTCGGCTTCGGCCTCCCGGAGCGTCTTGCCCTCCTCCAGGGTGAGATCGGCCGCAACGCGACCCGTGGAGGCCTCGAGTGCCCGGGCCGCGCCGAAGAGGTAGCCAGCCCGGCGGAACGGCGAAAGCGCCGCCCAACCGGGCTGGGCCGTTGTGGCAGCCGCGACGGCCGCGGCAATGTCGTCGGATGTCGAGACCGAGTACCGACACACTTCGGAAGTCGGATCGGTGGGATTCATAGCCACTCCCACCGACCCGACCGCTCCTACAGTCCATGCCCCGCCGATGTAGTTTCCCACCCTCCTTTGGCTGCCACCGGGTGCGCTTCCGGACAAGTCAGCAGCGACTGCGAGCTTCGCTGGCTGCTCAGACACGACGTTTGGGTGTCTTCCGATCACTCAACCGGCATCTCGCGGTAGCGCGCGGCAACATCGATTCCCTGGCTCGATCGGACAGCGCGGGCAACGAAGTAGAAGACGATCCCCGCCGCCACGACGACGCCGTTCACCGTCAGCGAGAACGTCGTGTTCGCGCCGAAGGAGTTATCCACGATCGCTCGCCAGATCACGAACAGCAGGAAGGCGCTGGAAATCACGGCTGACACCGTGAGGAGTGGGACTCCGCCGACACGGATTGCAGCGGGTGAGCTCTCAAAGGTCTCCCGTCTTCGACTTGGGAAGACGATCGCGGCCAGAGAGGTCAGGCAGAACGCGAGCGCGAATCCGAGCAACCCGGATAGAACGGCTATCAGCGTGGTGAAGGCATAGACCACCAGGGCCGTCAGGGCAATGAGCACCGACACAAGGATGGCCTTGCCAGGCGAGTGGTAACGGTCGGATACGTCGGCTAGCCATTCCGGGCCGATTCCGTCGAGTCCCCAGGCCATCAGCGCCCGCGACGAGTAGACCAACCCGGCCGCGCCGGCATATGGGATGAGCAGGAGGACGTACAGGTTGAAGACGACAGTCAGGACCGGTGCGGCTGCGGAGATCGACGCCAGGAGGTTGACCCACGGTGAGATTGGCAGGGGGAAACTTCCGGCCGGGGTCGAGGCAGCCGCGATCATGAACTGGTCACCGACCGCAGCGCGCGTGAAGAACATCAGTGCGGTGAGGATGACCCCTGTCACCACCATTGCCCCCGTGATTCCGACAAGCTGCCCGCGTCGGACGTTCTTGATCTCGCCGCTGAACGAGACGGAGTTGATCGCGAACAGGATCGAGAAGGCGGGCCAGATGACGAACGCGAGCGTTGCTCCCAGGTCGAATGCAGGGCTTACATTTGTCCCTGCGGCCGTTGCACCTGAGATGACGCTGTTATAGGCGCCGGGTCCCGCCAGGGCGTCGAAGTTCGTGTGGAAGTTCAGGACACCAGTCGCGGTCAGCATCAGGTCCACGACCACCGCCAGCACGCTGACGAGGGCAATGGTCACCGCCCAGCGCTGCAGGGTGAAGAAGCCCTTCACCCCTCGGTTCAGGTAGAAGCCGAAGAACAGGACCATCGTTGCGCCGGTCAGGAAGATGCCCCAGGGGCTCGCGAACCATGCGCCGATGTCCTTCAGGCCCTGGTTGCCGGTCTGAATCCCAAGGGTCGCGAAGAGTGGAGACCAGCCGATGGTCGCCCAGAACGCGCCGGTCAGCCCAAAGTAGAAGGCCTGCCAGAAGACCTGGATGAAACTGACGACGAACCCGTAGGCCGGATGGACGGTTCGTGACAGGAAGACGTACTCGCCGCCTGATCGGGGGTAGACCGCGCTGTACAGCGCATAGGTGATCCCCAGGAAGATCGAGGCGACGATCGTGGCAATCGTGGCCAGCTCCATCGAGGCTCCGGGGTAGAACACCCACGCGGAGATGATGAAGCTCACGTATGGAATCCCGATCTGCATCATCCCGTAGAACCTCGTGTCCAAGGTGCTGACCTGGCGCACGAGGCCGCTACTGGCCCTCGTAAAGACCGCGTGACCGAGATTCGGAAGCCGCTGTCCGGCAGATTCGCTCACTTCAGTGCCTCCTGTAACCAAAGGTCTCCACCAGCTCTAGCCGACCACAAGCCGTATGTCTTCGATCCCTTTCTCCGGACTCAGGTTGATGATGGCCGCCGAGAGGAGTCCTTCGGCGTACTCACTCCCCGGATTCACGATCGTGGTCGACCCCAACCGGCGAATGCCGGGCGACTCGTGGATGTGGCCGTGAAGGCCCAGCAGCGGCTGATACTCGAGCAGGCATTCCCGCACCGCGGTGCTGCCAACCGGAACCATCTCGGGCTGTCCGAATGCGCCGGCGGTGACTCGGAGGTCCGCATCGAGCTTTGGCGCCTTGTCGATTTCCGTGTCGAACGGAGGGACATGGACGTTGAAGATGGCGCGTTTCATGTCCTTGACCCGGGACGCGAGGTCGACAATCTTCGCCTTGAGGTCAGGCTCGGGAATGTCGCGAGGGCAGTTCCACGGGGTCAGGTTGCTGTAACCCACGCTGAGCATTTCGAAGCCAGGCAGGTTCACGACTGCTTCGTTCGGCACCTCCATCGAGCGCGACGTGCGAAGGACGTCATCCACCTCGAAGTAGTCGTCGTTCGCTCCGCTCACGAAGCAACGGATGTCCCTCCCCGCAAGCTTGTCGTCGGCGATCGCAACCCATTGCTCCACACGTTCGAGCACGAGTTGCTTGAACCTTGCGTCGACGAGGGCGGCATCGGCATGGAGGGCTTCGTACTCCTCGCGCGTGGTTTCCAGAGCGTATTGGCCCGCGTTTGCGATCTGCGAGGTCAGCGACTTGATCTCGGCACGGCTGTGCAGCTTGCGCTTGATGCCGAGGAACTCCGACGAGCTGGTGCCGTCCCCGTTGGCGATGATCGGGACCATGAACTTCCCCGTGATGTCGCCGCCGATGATGATCGTGTCGCAACCGTAATTGGTGGGCGCCGACAGGAACTTGAGCCAACACCTGTCGGATCCATGGATGTCGGTGGCGAACAGGATGCGCAACGACGGAGTCTACTGTCGCGAAAAGCCAACAGTCAACAATTAACTTCATGCTTTCCGGCCCCGCTGCCGAGGCGTGCGAGGGGTCTTTCCTCGCTCTAGTCTTCCGAGATGCCAATCGATCGACGCGAGCGCTCGGTTCCCGAACTGCGACCCGGGATCCTCTCGGCTCTTGCCGCCGATGTGCAGGCCGGCCGCCGGTCGGCCGAAGAGCTCGTCCGCGAGTCGATACGCCGGATCGAGGCAGCCAAAGATGTGAATGCGGTCGTCCGCCTGAGGACAGACGAGGCGTTGGCGGACGCTCGAGCTCTCGATGCCGCCGCCCGCCGAGGCGATCCAGTCGGGCCGCTGGCCGGGCTTCCGCTGCTGGTCAAGGACGTCGAGGACGTCACAGGCATGCCGACAACCTACGGTTCGCTCCTGCACGCCCATGACCCGCCCGCTGTGCAAGACAGCCTCATCCCAGCCCGCCTTCGGGCTGCTGGGGCGATCGTCGTCGGGAAAACGAACACTCCCGAGTTCGCGTTCGAGGCGTACACGGACAACCGGGTATTCGGCGCCACGCGAAATCCGTGGGCGATGCACTTTTCGCCGGGTGGATCTTCAGGGGGCTCCGCCGCCGCACTGGCCGCGGGACTCGGCGCAATCGCGACAGCGAGCGACGGCGGGGGCTCCATCCGGATTCCGGCAGCCCTCTGCGGCCTTGTGGGAATCAAGCCGACCACCGGCATCATCGGCCACGACTCCGTTCCCGACTGGATCGACCTCTCGACCGACGGTCCCCTCGCCGTCACCGTCGCCGATCTGAGGCTGCTGCTTGAGATCGAGGCCGAGCCCGTACCTGGCCATCCCACGGCCCAGGTTGCCTGGCGCCTCGGGGAAGCCGTGCGGCCCAGACGCGCCTACGCCACCCAAAGGCT
>JBGOTP010000449.1:0-4069 GCA_041476545.1 Vicinamibacteria bacterium | reverse complement strand
CTCCATCATGTGCACTTCGCCGCCCCCGACGTCGAGGCCATGCGGGCGTGGTATGTCAAGACGTTTGGCGCGGACGCGGGGACACGGGGAGCGTTTCAGGTGGCGAACCTCCCCGGCGGCAGCCTGACGTTTTCGCCGGCGCCGGCGCCCGTCGAGGGCACGCGGGGCCGCGCACTGGACCACATCGGATTTGAGGTCAAGGACCTCGAGAGCTTCGTGAAGCAGCTCGAGGCACGCGGCGTGAAGATCGATCGCGGTTACACGTACTCGTCGCTCTATGCGCTCGGTATTGCGTTCCTCACCGATCCCTGGGGCACCTACATCGAGCTGAACGAAGGCTTGACGCAGGTTCGATAAGGTTTCCCGCCCGCTAATCTAACGCGAGGCTCATTATCAGGTGCAGTACTCTAGGAACAAAAGAGGCAGGCAGGGCAGGTAGGCCTGGCGGGGCAGGCATGTCCGTGTCCATTGGTCCCTGCCTATCGACCTTTTCTGAGGCCGGGCGCCGCTCACTGATTGCTACGGCGTGTCGCTGTCGCTCTCGGTCGCGATCTCTTCCAGTTCGTCGTCGGACTCGTAGAGGACCGTCATCGCGTCGTGGGCCTCACTCACGACCTCCAGTGTCTTGCGCGTCAAGTCGACCGAGTGTTGAGCCGCGACTACGGCCTCGCGCGTGGCGTCGATCATGCGCGTGGCCGCCGCAAGAGCATCGCGCGTTGACGCGATCGTGCGTCGGTCGGCGTCGAGCGTGTCGCGCAGACTGGCGATGGACTCCCCTTGGAGATCGTGCAGTTTGCGATGCGTCTCGCGCAGTCGTTGCTGCACCGCGCGGAGACGTTCGGCATCTCTCATGACCCCAACTGTACACCTCGCTCCCCCTTGCTTCAATGGAGCCGCCATATTTATCGATCCACGTCTTCAGCGCGCTCGGACCGATCGGCTGCGCGAGATCAATTCAGAGGATGCACGACCTTAGGTGGTCAAGCGGCAGTCGGTTGTTCCGGTGGTGGACCTCCAATTCAAGGGCGGCGTCGAAGTCGGCAGCGGCGTCACCGTCGGAGCCGGGATCTTCTCGTCCACCATGTTCAACCTTCCAGTCGCGGCTTCCCACAATAACGCGGCCGTCGTCAACTTCGAGTGGCGCGACGTGACGTTCTTCGGCTATTCGGTGTTCGTGAACGTCGCCGGTGACATTGAATTTGGCGCCGATGGCGGCGAGCACCTGATTCAGCGTCGACGCGTCGGCAAGGCTGAATTCGCTGAAGATCGTCCCAAGGCCCACGCCGAACTCGAGGCGCGGTGCCTTCCGGATCGCACGGCCGCCGAGGTCCCCTGCCACGGTCACGCGCGGCGTGACGGCCACATCCGCCGGCCTCAAGAGTCTTTCAGGAGGCCCTCGACGGCCACGCGAAGTTTGGGCAGCTCTTTCTGGACCACCGCCCACACGATCTCGAGATTCACACCGAAGTAGTCGTGGATCACCTTGTCGCGCATGCCAGCGATCTGTTTCCAGGGGATCTCGGGCTGGCGCGCCTTGGTGTCGTCAGAAAGATTCTTGACAGCCTGCCCGATGACCTCCAACTTTCGCAGCGTGGCGTCCTGGCGCATCCGGTCGTCAAGGAACGCACCGTGGTCGCTGCCGCAGTACGCGGCAATGTCCTGGAGTGCCTCTCGGATGTGCTGGAGGTAGACGCGATCGTCCTTCATAGTGCCGTGGCTTCGGCAAGAATCCGCTGCTGCAAGTACGGACTGAGGCCACCGTCTGTCAGCACTTCAACGGGTCGCCCAAGCAGTGCCTCGAGGTCCTGCTCCAGGGCGATTACGTCGAGCAAGGTACGTCCCGGTTCGACATCGACGAGGAAATCGACGTCGCTGTCCGGCCGGGCCGCTCCTCGGGCCATCGAGCCGAACACGCGGACATTGCGCGCGCCATGGCGCGTCGCCAGTTCGAGGATCGCTCGCCGGTGTGCGTGCAGCGTCTCGATCGACATGGCTAATCATAGCGAGTCGGCTTCGATTCCACCAAGGCGCAGAAGGCGACCGCGACCGGGCCGTCGAATCGGTGGGCGTGGCTACACGTGCGAACAGGTCGGATTGGGTCCGCTCGTCCCCGCTTCCTACCTATTCAATCGTGAGCACCCTGCGGGGCATGATCGTCCTGAGAAAAGTCTTCAGCCGCTTGTACAATCGGTGGTCGGCCTGATCTGATCTAGACCGTTTCCGCCGGTTGGCACACCACCTCGAGTTGCAGCACATTTCTGCGAAGCACAGCATTCCTGGTCGAGAACAAGACGATGAGCGGCGCGATCGCGCTCCATCATGTGCACTTCGCCGCTCCCGTTGAACGAAGGATTGACGCAGGTTCGACAAGATGTCCCTCCCGCCAATCTAACGCGGGCAGGCAGGGCAGATAGGCCTGGCGGGGCAGGCTGGGCAGGCGGGGCAGGCATGTCCGTGTCCATTGGTCCCTGGGGCCGACGTCGGACGTTCGGCGCTTTTGAGCCGGGGACGGGCGACCTGCTCTGGTACGACGAGGGCCGCCGGCGCCACCGGCGCGCCGATGACCTGCATGCGGAATCTGCCGAGCACGCGGGGTCCGCACGCGCGGAAACTGCCAACGCACGTGGCGCCGCGTTCTGTTTCGGCCTGTTTCGCGTGATGCGCTTGCGGTACGGCGCGTGCCTCATGACAGCGCGTGTCTCGACCGTCCATCGCGTACGAATCGCGCCGTCCCGCAGAGCGCACGCTCTATCAGATCGTGCACGATCACTTCGAGACCTTCCGCGTGCGGGCCGCCAGTCTGCGCGACGGCGAGGGCCTGCCGCGGTTCGTCGAGGAGGAGTTTCGCGCGTTCCTGCGCTGCGGCTGGCTGGCCGGCGGGTTTGCCCGGTTCCGTTGTGAGTCGTGCGGTCTGGATCGCCTGGTCGCGTTCTCGTGCAAAGGGCGGGGCTTCTGTCCGAGTTGCGGTGGGCGCCGGATGAACGAGCGCGCCGCGCACCTGGTCGATGCCGTCTTTCCGGACGTGCCCGTGCGGCAGTGGGTGCTGAGCCTGCCACCGCGGATTCGCTATCAACTGGCGTGGAACCACGACCCGTGCCGCGCCGTCGTTGCCGTGTACCTGCGCTCCGTGCTGGGGAGTCTCCGCGCCCGCGCGCGCCTGGAGGGTGTGGCGGATGGTCGTGGCGGCGCGGTGGCGGTGGTCCAACGATTCGGGGGCGCGCTCAATTTGAACGTGCATGTGCATGCGCTCGTGCTCGATGGCGTCGTCGCGAAGGACCGCGCCGGTGTCATCGGTTTTCATCCCCTCGCTCGCCTCACGGATCTGGACGTGGCGGAGGTGCTGGCCACGGTGGAACCGAGGATTCGTCGCCTGCTCGCACGGCGCGGCCTTGGTGATCGCGACGACGATGGAGGGGCGCCGGACGCGTGGGCGGAGGAAGCGCCGGTGCTGGCCGGGCTGGCGGCGGCGTCCGTGCAGGGGACGGTGGCGCTGGGGCGCCAGCGGGGCGCGCGCCTCCGTCGTCTGGGGGATTCGCTCGACGAGCCCGCGCCCCCCGCGCCCGGCCATTGTCACGCGCACGCGAACGGCTTCGATCTGCATGCCGGCGTCGTGGTGCCCGCGGGGCAGCGGGAACGGCTCGAGCGTGTGTGCCGGTACGCGCTGCGGCCGCCAGTGGCGGCAGATCGCGTGCGCGTGTCGGCTGATGGCCACGTGGTGCTGGAACTCCGGCATCGGTGGGCCGATGGCACGACGCATTTGGTGTTCGATCCCGTCGAGTTCCTGGGACGGCTGGCGGTGCTCGTGCCGCGGCCGCGGATCAACCTGATTCTGTACCATGGCGTACTGGCGCCCCGTGCGGCGTGGCGGGCTGACATCGTGCGGCGCAAGAAGACGGCGGGCGCTGGCGATGCGGAGTTGACCGAGACGGGCTGCGCGCCGGCGGGTCAGCCCGAAGAGGCGGTGCGGCCTCGGGCGCGTGGCCACCTCTTGGCCGACCTGATGCGCCGGACGTTTGGGTTCGACGTGCTGGCGGGTCCGCGGTGCGGGGGACGTCTACGTTTGGTGGCG
>JBGOTP010000448.1:0-4072 GCA_041476545.1 Vicinamibacteria bacterium | reverse complement strand
GGTGGGCCCAGGATCGCGAGCTTGCCCTTGAGTCCCGACGACACGAGCACCTCGTTCCTCGCGGTGACGATCACCCCTTCAACCTCTGGCAGTCGCTCGATGAGTGCCATGCCTTTGTCCGGTCCGAGGATGAACACACCCGTTGAGAGTCCATCGGCGATTGTCGCGTTGTTGGTGACGATAGTGACACTGCGACAGCCATGAGCCGGCTGTCCGGTGGCCGGATCGAGCAGGTGATGGTAGCGAATGCCGTCTTTCATGAAGAAGCGCTCGTAGTCGCCTGACGTGCTGAACGTGCCGTCCTCGAGATCGAGCGCCGCGAAGGTCCGATCCGCCGGCCCGCGAGGATCGCGAATGCCGAGGCGCCAGGGGCGATCGTCTCGATGCCCCGCGACGTACATATCGCCGCCGGCCTGAATCATGAAATCGTGGAGCCCGTGCGCGCGAAGAATGCGCGCGCCGTGTTCGACGGCGTAGCCTTTTCCGATGCCGCCCAAGTGGACGTGCATGCCGCGCTTCTGGAGAAACGCGGTGCGGTGCTGTTCATCCACGATGAGGGCGCGATAGTTGATGAGCGGCAGACGCGCGCGGATGGCGTCGGGAGAGGGAAGCTGATTGTCCTGGTCCTGGTCGAACTTCCAGAGGTCGGACAGCGCACCAAACGTCACATCGAACTTGCCGCCGGTCCAGTCGCTGATCTGGCGTGCGATCTGCAACACCTCGACGACTTCCGGACTAATGGTGACGGCATGGTCGCCTGCGGCCTGTGTGATCCGCTGGACGTCGCTGTCCGGGCGCCAGACCGTCATGAGCGCGTCCAGGCGATCGAATTCGGTGAAGACCGCCGTGAATGCGGAGAGGGCGGCGGCTTCGTCCGTCGTCCATGCGACAAGGTGAAGCTCCGATCCCATCGCGAGTCGGGACCGCTCGACCAAGTGCGGGGAGCGTCCTGCTTGCGGAGCAGACCCCGTCTGCGGGGCGGACCGTATGAGGTCCGCCGTACCTGCCGGCGCCGATGGGGGCTGAGACTGAGGCCTGCAGGACGCCAGTGCCGCGCATGCGAGAAAGATGACTGTCGCCGCCTGCTTGTCACGAAGCCACAAAGGACACGAAGCCATGCGACGCTTTTGAGTCAAAATACCTTCGTGATCTTCGTGACTTCGTGACACGCAGTTGGACGAAGCGCGTCCGGATTGTATGCCACAATGAGCGCGTTCACGGAGGTCGGCATGTTGACGAGATTCGTCCGAACGCTGGGCGTGGTGCTGTCGCTCGTTGCCGCCGTCGCATGGATGACAAGGGTCACGCCGGCCCAGTCCGCGCCGGCAGGTACATCAGACGGCGAGTGGCCATCCTACGCCGGCGATCTTCGGAATCAGCATTACTCGCCTCTTGATCAGATCAACGCGGCCAATTTCAACACGCTCGAGATCTCGTGGCGCTTCAAGACCGACAACCTGGGCACTCGCCCTGAATACAAGCTCGAGGGGACGCCGCTCGTGGTCAAAGGCGTCGTGTACGCCACTGGGGGCACGCGCCGATCCGTGGTCGCGCTCGACGCAGGCACGGGCGAGTTGCTCTGGGTCCACAGCGAGCGCGAGGGGGCGCGTGCCGCAGCCTCGCCGCGCCAGTTGTCGGGTCGCGGTCTGGCGTACTGGACCGACGGCCGCGACGAGCGGATCCTGTACATCACGACCGGCTATCAGCTCGTCGCGCTGAACGCGAAGACCGGGACGCCCGTATCGAGCTTCGGGAAGAACGGCATCATCGATCTCAAGCAGTACGCCGTGTTCGGCAACAATCAGCCGATCGATCCGGTCACCGGAGAAATCGGTGTGCATTCGACGCCTGCCGTGACGCGCGCCGGCACCGTGCTTGTCGGATCGTCGTTCCGCGAGGGAGGCACGCCGAAAACGCACAACAACACCAAGGGTCTCGTGCTCGCGTTTGACGTGCGGACTGGCAGAAAGCTCTGGCAGTTCAACACCATTCCGAGGCCGGGCGAATTCGGCAACGAGACGTGGCTGAACGACTCGTGGGCCGTCACTGGCAATACGGGCGTGTGGAACCAGGTGGCGGTGGACGAGGATCTCGGTCTTGCGTATCTGCCGGTTGAGACGCCGTCATCCGACTTTTACGGAGGACACCGGCCGGGGAACAATCTCTTCGGCGAAAGTCTCGTGGCGGTCGATCTGAAGACGGGTCAGCGAAAGTGGCACTTCCAACTGGTGCACCATCCGCTCTGGAACATGGATATCGCCACCGCGCCGATCCTCGAGGACATCACGGTCGACGGCCGTGCCACCAAGGCGGTCTCGGTGATGGGGAAGCAGGCGTTTCTCTATGTCTTCGATCGAGTGACGGGAGCGCCGGTGTTTCCAATCGAAGAGCGCGCCGTTGAGAAGGGCACCGTGCCGGGCGAGTGGTATGCGCCGACGCAGCCATTTCCGACACGGCCGCCGGCGTACGACTACCAGGGCGTGACGATGGACAACCTGATCGATTTCACGCCGGAGCTTCGGGCGGAGGCCGTGCGCCTGACGTCGAGGTACAAGCTCGGACCGATCTTCACGCCGCCGGTCGTGAGCAAAGCCGAGGGCCCGATCGCGTCGTTCCGATCGTCTGGCGGTACGAACTGGCCTGGTGGCTCTTACGATCCCGAAACGCACATTCTCTATGCGCCGTCGTACACGTCGCTGCCGACCATTGGCCTGCTTCCGCCGCCAAACCGGGAGTTCTCCGACATCGACTACGTCGAAGGCACCGCGCTGACGGGCGTCCGCTATGTCTCCGGCCCCGGTGAGAACGCGGGCGCGGATGTGACGCCAGCCGGTCGAGGCGCGGCGTCGTCAGCTGCGGGTCGAGGGACTGCGCCTGTCGCGGGTGGCGGGGCTACGCCCGCCGCTCCAGCACGCGGGGCTGTGGCCGATGTCGGTGGCGGATTGAATCCGCAAGGGCTGCCGCTCCTCAAGCCGCCCTATGGACGCATCACCGCGATCAATCTCGACAAGGGAGAATTCGTCTGGCAGATCGCGCACGGCGAGACGCCGGATCTCGTCCGCAACAGTCCGGCGCTTCGAGGTGTGACGATCCCGCGTACGGGACAGTCGGGCGCGGTCGGCGCGCTCGTCACGAAGACGCTCGTCATCGCCGGCGAGCCCAGCGTGACGACGACGGCGGCGCATCCGCGAGGGGTGATGCTGCGCGCGTACGACAAGGCCACGGGGAAGGAAGTGGGCGCGGCGTTCATGCCGGCGCAGCAGAGCGGCACGCCGATGACCTATCTGCTCAACGGCAAGCAGTACATCATCGTTGCCGTCAGTGGCGGCACCTACTCCGGCGAGTACATCGCGTTCAGACTGCCGTAGACCCTCGACGATCACGACGCTGGATGGAGAGAGCAGCGAAAAGCAACCCATCGTGCCGCCGCAGGCCGCTCTCGCAAATTACTTTGCAATAAAGAGCAGTTCCATGATTCAATCCCAATCATGCTCAACGGTCTCTGGCGCGACCTCGCTCTTGCCACTCGCTCCCTGACGAAGGCTCGAGCCTTTACGTTCATCTGTGTGGTGTCACTGGGGATCGGCATGACGCCGGTCATCGCGATTCCCTACGCCTCGCGGCTGACGACGTTCATGCCACGCGGCGTGAACACTGATGACCTGGTCCAGCTCGTCACGACATCGGTGGGGCCGCACCAGCAGACCGAGGCGTGGTCCTATCCGGACTACCTGGATCTTCGCGATGCCAATACCGGCATCACGCTGTTTGGCTCGACCGGCAAACCGAGCGAAATCACGTTGCCGAACGGCGGAGCAAAGCTGCAGGTGTCTGCGCAGTACGTGCCGGCGAACTACTTCAAGACGCTCGGCGTGGCATTGGCGCGGGGAGCCGGGTTCGACGCGTCAGCGGACGACCCGCTGAGAGGAGAACCCGTCGTCGTCCTGACCTACGCGTTCTGGCAGAACCGTCTGAACGCCGACCCCGACATCGTCGGCAAGACGCTCAAGTTGGATGGCACGCCGCATGCCATCGTAGGTGTTGCGCCGGATCAATTTGTTGGTCATGTAGG
>JBGOTP010000447.1:0-4086 GCA_041476545.1 Vicinamibacteria bacterium | reverse complement strand
CCCGAACGTGCGCTTCGTCTTCCGATCCCATGATCAGGTTGATGGTAGTGTTGGTCTCCCGCCAATCCGAAGAGAACAGGCTCCGCAGCGTTTCGTCGATATAGTGGTGCTTCCGTCCCCCGAAGGTGGTCACGTTGATTTGCATGCCCCGCTCTCTCGGCCGATCCGTGCGGCATCGTAGCAGGAACGCCGGTGCGAGAACCAGAGACCCGGCTTCGGCCCCACGGTTCTCCATCTTCGTTGATTCCCTGCAGGCGTTCTGGTATCCGGTGCCAAATATTAGGATCGGAAGAGAGCGCACCTCGCATGGACACGGAATCGACGCCGGGCTCGACGAATCTGACGATGGAGTTCACGAGCGTTCCCGCCTACGGCAGCTACCTCAATCTTAAGGGGATCGTACGCAACGTCGACACCGAAAATTTGCGCGTCGCGGTCTACATCCGGGTGCACGGGGGTTGGTGGAACAAGCCGTACTGGGATTCGCCCGGCACGCCGATCTCACCTGACGGATCCTTCTCTGTGGACATCACGACTGGAGGGCACGACGAACAGGCGAGCGAGATCGCCGCTTTCCTCATACCGGCCGAATACTACCCGCCCGGCGTCCGCGGAGAGTCCGAGCTGCCACCTGAGTTGCTCCAAAAGGCCTTGGCGCACGCCAACGTCACACGCTCGCCATAGTCACGCCGGACCCGCGGGAATGCTCAAGTCCTTTGTGGTCGTCATACCGTCGTTCAACAATGCCCGATGGTGCCAGCAGAACCTCGAATCAGTCCTGACGCAGCAATACCCTCTGTTCCGCGTGATCTACCTGGACGATGCCTCCACCGACGGCACGCCGGATCTGGTCGCCGAGCACTTGGCCACCAGCGCCCACGCGCATCGCGTTGCGTTCCTCCGCAATGGGGATCGGGTCGGGGCTACCGCGAACATCGACCGGGCCGTCCGATCCTGCGATCCGAACGAGATCGTCGTTCTCGTGGATGGCGATGATTTCCTCGCTCACCGTCAGGTACTGACGCGGCTCAACGCGATCTATCAGGATCCGGATGTCTGGGTCACGTGGGGACAGTTCATCCGGTATCCGGAAGGCGCCGACGGCTTCTGCGCACCGATCCCAGCCGACATCGTCAGCGCCAATGCCTTCCGCGACTACCCATACGTCGCGTCCCACCTGCGCACGTTCTACGCTGGCCTGTACCAGCGGGTCCGCCGAGTTGACGTCCAAGATTGCGACGGGCGATTCTTCACGACGGCCGGGGATGTGGCGCAGATGTGCGCTTTGCAGGAAATGGCGGGCCCGCGTGGGAGGTTCGTCGCCGAGGTGCTGTACCAGTACAACCGCGAGAACCCCCTGAACGACGATAAGGTTGACCGGGAGGGTCAAGTTCGCACCGAGTTGGAGATCCGGGGCAAAGCTCGGTATGGCCGCCTTCCGAATCTGACCGGCACGAGTGCGCCGAGCGAGTTCTGCATCGGCACCGGCGTGGGCCGGAGCCTCTTCGAGTGGGCCGAAGCCTTCCCCGACATCGACCAGCGGCGTCGCCCCTTCCGGCAGGTGCGGTCGGTCCTCAACCGACTCGGGTATACCGTACGGGAGTCCCAGACGTTAGCCGATGTCGAAGACCCGCATACCATCGCGGTCTTCGATGTACGCCCCGAGGAGCTGGAGCGGCTCGCGCAGTACCCGAGCGACAGCGTCAGTCTTTTCCTGTGGAAGGATCCGATTTCGGCGCCGCTCAACTTTGACGGCCGGTACCACCAGCCGTTTCGGCGGATCTATACCTGGTGCAACGATCTGGTCGACAACGTTCGCTACTTCAAACTCCACTTCCCTTTCCTGCGCCCGATGATCGACGACGTCGTGCCCTTCCACAAGCGCAAGCTCTGCACCCTGGTCGCGTCAAGCCACCACTCGAACCACCCGGACGAGCTCTACAGCGAAGAGCGAAAAGTCGCGGCGTTCTTCGCTCAGGCCGAGGCTGATTCGTTCGACCTCTTCGGCTGGGGGTGGAACACCACGGACGACCTGAACTACCGAGGCGAAGTGCCGAGAAAGGTAGACCGCCTCCGGCGTTACCGGTTCAGTTTCTGTTACGAGACCGTCAAGGGTTGGAACGGGTTCGTCACAGGAAAGATATTCGACAGCTTCGAGGCGGGCTGCGTGCCCGTCTACTGGGGCGCGCCCGACATCGCGGAATCGATTCCGGCCGACTGCTTCATCGCCCGCGAAGACTTTGCCTCGGATGCGGACCTGCACGCCTTCCTGAGGGACATGCCCCAGTATGTCCACGGTGGCTACGTCGCAAGGATCCGCGCCTTCCTGTCGTCGCCGCTCGCGGTCCCCTACTCTGCTGAACACTTTGTCCGGACGTTCGTCGAGCTGGTCGGACGGCGGGCGGCGCCGCGGGCTGTAGGTCCGTCCCTATCGAATCGCGTCGGCTCGGCTACTGATCACGCTGACACCAGCGCGGCGGGATGCGTGACGTGAGCGCCATTGAAAGCCAGCTCTCCCGGGGTTCAGTTGCCGGAGGCATGCCGGCGGCGCTCCTGGATGGGATCGAGTGGTCGCTGACCCTGTCGGTCCTGGCCTACGGCGTCCGCATCGGTGTCCGTGTCAACGACCCGGATATCGCCGAAGGCGTGCTGTCTCATCTCCCGCCCGGTTCAGAGTGCGTGGAGTTCTCCGACACTGGACGCGTCTATTCACTGCTGGTCGAGGAAGACGGTCCATCGCGTCGGCCCCGGAGGTGCGTGTACGTCAACGGCGCGGTGCTTGCCCGGTGCGCCACGGTTCCAGGGGTCCTCCGGGCCTTTGAAGCCGACGTCCAGCTCTACGTCGCGGAGATGGCACCGGAGCGCGTGTTTGTACACGCCGGCGTCGTCGGCTACCGAGGCCGCGGAATCCTGTTACCGGGGCGCAGCTTCGCCGGGAAGAGCACACTCGTCGCCGCGCTGGTGCGCGCGGGCGCTGAGTACTATTCGGACGAGTACGCCGTACTCGACACGGCGGGCAGCGTGCATCCTTATGCACGGGCACTATCGATCCGACAGGTGGGAGGCCCGGGCGTGACGAAGCACCCAGTCGATACCCTGGGCGGGCACGTGGGAATTGACCCGCTCCCGGTGGGGCTCGTCGTAGTGAGCAAGTTTCGATCGGGCAGCGAATGGCGCCCGCGCCGCTTGTCGCCGGGCCAAGGTGTGCTCGCGCTGCTGGCCAACACGGTGGCCGCGCGCCGCATTCCGGAGATCGCACTGGCAACCTTGCATCAAGTCGTCGCAGTGGCGCCGGTGGTTGCCAGCGAGCGCGGGGAGGCATCCAGCGTCGTCGAACCGATTCTCGATCTCGCGGCGCGGTCTTGACTTTCGCCGAGAAGAATGGAAAGACAGCACGCACGGGGTGATGTATGGGGGCATATAGGCCAAAAACGCGAAGCACGCAGCTCTTCGTTCAGGAGCTTCCCGACGAGGTGCTGCTCTACGACGTGGAACGCAACGAGGTGCATTGCCTGAACGGCACTGCCGCCAGGGTTTGGACGTTGTGCGACGGCGAGCGGACCGTTTCAGAGATCGCACGCCTCCTCGGCTCAGATTTTGAATCCGATGCCGCCGAGGCCGTGGTGTTGTCCGCGCTCGAACAGTTCACCGAGAAGCATCTGTTGGAGGATGTCGACGAGCATCCGCAGGAGCTGTATAGCCCGACAGGCATGACGCGTCGCCAGATGGTGTTGCGCGTCGGCTTGGTCGTGGGCCTGCTTCCCATTGTCGACTCGATCGTGTCGCCACCCGCTGCGATGGCGGCATCGCATGGGAGTACACCCTGCGGCGCCAGCGGCGGCGGTTCCACCCCCATGTGTCCGCCGGCTACGCCTACACCCCCCATTTAGCCTCCCCGCGGATATCCGCTGCGGGGTCAGGCGCGGCGCACGGAAGGCCGCCCCGAATGCAGTGGACGATCGTGGTCTCAACAACGAGGCCCGGCCGACCAGGCAGGATGGTGTGATCGATGCCGCCGGACGTCGGGGAACAATCAGTACCTCGGTTCTCGATCGTGGTCGTCGCCCGCGACGAAATGTGGGCGCT
>JBGOTP010000446.1:0-4099 GCA_041476545.1 Vicinamibacteria bacterium | reverse complement strand
CGGATCGCTCGACTGGCTGCCGGCAGGAGGAGGGGAGCCACACGGCTACGACGAGTTCATCGACACCGTGGATGCGCTCGTCATTGGACGAAAGACATTTGAGACGGCCTCGACCTTCGATCCGTGGCCGTATGGCAAGAAGTCGGTGATAGTGCTTACTTCGCGGCCAGAAGGTTTTGTGGCGCCTGCTGACAGCGTCTGCGAGGCGATGGCCGCGAGCCCGCGAGAGGTCGTGACTCGCCTCGCTGAGCGCGGTATGAAGCATCTCTACGTCGATGGTGGAGTCACCAGTAAGCTGAAGATCAGTACGCCATCGGACCGCGAAATCGCCATGACGCGCGCGTTCGACGCGCCGCGCAGCATGGTCTTCGATGCGTGGACCAAGCCCGCGCTGCTCAACCGCTGGCTGGGAGTATTCGGAGGCTGGTCGTTCGTGGTCTGCGAGATCGACCTCAAGGTGGGCGGCAAATATCGCTACGTATGGCGCGGCAAAGACGGAAACGAAATGGGAATGGGCGGAGTCTTCCGCGAGATCGTGCGACCCGAGCGACTCGTTTGCACGGAGAAGTTCGACGATCCATGGTACGAAGGTGAGGCGATAGACACGACTGTCTTTGTCGAGAGGGATGACCGGACAACCGTGACGACTACAGTTCTGTACGCATCGAAGGAGGTTCGCGATGCGGTCCTCAAGTCGCCCATGGAGGGCGGCGTTTCCAAGAGCTACGACAAGCTCGCCGAGCTGCTGGCAGCTATGCCGGCAGGGAGCGCCAAATGAGCGCGCCGATGACGAAGACGAGTCCGCGGCCGCGCCGCCTCGGGCGCAGCGCGGCTGCCCTCGTTGCCGGCATTGTCGTCGGCGCCGGTCTTTCGCTGGGTACCGACCAAGTGCTGCACGTCCTTCGGGTCTATCCGCCCTGGGGCCAGCCGATGTACGATCCGGGCCTGAATCTTCTGGCGCTGTCGTATAGAATCGTCTACGCGATCATCGGGAGCAACATCATCGCGAGGTTGGCACCCTACTCGCCAATGGGTCACGCCATGGTGGGGGGAGCGCTTGGGTTTGCGGTGAGCCTGGCCGGGGCGATAGTCGCTATTCCGATGAATCTTGGCCCCACCTGGTACCCGATCGCGCTCGCCCTCACCTCTCTTCCATGCGCTTGGCTGGGCGGAATTCTATATCGCGGGACGCGGGAGACGTGAGATAGGACGTTCGAGCGCCGGGCGCTGGCCCGATTCGCGCATAGAAGGGATTCCACAGTCGGAATTCCTTCTTTTTTCGGGTGCCCGTACTGCCATTTCCCACCACATCAGGCTCTTCCCGCAGGCTTCGCATGATCACGGTCGCCATCATTGAGGACAATCGCCTCGTTCGCGAGGGGATGACGGACATGCTCAACGAGCTGCCCGATGTGGAGGTGGTGCTTGCCTCGACCAGCCTCGATGCGGAGAAGCTAAAGGAGAAAGACCCCCGCGTGGTCCTTCTGGACGTCGGGTTGCAGGACCGGAACTCTCTACACCTGGCCGAGACCGTGAAGAAGGAGATGGCGAATGCGCGAGTTATCGTCATGGACCTTCTGCCGGTCCATGAGGAGATCGCCGAGTTCGTCAATGCGGGCGTCGCGGGTTTCATTCTGAAGGATGCGACGTTCGAAGATTTTGTGGGAACGATCCGCTCCGTGGCAGAGGGTGCGCGGGTGTTGCCGCCCCGGATGACCAGCACGCTCTTTTCTCAGATCGCCCACGTGGCTGTCAAGCGAGGCCGGGCGGCGGCACTCGAGAGCGTTCGCATGACCCAACGGGAGCACGAGGTGGTCGCGCTCATCGCGGGCGGGCTGAGCAACAAGGAAATCGCGCAGCATCTCAACATCGCCACCGACACTGTGAAGAGCCACGTGCGGAATGTCATGGACAAGCTGGCTCTACACTCCCGCCTTCAGATCGCGGCCTACGCGCACACGCACGACGGTTAGAGGCTCGTGCCTCCGCCGAGCGCGTTGTAGCTCACGCGCGGCGGCCATTTCAACCGTTGGTCCGTTAGTTAGCTCGCACTCCCTTTAGCGTCGCCACGATCCCAGCCGCGTCGAGACTTGGATCGACGGCGCAAGTGGGCGGCGCATAGGCTGTTTGATCAGCGGAGGGTTCCCATTTCCTCCCCCAAAAGAAGTACGCCGACTTTCACCAATTCAGGTGATACGTGGGGGAAATGGCGTGCGCTAACATCAACATATCTCTTCCATGACGTCAATGTCGCGGACGAGAATTCGCGTCCACATGCAGCCGGTCAGGAGGAGTTCGATGAAGAGCGTCATGGAAAGCCCCACCCTACGAGCGCTAGGTCAGCGCGCGCGCATCGCCCGGGTCATCGCGGCGGTCGCATTTGCCGGGGTCTTCGCCGCTGCGTGTAAGAGCACGAGTGAGCCCGGCCTCACCGCGACGATCTCCATCTCGCCGACTTCGGTAACCCTCGTGCCGGGTGGCACGCAGCAGTTCACGGTGGTGGCCAAGAACGCCGACGGCGACATCCTCGCGATCCCCGACCCCATTTGGTCTATGAGCGGCGGTGGCGGCACGATCACCAGTACGGGACTGTATACGGCGGGCACGACGGCCGGGTCGTTCACCGCGTCGGTAACCTGTAACGGTGTCACGGCCACCGCAACGATTGTCGTGGGGCCCGGCCCGCTCGCGACGATCACAGTCACGCCGAATCCGGCGACGATGCCCATCAATACCACCCAGCAGTACACGGCGGTGGGCAAAGACGCAAACGGCAACATCGTTGCGATCACGCCCGTCTGGTCGGTTACGGCTGGTGGCGGCGCCATCAATGCCGGCTCGGGCCTCTTCACCGCGGGCGCGCTGGCCGGGACGTTTACCAATACCGTCCGGGCGACAAGTGGCACGATCTTCGGTACGGCAACGGCCATTGTGACCGCCGGGGCGGCTGCCTCGATTGTTGTGACGCCGAATCCGGCTACCGTTCAGACGAATGCGACACAGCAGTTCATAGCGACCGCCAGGGATGCAGGCGGCAACATAGTCCCGATCACGCCCGTCTGGTCAGTGGTGAATGGTGGCGGCACCATCAATGCCGGCTCGGGTCTCTTCACCGCAGGTGGGGTGACCGGACAGTTCAGCAAGACCGTCAGAGCGGCCAGTGGAGCGCTCGCCGATACAGCGACGGTGTTCGTGGTATCAACCCCACCACCAGCGCCAATCGTAACTCTAGGGTCGTTGAATGTTGTCGGAATCCTGGCAGGCTCGACCGTCACATGCATCACCGGCGGGCTTGTCAACGCCGACATCGACATCTATGCGGGCAGTGCACTTGTCGGCTTCGGCCCGTGTTTGCTCACAGGTGCCAAGCATCTGGCCGACGCGGTCGCGCAGCAGGCTCAGGCCGACCTCCTGGTTGCGTACAACACTCTGGCCGGCCTGCCGTGCGGGACTGTCGTCGGCACCGCTGACATTGGCGGAACGACCAGGCCAGCAGGTGTCTACTGCTCCGCGAGCACACTTGGCGTCACGGGCACGCTGACGCTGGATGGCGGTGGCAATCCGAACGCGACTTTCGTCTTCCAGGCTGGCAGCTCGCTCACCGGAGTCGGGAACATCGTCCTGATCAATGGTGCGCAAGCCCAGAACGTGTACTGGGTGAATGGCGCTGCGGCCACGATCGGCGTGGGATCAGCATGGCAGGGTAACATCCTCGCCGTGTCGAGCATCACGCTGAATGACAACGTTACGCTGCTCGGACGCGCCTTGACGCGGATCGGTGCAGTGACGCTGGGCAACAATAACGTCATTACTCTGCCATAGTACGGGCGAGAGCCGGAGCCGGACATTAGTCCGGCTTCGGCCCCTCGACCGGCTCCATTGAATACGGCTCGCTGGAGATCTGCCGGGCGCGGAAACCTGCGCACGGCAGATTTTCGATTTTTTTGAGCGCATGCGGCACGGAGGACTAACCGATGCGACCAAGCAAATTCACCGAAGACCAGATCGTGCAGGCGCTCCGACAGGTCAAGTCCGGTACGCCCGCCGTGCAGGTATGTCGCAAACTCGGCATTACGGAGACCACGTTTTACCGCTGGCG
>JBGOTP010000445.1:0-4099 GCA_041476545.1 Vicinamibacteria bacterium | reverse complement strand
CGACAGCACGCTGGTGTCCTCGTCGTGGCGGCGGTTGATCGTCTGGTTGGCGGCAAGGTTTTCGGCGCCTCGGCTCCGCGCCGTATTCGTGAACTGCACGTCGGCCGACGCTTCGTAGGCGCCCCAGCGCAGGACGAGCCGCGCGGCGGTGATGTTCTCCGCTATGAGCGAGGCGATGAAGATTGGCGACGGGGACAGAGCGGCCTGACGAGCCAGCGCCATCTCGCCGACGAGAGCCTGGGCCGCATCGGTCACCTGCAGCTGCCACCCGTTCTGGGCCGACTCCAACCACACGCCGTAGCGAGCGACGGGCGGTTCCTGCGGAGCGACACTGGCCGCCCCCGGCGAGGGGGTTGGGGCGAGAGGCGCGGCGAGATCGATCGTCCCGAGGCGGAGCGCGCCGGTGGTCTCGAGCTGCCCGATGCGCACTCGTGCCTGCGGCAAGCCCGTGGCGTTCGAGATCAACGCCTTGTGGGCCGGGTCGCTCGCCTTGAGATCGGGAGCGTAAACGATGGTGGCGGTGCGGCCGCTCAGTGACAACTCCGAGCGAAGCGACGCGTTGCCGGAGGGTTGTCGCGGCTGCGCCTGCCCGCTCGCGACCGCTGCGCCGAGGCCCACGAGAGACACACTCAGACTGAAAGCCAGTAAGCGTTGCTTACAGGGATGCATAAGTTCCTTTCAATCCCTCGTGAGCAGGGGAATGCGGGGGTTGTCGATCGACGATCGACGATCACCAAATCGACAATCGGACAGCTGCCTATTGCTGCTGTTGCTGCGTGGGCACCTCCTGCCCAGGCTCCAGTTCCGCATAGCTGACAAAACCCAGCATCATCTCGTCCTGCGTGCGCGGGCCGTTGCGAACGGCCAGGTTCGGATTGAACTGCCGCTTCGCCCCGCGATCGGCCGAGTTGTCGAAGAGCATCTCCACATCGATGCGGGTGCCCTTGGGCAGCAACTTCGGCTGCTTGTATTTGTAGGTGACCTGCCAGCTCTGGTCGTAATGCGGCACGTTGAGCAACACTTCCTTGTGGCCATCGGGATAGGTCGCCGTGTACCGCGCGGCTGTCGCACGGAGGTGCGCATGCGGCCAGTAGGCAAGATACAGCGTGTCTTTCTCCAGCGTGTCGGCCGCGCCGATCCGATAGTCCACTTTCTGCGGCGGAATCTCGAACCCGGTGGTGCCGATCGACTTGCTGCGTACCTTGTACTTGATCGGCCCCTTCGCAAAGTAGAACCCGACCTCCGCCTGGTTCCAGTACCCCGTACCTGTCCCGGCCTGTTTGTAGTAGTGCATGTTGAAGGTGATCGTCGACCCCTTCTTCAGTTCCATCCCGAAACCGTCCGGCAACTGCGCCGGCTCGGCGCCCCCGGCAATACAGCCCATCGACAGGCCAGCCGCGGCCTCGGCTTCCGCATCATCGGCCGCGTTGGGGACGAAGCCTGGCGGCCGCATGCCCCCGCACATGTGATGCACAGTATCTTTCCCCGCCATGTAGGTGCCCGCCCGGAATTCCCAGGCCCGCACGAACACGTCGTGCGGCAGCAGATCCTCGGGGATGAGCGTGTGGAAAGTCCCCTGCACATCCTGCGCGTCGTCGGTCACGAAATACGGCTGCGGCATCTTGACGATCAGGTCCGGCTTGCCCAGCGAATACCCGCCGCTCTCGGCTTCCGTATTCACCAGCGGCGACGGCTCCTTCGATTTGTCGCCGCCCGGCGCCCCCGCGTCGGCCCATATCAGGATGGTGTCGATCTCTTTCGCCGTCAGGCCGCGCTCATTGGAGAAGACGCCTGTCGGCGCGTCGGCAAACCACGGCGGCATCTCGCGCGCCTTGACCTTCCGCGCAATCGCCCGCGCCCACGGACGCGCCTCTTCATAGGTGGTCAGCGACATCGGCGCGACCAGGCTGCCGATATTCTTTCCGGCCGGCTTATGACACGACACACAGTTGGCCTGCAGGATCGGCGCGACGTGCTCGTAATACGTGACCTTTTCGTCGGCCGCATGCCCCGGTTGGGCCGCTACCAGAAGCAGGCCGCCAAGCACGGTGCTGATAACAGGCACTCGAGGCAGGAGTTTCATACCGGACCTCTCTATTAACTGATCCCTCGGCTTCTCGATTCCCCCGGGGACTCGATCTGGCGACATCCAAACAATCGTAATGTGAGCCTGACCCACGCTTCTGTCAATGCATTTCTGTTCAGGATTCTGTGTTGACTGAGCCATCCCAGTATACAGACCTTTGCTCTTCGCGGCGGAGCGTAAGTCGTTGCAGAATGACGCCGTTGTGCCGTCACTGGCGCCCGAAGAAATCGCGACGCTCGCGTCGCGACGATCTTCGCCGCCGGCCTGAAGGTGGGGGGCACGATCGCCACGCTCGGATTGCTCGAGCGCGCCGGTGTCGTGACGCTGCCGCCGGGGAGCGGGTGGGTTCTAGTCCTTACGCGGGTTCCGGCTCTAGCCGGGATCGCACCCGCACGTGACCCTCGAATCATGCCTGATGACGTGTTCATTTGAAGGACAGCACGAGTTCCCAAAAATGAAGCCTGAAAGTCAACCTGGGGGCCGACTTCCTGCCGGAGGACGTCTGAACTCTCGATAAACCCCGCGAGCGGCGTGCTCGGGCTGGTACGTTGGTTGCCGACAGCCCATGCGTATCATGCGCATGGCGAATCACTTTCCGGCTCACCCGGCGACACGACTCCATTACAAAACTGGTGGTGCGTCCACCGGCTCACTAGCCGACGAGGCAGCACAAGTCCGGGCCACGATCGCCCGTTGCCATGATCTTCTCTCGGACCGGGGCGGCGTTTCGGGAGCCCGACTCGCCAACGACGTACTTGCCGGCTACGCGTCGCTTGACGCTGCGGCCCGCGCCGCGTTCTTTGACGCGTTAGTCCACGAGTTCTCCGCGGACCCGGTCGACCTGCAACGCGCCGCGGAGGGCTACGTCAGAAACCCCTCTGACACGACTCTGCTGGGACTGAGGCGCGCGGGCGAAGCGCCGCGGCAGGAGGTTTTTCTTCGAATCAATGCCGCGCGCGGCGGGACCGGCTTTCTCGTTCACATGCGCGAGCACCTTCTGCAAGGCCTTCGCGATCACGGCGCATGGGCAGTGATCGAGGCCGATCTGGCGCATGTCCTGAAATCACTATTCAACCGTGGCCTGCTGGAGTTTCACCAGATCGACTGGGAGACACCTGCGCCCGTCCTTGAAAAGTTGATGCAGTACGAAGCGGTGCATGCCATCCGCGACTGGCGCGACATGCGGCGCCGTCTCGAGGCCGACCGCCGATGTTACGCGTTCTTCCACCCGGCATGGCCGGACGAACCGGTGATTTTCACCGAAGTGGCGCTGACGCGTGGTGTGAGCACGAAGGTCCAGCCGATTCTGGATCCGGAATCTCCGGTGCTCGAACCAGACACGTGCGACGCGGCCGTCTTTTATTCCATCACCAACTGCCAGCCGGGTCTGCGTGGGTTTTCGTTCGGCAACCCGCTGATCGGACGGGTGGTCGACGAACTGCGTGCTCAGTTGCCGGGGCTCAGCACGTTCGCGACGCTCTCGCCGATTCCGGGATTTCGCCTGTGGCTTTCGGCATTGGTCAGCTCGCTCGAGAACGTCTCGAACGTGGCGGCGTTGCTGGCGAAGCTGAATTCGTCTGGCTGGTCGGCCGACGCGACAGTCGCCGCGGAACTGGAACACGACCTCCTGCCGCTCTGCGCTCACTATCTGCTTCACGCCAAACACGGAGACGATCCGGCGGATCCAGTGGCGCGGTTTCATCTGGCCAACGGCGCGCGTCTGCGACGGGTCAACTGGCTCAGCGACGTGTCTCGCGCAGGCATGGAGCGCTCGGTTGCGCTCACGGCGAACTACCTTTACTACCCAACGGATCGGGAGCGCAACTGCCAGACGTACGGAAGCGAGCACAAGATCAACACCACGCGTCAACTCGAGCGGCTGTCACGACAGGGAGCCGACCTCTGCGGGCCGGCCTCGTCGGCGAGCGTGTGGCCGATCTCCCCAGAGAATTCCGACGTTCGATTCCGCTGAGCGACACGCGATCAGTTCCAGCGTGTCGATCTGCGCGACGT
>JBGOTP010000444.1:0-4103 GCA_041476545.1 Vicinamibacteria bacterium | reverse complement strand
TCAACGTGGATTTCCCGCTCGATCTGCTCCACGCGATTGACCGTGAGGCCCAGCGCATTGGTGTCAATCGGCAGGCGTTCATCAAACTGCGTCTTGCCGACGCACTCACGACAAAGGCCTCGTGATGAAGGGCCGAGACCGAGCTATTTCTTCGTCTCGGGCTTTGTATGGCTTTCAAGAAGTTGGGAGAAGACGGCGGTCCCGAATCAAGTGTGGCGTCCCCACGGGGGTATGCACGAGTGGGTTGGCCCGAGACAGTCGTGGAAGGCGACATTGCCGCCTAGTCAAAAGTCTGGTCACGCTCTCAACGCAGTGCCAATAGTTCGTCGCTGTGAAGAACCTCGTAGCTGATCTGGCGCAAGCTCATGAGGTGGGCGTTCTCTGTCGTTGAGCCCCATTCTGTTGCGCTCCTTGACCGACTGTTAGCTCTCACAGGGTATAGACCGGGTTGATGGTTGACACAAGTCCGGCAGGATCGTTTACACCAGGGAGATGCCTTGGATGGAAACGAATGTGTTGGACGAGCGCCTGCGATTCATCCGCGACTTCGAGAGCGAGCAGTGGTCGATGACGGAGCTGTGCGAGCGCTTCGGTGTCACCCGTCCGACGGGCTATACGTGGGTGGCGCGCCATCGCGCGGGTGGTCGCGCGGGCTTGGCTGACCGGAGCCACGCCCCGCAGGCGTGTCCACACCGGACGAGCGATGCCACGGAAGCGCTGATCATTGCGGCGCGCCAGGAGTACGGCTGGGGGGCCAAGAAGCTCCTGCAGGTGCTCAAGACGCGGCATCCGAAGCGCCCGTGGCCCGCCCGCAGTACCCTCAACGAGATTCTCGATCGTTATAAGCTGCTGCGGAAGAACCGCCGCCGGCGCCGGTGGGCGCACCCCGGAGCGGCCCCCGTGCACACCGACCAGCCGAATCAGGTGTGGCCCGCCGACTTCAAGGGACAGTTCCGCACCGGCGATGGCGCGTACTGCTATCCGTTGACGGTGACGGATCACTTCAGCCGCAGCCTGCTCGTGTGCCACGGCTTGCGCTCGGTGACGACGGCCGACACGAAGCCGGTCTTTCGTACGCTCTTCCGCGCCGTGGGGTTGCCCGACGCGATCCGCACCGACAACGGGGCGCCCTTCGCCTCGACCGGGATTCACGGGCTCTCCGCGCTGAACGTGTGGTGGATGCAACTCGGGATCGTCCACCAACGCATTCATCCGGCGAGTCCCCAGGAGAACGGCCAGCACGAACGGATGCATCGCGAACTCAAACGCGAGACGACGCGGCCGGCCGCAAGTAGCCTCCGCGCGCAACAGCGTCGTTTCGAGGCGTTCCAGACCAGGTACAACGACGAGCGGCCGCACGAGGGCATCGGCGATCGCACACCGAGTTCGCTGTGGCGGCCGTCGCCACGTGTGTATCCCGAGTGCCGGACGCTGCCCAGCTATGGCGCGCATCTCGAAGTCCGTCGCATCAGTACCGCAGGCACGTTCCGACTCCACACCAAGCAACCCTTCTTGAGCCACGTGCTGCAGGGCGAAGACATCGGTCTCGAAGAGGTCGGCGACGGCATTTGGAACATCGTGTATTACAGTACGTTGCTCGGCAAGATCGACGAGCGCACCTTACTCATCACCGGGACGCAGTAAACGTCGGATAGGTGTAAAGGATCCTGCCGGACTTCTGTAAACAATCAGCCCGTCCGTTCAGGGCGTCGCAGCCATCCATGCTGGTCGCAGCATACGAGTGAAGGCAACTGGTCACCTGCTCCGTGGTAGCATCCGTGTTTCCAACCGGATGCGGAGAGGGACGCTCGCCACGCGGGTTTCGGTAGGCTGCGTGCGAGCGTGGCCGTCTACCTCCGGAGTATCTATGGATGACGAAGACATCAGTCCCAACTCTCTTCTGTCGACCACAGTGGTCCCAATCACTCGGCGCGCGTTCGGCCAGGTTGGAGTCGCGGCGGTCGCCAGCACGCTGCACGGGCTCGCCGACTCGGTGTCGGCGCAATCGGGTACGCCACGGTCTGCCGGCGCATCTGAGCAACTATGCGACCTAAGCGCGACCGAGCTGGCGGCGAGGCTTCGTCGCAAAGATCTATCCGCCCGCGAGGTCATGACGGCCCACCTGGCTCGAATCGAACGCGTGAACCCGCGGGTGAACGCGATCGTCACGCTTGTGGCGGAGCGCGCCATGGCCGACGCGGCACGCGCCGACGAGGTGGCAGCTCGGGGTGGCGCACTCGGCGTGCTGCACGGCCTGCCGGTCGCGCACAAGGACCTGGTCGACACGGCGGGAATTCGCACAACACGTGGGTCGCTGTTCTACCGCGACAACGTGCCGACTCGTGACGCGCTGATCGTGACGCGCATCCGCGCGGCTGGTGCGATCACGTGCGGGAAGACGAACACGCCTGAGTTTGGCGCCGGGTCGCAGACCTTCAACAGCGTCTTCGGAGCGACACGCAATCCTTACGACGTGACAAAGACGTGCGGTGGAAGCAGCGGCGGGGCGGCTGTGGCACTGGCATGCGGCATGGTGCCAATCGCGGACGGCAGCGACACCGGGGGATCTCTGCGCAATCCCGCCGCATTCTGCAACGTCGTCGGACTTCGCCCGTCGCCGGGCCGGGTGCCGGGCAACGCGAGTAGCTGGTCACCGCTCGCCGTGTCGGGTCCGATGGCCAGGTCGGTCGCAGACGTGGCGCTCTTCTTGAGCGCGATGGCGGGACACGACCCGAGTAGTCCGCTCTCAATCGTGGAGGACGCCGGCCAGTTTCGCGCGCCTCTCGAGCGCGATTTCAAGGGAGTGCGGGTCGCCTGGTGGCGAGGTCTCGGTGGCATTCCGTTCGAACCGGAGATCCGCCAGACCATCGACGCGAATCGCCGCGCCTTCGAAAACCTTGGATGCAGCGTCGAGGAGGCCGAGCCCGACTTCGCCGGCGTTGACGAGGCGTTCCTGGCCCTCCGGTTCGCAGCCAACCACGCGCAGTATGCGCCGCTCGTCCGGGAACGGCCAGAATGGGTCAAGGACACTGTCAAGTACGAGATCGCGGAGGCCGAGCGAATGACCGCCGCGGATATCGGGCGGGCACTTGCCCGGCAGGCGCGGATGTACGACCAAAGCCGCCAGTTCTTCGAACGGTACGACTACTTCGTCCTCCCAGTGACACAGGTCGCGCCGTTCGATGTGAACGTGCCCTACCCCACGCAGGTCGCTGGAATCTCCATGGCTACATATCTCGACTGGATGCGGTCGTGCTGGTATGTCACCTTCATGTCAAACCCCGCGATGTCCGTACCCGCCGGATTCACGGCAGCAGGACTGCCGATTGGCATCCAGATCGTCGGGCGGCACCACGGCGAGTGGAATCTGCTTCAGATGGCGCACGCTTTTGAGCAGACCACGCAACACGGGAAGAGGCGCGCAGCACTCCTGAACGCCTGATGGATTGAAGAGCACCCGACCGTTTAGACGGGCGAAAGTCAGGAGGACGCCGATGATGGATCCGATCAGACGCAAAATACTGAAGACGGGCGCCGCGGCGACGGTGATGGCCGCAGCGCCGCGCGTGCTTGCGCAGCAGACTGGACAAGGAGGAGCGGCCATGTCCTTCTACGAAAAAGGCCCCGTTCGCATCCACTATGAGGAGGCCGGCTCCGGCTTTCCGTTGTTGCTCATCGCCGGCGGGGGACTGAACTCGACGATCTCCGGCCTGACCAATCCCTTCAACCCGATCGAGGAGTTCAAGGGAGAGTACCGCTGCATCGCGTCGGACCTGCGCAACGCCAACGGCGGCCAGTCCTCCGGCCCGCTCGAGATCGACCGGCCGTGGGATGCCTTTACCGATGACCATCTCGGTCTGATGGATCATCTCGGCATCGACAAGTTCATGGTGATGGGCTTCTGCATCGGCGGTCCGTTCATCTGGAATCTCCTGAAGCGCGCGCCGAATCGTGTCGTCGCGGCCGTGCTCGCACAGCCCAGCGGATCGCGTCCGGAGGCGCGCGATCTGTTCTACGACACCAACATCAAGGGGTGGGGGCCGGACTTCGTGAAGCGCCGGCCCGAGATCACCATGGAGATGGTGGACCGGTTTCTGACGAAG
>JBGOTP010000443.1:0-4107 GCA_041476545.1 Vicinamibacteria bacterium | reverse complement strand
TGTTCGATTGTCGAAAGAGCCGACGGCTAACAGCCCGAGCACTGAAAGCCGACAGCTGAAGGCTGAGAGCTGACTGGAGCGACAGACCCGAATGGCGACCATCCTGCAAACCCTGCCCGCCGGCCAGAAAGTCGGCATCGCGTTTTCCGGCGGACTCGACACGAGCGCGGCCCTGCACTGGATGCGGAAGCACGGCGCGATCCCCTACGCCTACACGGCCAATCTCGGCCAGCCCGACGAGCCGGACTACGAAGACATTCCGCGGCGGGCCAAGCAGTACGGAGCCGAGGCGGCGCGCCTCGTCGACTGCCGCCAGCAGCTCGTGAGCGAAGGCATCGCCATGCTCCAGGCCGGAGCATTCCACATTTCCACGGCCGGTGTGCCCTACTTCAACACCACGCCCATCGGCCGCGCCGTGACGGGCACGATGCTCGTGCTCGCGATGAAACAAGACGACGTCCATATCTGGGGCGACGGGAGCACGTTCAAGGGCAACGACATCGAGCGGTTCTACCGGTACGGTCTGCTCGCCAATCCCGACCTGCGGATCTACAAGCCGTGGCTCGACCAGCAGTTCATCGACGAGCTCGGCGGGCGCAAGGAAATGTCGGAGTACATGCGCGACGCGGGCTTCGCCTACAAGATGAGCGTCGAAAAGGCGTACTCAACAGACTCCAACATGCTCGGCGCCACCCACGAAGCGAAGGACCTCGAGCAGCTGAACAAGGGCGTGAAGATCGTCCAGCCGATCATGGGCGTCCCCTTCTGGCGCGAGGACGTGTCCATCAAGCCTGAAACCGTGACCGTCCGCTTCGAAGAAGGACGGCCTGTCGCCTTGAACGGGAAGACGTTCGACGACGCCGTGGCCCTGTTGATGGCAGCCAACGCCATCGGCGGACGCCATGGGCTCGGCATGAGCGATCAGATCGAGAACCGGATCATCGAAGCCAAGAGCCGCGGCATCTACGAGGCGCCCGGCCTCGCGCTGCTCTTTATCGGGTACGAGCGGCTCGTCACCGGCATCCACAATGAAGACACGATCGAGCAGTACCGCGACGGCGGCCGTCGCCTTGGCCGGCTGCTCTATCAGGGTCGCTGGTTCGATCCGCAGGCCATCATGCTGCGCGAGACCGCCGAGCGGTGGGTCGCGCGCGTCGTCACCGGCGAGGTCACGCTCGAGCTGCGACGAGGCAACGACTACTCCATCCTCGATACCACGAGCCCGCACCTCACCTACAAGCCGGAGCGGCTCACGATGGAGAAAGGCGAGTCCGCCTTCTCGCCGCAGGATCGTATTGGTCAGCTCACCATGCGCAACCTGGACATCGTCGATACGCGCGACAAGCTGCTGGCGTATTCGAAGGCCGGCCTCCTGGCGCCCGCGTCCGGTAGCGCCGTGCCGCTCCTCCCCGCGGCGGATGACAAGACGAAACTCGAAAATCCGCCGCGAAATAGGGCTAAGAGCTAAAGGGCCAAGGGCTGAACGTGGCAGTGCCGCCGGCGATCCCGTGGCGAGCCCTTGAGCCCTGAGCCCTCCAGCCCTGATTGGGGCCGTGCTCTACGTCGCCTCGCTGGCCGAGCTCATGTTGAAGCGCTCGATCCGCAGCGGCGGCGCTTTCGCGCGCAGGAACTCGTCGTGCTCACGCGGAAGGGACATGCCGCTCTGGCCAATCTCGGTGGCCTGCGCGAACGCCGCAATGGGGCTCATGTTCCAGCGGAAGTTGTTCACCGCGCCCACGACCTTGCCGTGCTCAACCAGAAACACGCCATCGCGTGTGAGCCCTGTCTCGAGCGCCGTCTGCGGATCCACGGTGCGGATATACCAGAAGCACGTGATGAGCAGCGCGCGCTCGGTCTGAGCGATCATCTCCTCCAACGTCGGCCCATCGCCGGCCACGACCAGGTTGTTGATGAACAGAACCGGCGGCGTCCCGGCCTTGGCAGCCCAGTAGCGCGGCGTAACGAGCGCCCGGAGAGTCCCGTCGCGCACCCACTCGGTCCGCGCCGCAAGCACGCCATTGCCGAAGACGGAGGCGACGCTGCTCGAGTCGAGGCCGATGTGGAACGGCGCCGTGCGGATGCCCCGCTCGGCGGGATCCGAGTAGATCGTCACGTTGCCGAACAACCGCTCGCCAATCTGCGTGCCACCTCCGGCTTTGGAGAACGGACTGCGCCCCTCGTCTGCATCCCGCCTGGTCATGTAGTCGTACGCGCGAATGGCGAGGTCGGCCGTGCACGACGGCTCGAGCAGCACTTCGTACGGCCCGGCCGGCAGGTCGATCTTGCGTTCCGACCACTCGAGCCGCTGCCGCAGCGCGTCGAACAACACACGCGCGTCGACGTCCTGGAAGTCGTCAGTCACACGTCCGACCCACGAGGATCGGAGGAAGTCCGGCGTCTTGGCCGTGATCTCGACCTTGCCCAGCCTGTCGCGGTAACAGCGCCGGATGCCGGTCGACGTTGCGAGCCACGTCGTGGAAGTGCAGTGCTCAGCGTAGCCGAACGTCTCGATCGTCGAACGTGCCTTCGAGCCGCGCGCTCGCTCGAACAGCGTGCCGAGCTGGGGCACGAACGCGTCCAAGACGTGAATGTCGGCTCCAGTGGGCAGCGCACTCCAGTCCGCCGCGCCGCGCGCGTCGTTCCCAGGCTCCACGAGCGGCATGTAGTCCGGCGCCTCGGGTCTGCGCTCGCACGCGGCCTCGGACTCGCGGACCATCCCCTCGAGTTGCTGTGGAGGAAAGTACGTGCGCGTCACGGACGCCACTCGCCGCCCGACGATCGACACGATGGAGAGCGAGGCCCGATCCACGGCGCCATTGGTCGTGACGGTGTTGTTGGCCCAGCGGATGTTCGTCGCACCCTCCTGCTGGCCAATCACAATGCAGGCGTCGGCCTTCGAGAGCCGAAGCACTCGCTCGATGGAACCCTGAACGTCGATCAGTGTCCCTCCTGCGCCGTATTGAGGATGTTGATCTTTCTGAAGAGCGCGGCCGGACACCCGTGCGTCACCGGGGCAATCTGGCTGGGCTGCCCCTTCCCACAATTGAACGCACCGCCGAGCACGTAGGTTGATGGTCCGCCAACCGCCTCCATCGCATTCCAGAAGTCCGTCGTTTTTGCCTGGTAGGCGACGTCCTTCACCTGACCGGCGATCTTGCCGCCGCGAATGCGGAAGAACTTCTGACCAGTGAACTGGAAGTTGTACCGCTGCATGTCGATCGACCAGCTCTTGTCGCCAACGACGTAAATCCCTTCGTCTACGGCACCAATCAGATCGTCGAGCGTGATGTTCTTGGGACTTGCCTGCAACGACACGTTCGGCATGCGCTGAATCGGCACCTTGTCGGCCGCATCGGCGAACGCGCAGCCGTTCGAACGGCCGAATCCCTGCTTGTGCGCCATCTGCCGATCGAGCTGGTACCCGACGAGCACGCCGTCGCGGACGATGTCCCAGGTCTGGGCGGCGACACCTTCATCATCGTAGCCGACAGTGGAGAGGCCCCATTCAACCTGACGGTCGCCGGTGACGTGCATAATGGGCGACCCGAATTGCAGCGTGTTGAGCATGTCGAGTGTCGCGAACGACGTGCCGGCGTAGTTCGCCTCGTAGCCGAGCACACGATCCAGTTCCGTCGAGTGACCGATCGATTCGTGAATGGTGAGCCAGAGGTTGGTCGGCGCAATCACGAGATCGTAGTGGCCCGGCTCGACCGAAGGAGACGCCGTCTTCTCTTCGAGCAGGACGGGAATCTCGTCCGCATCCTTCGCAAGGTCGCAGCCCGTCGTGAAGTACTCCCACCCTCGCCCGGCCGGAGGGGTCGCCGAGCCCATGGTCTCGAAGCCACCGGTCGTTTTGTCGATGCGCACGGCAGTGAGATCACCCTTGACGCGGATGCGCTGCTGCGTGATGCGCGTCCCCGACAGGGACGCGAAAAACTTCTGCTCGGACACCAGGAACACGTACGAGGTGACGCGGTCGATCTTGCCGGATGCGAGCGCGCGTTCGTTCAGCGCGAGTAGAAAGTTCGTCTTCTCCTCGTCCGGAACCACGAACGGGTCGATCTCGTAGTTCGAGACGTACGTGTCGGTGTAGGCGGGTTCGTCGGC
>JBGOTP010000442.1:0-4112 GCA_041476545.1 Vicinamibacteria bacterium | reverse complement strand
TCCTCGTTTCGATCACCAGTACCCGGTCTTCGCGCAGCTGCTGAACGGTGTCGACATCCTCGACCAGATTCTCGAGGGCGACGTCATCGAGCGGGTGGAGATTCTTACTGGTCCTTAGGCGTTGGTCCTTGGGCCTTGGTCCGTCCTTGGGCCCTGGCCCTTGGCGTCCTTGGTCCTTGGCGGCGTTCGCCGCATGATGACAACGGTGTGACGCCCAACGGCGTGACAATTTGCGAAGGACGAAGGACCATGGACGGCCAAGGACCAGGGACGGACTAAGGACCAGGGACGGACTAAGGACCAGGGACGGACTAAGGACTAGGAACCAAGGACGAAGGACCAACGTGTTCTCAACCCGCCTGCCATCCGACCTCGCGCCCAACCGGCTGACGCAGGTTCTCGATCGATTGCGCGCGGGGGGGCGTGCCATTCTCGATCTCACCGAATCAAACCCCACGCGCGCGGGATTTGCGTACCCCGGCGATCTGCTAGCGCCGCTGGCCGATCCGCGCGGGCTGACGTATGCGCCCGATCCCCTCGGCGTACTGGAAGCGCGCCGCGCGGTCGCGGCGGAGTACGGGCGCCGTGGTGTATCCGTCGCGCCCGAGCGGATCGCGCTGACGGCGAGCACGAGCGACGCGTACTCGCTGCTGTTCAAGGTGCTCTGCGACCCCGGCGACGAAGTGCTCGTGCCGCGTCCGAGCTATCCGCTGTTCGAGCATCTCACGCGCCTTGACGCGGTCGCGTCCCAGCCGTACGACATCGAGTATCACGGATTCTGGTCGATCGACCTCGATAGCGTCGAACGTGCGTTCTCGCCGCGCACGCGCGCCGTCCTTGTTGTCAGCCCGAATAATCCAACAGGCTCGTTCGTGAAGGCGGACGAACTCGATCGCCTGGCGGCATTGTGCGTCGAGCACGAGGCGGCCATCATTGCGGACGAGGTGTTTGCGGACTACGAGTTGACGCCGGGCGCCGCGCGGGCGGCCGGGCAGGTTCTGGGCCGCCAGGACGCGCTGATCTTCAGTCTCGGAGGACTGTCGAAGTCGATTGGTTTGCCACAAGCGAAGCTCGGATGGATCGCCGTGGGGGGGCCGGATTCGGCGGTGCGTGCCGCCATCGGGCAACTCGATCTGGCGTGCGACACGTATCTGTCAGTGTCGACGCCTGTGCAGCTGGCTGCCGCCGATCTGCTCAGGCGTGGAGCGGTCGTGCGCGACCAGATTCGAGCCCGCATTGCCGCGAACTATCACCAGCTCGTGGCCTTCGGGAACGATGCCCCCGCCTGCCGCGTGCTGGCCGCGGAGGGCGGCTGGTATGCCGTCCTGCAGGTGCCGTCGCTCGGATCGGAGGAAGATCTCGTCCTCGATCTTCTGACGACCGACGGCGTGCTTGCTCATCCTGGATATTTCTTCGACTTCACGCGGGAGTCGTATCTGGTCGTCAGCCTGCTGACGCGTGAAACCGCGTTCAACGATGGTATGGCGCGAATCCAGCGGCACTTCGACTGCAGTGTGCGGCAGACATGAGCGCGCGTCATGCAGGCCGTCGTGCGGGTCTTCTCGTCCCGCTCTTCTCGAGTCCATCGACGACGAGTTGGGGGATCGGCGACATCGGCGACCTCGCGCCGCTGACGGCCTGGCTGCGCGCCGCCGGTCAGCGCGTGCTGCAGCTGCTGCCGTTGAATGAGATGGCGCCGGACCAGCACTCGCCCTACTCGGCTATCAGCGCGATGGCCATCGATCCGATTTTCATTCAGGTGCCGGCCGTCGAGGAGTGGACTGATGGCGGGAGCGACGACTCGCTGAGCGCCGCGGACCGGGAGCGGCTCAATCATGTGCGAACGGCGCCGCGGGTTGAGTACGCCGCCATTCGCCATCTGAAGGAGGCCGCGCTCTCGGCCGCATTCGGTCGCTTCCACGACTATGAATGGCGCCGCGACACCGAGCGGGCCGGCGCGTTGAGGGCCTTCATCTCGGCGCAGGCCTGGTGGATCGACGACTACGCCTTGTTTCGGGCGATTCGCGCTCGCGAGCTGAGCCGGCCCTGGATGGAATGGCCCGCACCGCTCAGGCACCGGGATGCGGAGGCCTTGCGCCAGGCGCGCCGCGACTATGCGCGCGACCTGCTCTTCTATCAGTACCTTCAGTGGATTGCCGCCACGCAGTGGGCGGGCGCTCGTGCCAATGCTCACGCGAACGGCGTGGAGCTGTTCGGCGATCTCCCATTCATGGTCGACGCTGATAGCGCCGACGTCTGGGCGCATCAGGGGTCGTTTCGTCTCGATGTGTCGATTGGCGCGCCGCCAGACGCCTTCAGCGCCACCGGTCAGGACTGGGGCATGCCGCTGTACGACTGGAACGCTCTGGCCCAGGACGACTTCCGCTGGCTCCGCGACCGCGCACGCCGGAACAGGGATCTCTACGACGGGTACCGCGTCGACCACGTCGTTGGCTTCTATCGCACGTTTGGCCGTCCCAGCGACGGCGGTGAGCCGTTCTTCACGCCGGCTGTCGAGGCCGAGCAGACCGCGCTCGGCGCCCGCGTGCTGACGCTGCTCCAGGAGCCCGGGGCTGAAATCATTGCCGAGGATCTCGGTACTGTCCCCGACTTTGTTCGAGCCTCGATGGCCGAGCTGCACGTTCCAGGGTTTCGAGTGCTGCGCTGGGAGCGCCGATGGCTCGAGAAGGAACAGCCGTTCCGCGACCCGGCCGGCTACCCGCCGGATTCGGTCGCCACGTCAGGCACGCACGATACGGCGCCGATGGCGGTCTGGTGGGCGAACGCGCCGGATGACGAGCGTCAGCAGCTGAACCGCCTGCCGACGATTCAGCGGATCACGCAGGGTGCGGGCCTCTTGAAGGAGTCCTGCGACGCGATCGTGAGAGCCACGCTGCTCGAAGCCCTCTTCGCGTCCGGCTCAGATCTCCTGCTGCTGCCCGTCCAGGATGTCTTCGGATGGAGCGATCGCATCAACGAGCCGGCCACCGTGACGCCGGAGAATTGGACGTTTCATCTGCCGTGGCCGTGCGATCGGCTCAACGACATCCCAGAGGCGCGCAAGGTCCAGGCTCAGCTCCACGCCTGGGCGGTCCAGTACCAGCGGCTGTAGACCACGGAATCACGAAGTCACGAAGCTCACGAACAGACAACGTTGGACGCAGAGACCGCGGAGATCGCAGAAATTAGTATGTGACGTCCGGCTTGAGCCGGACCTCGTGAACAGCCCCACGGAAGAAGTGCCCTGCGGAAACATGAGGTAAGCTGAAGCCGGCGAGGCACCGTGGCCAATCTAGAGCACATCATCAATCGAGTTCGGGGCCAAATGAGCCGTGGCCAGCTAGTGTTGTTTACCGGCGCCGGCTTTTCCCAGCCGTCTGCTCGCTACAACGCCTTCGCCACAAAATGTGGTCGCCAGGTTGCTGGTCGCCATGTTCGAGGCGACGACGGGCGATCGTTTCGAGGAGAAAGCCGCCAGTGAATTTGACGAACTGGAGGGTGTTCAGAAATTCGTGTACTCGCTGCTCTGCATAGCCTCGAGCCAAAGGCACTACCTGACCCGAGATGAAATTCTCCTGGGTTGCACCGACGTGTCAGGTGATCCAATCGACGCTCTGCAACGGCTTGCTAATAGGCACGTCATCGTCACTGTCCCACCGGCGAACCATTACCGAGCACGCCACCGCATGATTGCTGACGTCGTGTTCGATCGAATGCAGCAGCAGCGGCAACTGTTACATCCATTGAAGAATCTCATCGTCGCGCTCGCTTCGAAATTCGACGTACACTCGGCCGGACGTGGGGACCGGCTGTCCCGAATTCTCACCCGCCTGACCAGCCACGCGTTCCTACTTGGTCTCCTACAGCTCGAAAAGGCGCGTGAAGTCTACTCAACCGTCGAGAACTTGCTCGCCACTACTGGTTGCAACGTGGAAGCATGGAGGTCGAAAGTGGCGACCTACGGCTCGCGGAGGGGCTTCGGAAACATCCGTTCGAGCGTGATCTCACCCAGCTTCGTGACGACATTAAGCAAAGGTTGTTGATGACGGCCGTTCGGCCGTAAGGGCGGCGCTAGTTGCCCAATTCGCTGCGTTACCCTCTCTTTTACCCTC
>JBGOTP010000441.1:0-4127 GCA_041476545.1 Vicinamibacteria bacterium | reverse complement strand
TATTGTCTCCGCCGTGCTGGCGCAGCCCAGCGGGTCGCGTCCGGAGATGCGCGATCTTTTCTACGACACCAACATGAATGGTTGGGGTCCGGAGCTGATAAAGCGCCGGCCCGAGATCACGATGGAGATGGTCGACAAGTTTCTGACCAAGATGTACCGCACCAGCCCAGACTTCGTCTTCACCGTGACACGCGACTTCGTGCGCACGTGCCAGACGCCGCTACTCATCTTGCCGGACGATATCCCGGCGCATCCGTACGCGGTCGCCATGGAGGCCGCGATGCTCGCGCCGAACGCCGAAGTGAGCATGTTCCCGTGGAAGGAGCCCAAGGAACGAATCCCCCTCGCGGTGCGCCAGATACATTCGTTCCTCCGGGCGCATCGGCCCGCCTCTGCTTAGACGGCGGTGTCTAGTCTAGAGGGCACAAATCTTCTCTGTGGCGGCGCGGGAAGTGTTAGCGACGAGGCAGATCGGTGATCACTTCAACACCGCGAGGAGGCTTGAACGCGAAGGTCTTGTCGGCGATTCCGACATTCTCCTTCAAGTTCGTGAAGGTAAAACTCAACTGACTACCTTGCGGATCCAGCGTCGCAAGGCCTCTGAGCATCAGCGTGTCAGGAGCAAACGAGAGCGTCAGCCACTCGTATTCGGCCTGGGGAATTTTCGGGGTCAGTCTCAAGGCCTGCGTGTCCGCAGGCATCCCGGTAGGTGGCGCGACGATAGACGGGATGAAATCGCGGGTCAGATCCCCCTTGCCGGTGAGAAAGAGCACCGGGATGGTGGCCGCATCGGCCGTGGGCACCGGAGTCACGAACACCTGCTTGTCCATGGGCACGTACGAGTAGAAGTTCACGCCGTCGGACACGAAGAGCTTCGGTTCGGGCACCTTGTAGTCCCAGAGCATCTTGCCAGGCTTCTTGACAAGGAGCTTGCCGCGTTCCGACATCCGCTTCTTCAGCACGGCGCCTGTCGTTTCCTGAACGAAGTCGGCCGAAAAATCGTGGACCGCGTTGTATTTCCGCTGCAGGGACTGCGCGAGGTCGGCCGCCGTCGGCCCGGCTGCCCGTCCGGTCATGCAGAAGAGCCACGCGACAGCCACCGTCGTCGCTCCCGTCGACATCGTCGCAATCCTTCGGACAGCCACGTCTAACGATAGCATTTGGTCCATAGTCGTAGTGCAGGCCTTTAGGCCTGCCCGACAACGGCAGGGCTGAAGCCCTGCGCTACGACTAATCGGTGACTATGGACTGTCCGTGACTATGTACCGGGTCTGCGGCGCGAACAGTCCGGCGGCGTAGCCTACTCGCAGAGGCTCGCCGGCCGCGTCGAATGCGACGAAGCTCACGCCCCTTTCCACGATCAGGGTATGGCGCCGGGCGGCGATGACATGACCGAATCCCATTCGCCGGATGGTGTCGAACGCCAGCCAGGATTCCATGCGCACCGTGACGGGCACTCCGTCAACTGCAATCTCAACATGAAACGGTCGATCGGCCGATCGCACGAGCGACGGCTGGTCGCCCACGGTTCCGGCGACGACCGCGTAGTCGCCGGACGGGAGCACGCCGACACGATGACCGGTCAGGTACTCGAGGCTTGTGCGAAGATCCGATTCGTTCAGTCGGGTGTCCGGTGTGGGTCGCAGCAGACAGAGCGCGTAGCGCGTGCCACGCGGGACGCTCAATGTGACGTTGGTCAGTGTCGCCGGAGGCAGCGAGGCATCGGGGGCTGTCGCGAACAGAGGCCCGTAGGCCGCCTCGAGCGTCGACGCCGCTTGCTCGGTGAGCACGACCGGCCGGCCGATTGACCGGTTGTCGTGAATCAACGCTGGCGCATAGAGCACGACGGCGGGCATCCGCGCAACTGTCAGGCTTTTCTGCGTGCGCCTCGCGAAATAAGTAAGCCCGTTGTCCGACTGCCAGTTCAAATCGCTCAGCAGCACCGCGTGTCCGTCTTCGAGTCCGGTCGTCAGCGTCTCGAGCCATTGAGTCGGACGGTGGTCCCCGCTGCGATCCATGGCCGGATAGTCAGCGTAGGTTCGGATCGTGGCGACGATGGCGACGACAGCGGCAACCACGACAACACACACGGCAGGGCTAAAGCCCTGCGCCACGACCGCCACGGCAGGGCGGAAGCCCCGCACGACGGCCACAGCGGACGCGATGATGCGTCCCAGCCAGACGACCCCGGGCGCCGCGAGCAACGCAATGACGAGATGTGACGGAAGGAAGAAGACGTGCGAGTCTCCAACGCTGTAGCTGAGTGCGAACGCCAGGGTGACGGCGTACGTCGCGAGCAGTAACGTCGCGCGGCTGGCGGCCGTCCGCAGAAGGTGCGCGACGCCTGCCACGGCTAGGATCGGCCCCAGCCAGCCGAACTGTTGATGGACGTCGAAGGCGTACATGCGCAATCGCTCAGCAAGCATGGACGCCGGGACGCTCAGCACCATCGTGGTGCGCCAGTCGGACTTCGTGACGTCGAACCAGAACGTCTGGAGTCCTTCGAGCAGGTTGTGCGGCGGAAGGGGCTCGAGCCAGAGCGCATGAAGATTCCAGACGTACTGCGCCGCGCCGGCCGTGGCGCAGGCAGTCGCCAGCACCAGGGTGCGACCCGTGAGGAGCGATCGCCAGTCCCGCCGTGCGACGAGGAAAATCGACAAGGCCGGTGCCAGCAGAATCATCGAAAGATGGTTGCCAAATCCCACGGCATAGACGAGAAAGACGCACGCGAGCCGCGGCGTCGTGGGCTGGCGATCCCACCAGAGGATGAGCAGCAGCGTCAACGCGACGAACAAGATATGGAGGGCATAGACTTCGGCAATGACGGCCTGACTCCAGAACGTGTAGGAGGAGGCGAAGAGCCACGTCGCGGCCATGGCCGCCGCGATCGATCCGGACAGTTCCGCGGCGACGAGCACGATCAGGCCGCAGGCGACCGCGCCTTCCACTGCCGACGCCATGTTCAGGGCGTGCGCCGGATCCCCTCCGATCGTCCACACGAAGACGCGCCCGATGGAGAAGTACAGCGGATAGGCATCACGCGGTGAGACGACCGGCCTGCCGGCCATCACCTGGAAGGAAGGTGTGTCGCCGAAATCGACGCCGGGCAGCAGCGTCGCGCGGTAGAGCAGGAAGGCCAGAGCGGCGATCAGGATCGCTCCGGCCTGTCGATTCACGACTGTCGTTTCGCCGCAATCACCGCGCGGACGTCCTGGATGGGTTTCGTGTTGAGGACATGCCGTGGCTCGACCCACCCGTTTCTGGCCATCAGGATGCCCAGATCCATCTGCCGCCCAAGCGCGTCGACCCGATGGCCGTCGCTGTCGATGCAGATCATGGCGCCGGCGGCGACCGCCTGGCGGGCGAGCACCCCGTTGAGATCGAGATGCGACGGTGCGCCATCGATCTCGACGACGGTGCGGGTTTCGGCGGCGGTGGCGAAGAGCTGTCCATAGTCGAGGTCGTACGCGGGCCGCTGTGGCATCTGACGGTTTGTCGGATGCGTAATCAATGTCACGAGCGGATGGCGCATCGCGACGAGATAGCGCTGGAACAGCTGATCGCGGGAGTGCAGGGCGCCCTCGTGCAACGACGCGAGCACGATGTCGAATTGCTCCAGGACGCGATCGGGAAAATCCAGGCGTCCGTTGGGGAGGATGTCGACTTCGCAGCCGTGAAGGATGCTGATCTGCGGGTACTTCTCGCGAAGCCCCGCGATTTCCCCGGCCTGACGCTTGGCGCCGTCGGCCGACAGATTGCGAGACGCGGCGGAATGGGGGGAATGATCGGTGATCGCCATGTACTCGTAGCCGAGCGCGACACAGGCCTGGACCATCTCCTCGATGGTGTTTCGGCCGTCGCTCCAGTTGGAGTGCATGTGGAGATCCCCGCGAATGTCCGCGCGCGAGACGAGCGAGGGCAGTGTTCCCCTCCTCGCCGCCGTCACGGCATCATCTCCCGCGCGAATTTCCGGAGGAATCCAGGGCAGGTCGAGCGCTGCGTAGATGGCCTCCTCGGACTCCGAGATCCACGTGCCATCGTCCTTCCCGAGCCCCTCCGGCTCCAGACTCCAGCCTCGTTCAGCGGCCAGGCCGCGAAGCGACGCAAGGTGCGCATCGCTACCCGTC
>JBGOTP010000440.1:0-4145 GCA_041476545.1 Vicinamibacteria bacterium | reverse complement strand
CCTTCAGCTCTTCACTCCAGTTGACGACGATGACCATGCTGGCCGGCGTGGACACCTGATCGCCGGTCGAGTCTTCAGTGACGCTGGTGGACGACGGCTAGGAGACCGTCGCCGATGCCGACGCCGAACAGGCCAAAGCCGCCGTGCTGAACAGCCTGACCTCCCGACTCGCCGCCGTCTGACGTGTCGCGTATCGGCACGAACCGCCCGGCTCTACGCGGAAGTACCTCGAGGTCAGCTCGGCCTCGGCCCTTCATCACGAGGCCTTTGTCGTGAGTGCGTCGGCAAGACGCAGTTTGATGAACGCCTGCCGATTGACACCAATGCGCTGGGCCTCACGGTCAATCGCGTGGAGCAGATCGAGCGGGAAATCCACGTTGACTCGCTGGACCTCGCGCCCTGGCCGACGGGCCTTCGACAGGTCCAGATAGGGCAGCAGGTCGCCACCGGGATCATCGACCGGCAGATCGGCCACGCGGTCGAATTCCTCGGCCGTGATCATGGTGCGTTTAGCGCCGCCGCTCCCGCGCGTCAACGTACTGCGCTTCTTCGTTGTTGCGCGCGCGGCGGACCGAGATGAGGCGGATCGCTTCTTCATGGCGGTATGTCACCGTGGCCGTCCACACGGCCTGTCTGATCTGACCGACAACAAGAAAGCGCGGCTCGTTGGTCGGCCGCGCCGGGAGTTCGATCCGATCGGGGTCCGACCAGAGCGCCTGCGCCTCGACGAAGTCGAGGCCGTGCTTCGCCTTGTTCGCGGCAGACTTCCGGGGGTCGAACTCGAACGGCACGAAGGTATATGGAGTATATCATCGATATACTTCGCGCCATTGCAGGAGTCCCGCGACCGGCAGGGACCGCTGGCGTTGGGGGTTACTCGGGGCACGGACCTTCTTCGGTCCGGGCACGACTTGCTTCTTCATCACCACGAGCGGCAGCCTGGACAAGCTCACGAACCCCGGTCAGAAGCGCTCGATATCGTCCGCAGTGAACTCATCAAGCGGTGGCTAACGAAGACTGCGATCACTCGGACACTGCAGACCGGCGGGGGGCGAGGACTTCCGCTTCGCGCTGAAAACGCGCCAGTCGCTCGGGGTCGGTCGCCAGCGCCGGCGGAAGAATCTTGATGGCGACCTGACGTTTCAATTTCGTGTCCGTCGCCCTGTACACCTGGCCCATGCCACCTTCGCCAATCTGCGCGGTGATTTCGTAGACGCCGAGTCGCGTGCCGGGTGCGAGGGCCATGGAACGCCGTGATTATACAGGCGGGACCGAGGAAGGAAGCCGATTGCGCCTGCTCAACAGCGTAGCGGCGAGTCTTCAGTGAAGCTGGTGGACGACGGTTAAGAGGTCGTCGCCGATGCCGATGCCAAAAGCGCAGTCCCGCCGGAAGAAGCCGCCCAAGCGCGTGTTGGCGCTCCCAGCGCGAACAGGCCAAAGCCGCCGTGCTGAACAGCCCGACCTCCGACTCGCCGCCGTCCGACGTGTTGCGTATCGGCACGAACCGCCCGGCTCTACGCGGAAGTGTCGCGCGGTCACTTACGGGGAAGCGTCATACGCAATCGCGCCGCCCGGTCGACAGGGTTCTAAAGTCATCCGCCAGGGCACGCCAGAACGGATTCCAACTCTCAGCGGCGGTCAAGGCGTATAATTCGGCTATGCGGTGGCAGGATCGAATCTCCGTGAATCCGGACGTTCGCAGCGGCAAGCCCTGTATCAAGGGAACCCGCATCACGGCATACGACGTACTGGAATACCTCGCCGGCGGGATGACGGAAGACGCGATTCTGAACGATTTTCCCGACCTCACACGCGATGACATCCGCGCCGCCCTGGCCTTTGCCGCCGCCCGCGAACGCCGCTTGGCCAACTCGGTGGCGTGAAGCTTCTCTTCGACGAGAACGTCAGTCATAAGCTCGTCGGCGTCCTCGCTTACGAGTTTCCCGGTTCCGCGCACGTTAGAGACGTCGGCTTGCGCGCCGCGGAAGACAGCCAGATCTGGGACCATGCCCGCGCGCGGGGCCTCGTGATCGTCTCGAAGGACACGGACTTCCGCGAGCGGAGCTACGTCGAAGGATTCCCGCCGAAGACCATCTGGCTTGACGTCGGCAATGCGGGAACAGTGGCGATTGCCGAACTGCTCAGGCGCGAGCGTAGACGCATCGACCGCTTCGAGAGCCAGGAAGAGACCTCTCTCCTCATCCTCTCAATCGGGCCGGTCGCGATCTAGGAGACAGCGGCATGTCTACTTCACCGGCACCTTGGCCTTCAGCTCTTCACTCCAGTTGACGACGACGACCATGCTGGCCGGCGCGGACGCCCGATCGCCGGTCGCATTGTCTTTGATCATCAGAAACCGCTGACCGTCGTTGGAAACATCATACGTGCGACCGCGGGGGCCCCCACCCCCAGCGCGAGCTGACGCTGACACCTCGCCTCGGATCTGCCCATCCTCGGCTCGGTGTGGCCGCAGGCGCTCCTGAGACTCCAGCCCGTAAATGGCGGCGATGTTTGGATGATTCAGCGACGCGAGCGTCTTGGCTTCGCGCTGAAAGCGAGCGACACGCTCAGGGTCGGCGACGAACGCCTCGGGTAAGACCTTGATCGCCACGTCACGGTCCAGCTTCGTATCACGGGCGCGATAGACTTCGCCCATCCCGCCCACGCCGATCGCGGACAGGATTTCATAGGGACCGAGGCGTGTGCCGGCCGTGAGCGTCACTTGTTGACCGGTGCGAGCCGCCGCAACTCGTCGAAGAAGTTGAAGATGAACACGAGCTTGTCCTGCTTGACGGCGCTCTCGTTTTCAGAGGCGGCGGCCAACACGACGCGCTCGCCGTCCGGGTGCAGATCGAAGGCGCGGAACCCCGGTCTCACTGTGAATCGGCGTTCGGACCAGACGCGCGGCTTGTCGGGGTTGAACGAGTTCCCCTCAACCGTGTAGGACGCCACCATCACCCGGTTGTCCAGGCCCTGGTAGAAGATCTCGTGGCGCGCGCGGGACCACGTGGGATTCGTCCCCCCATCTGCCGAGATTAGCCACTTGCCGCTCTGAGCCGGAAACGGCCGCACGTACACTTCAGGGCGCCCCGATTCGTTCGAGTGATACGCAATCCATCGCCCGTCGGGAGAAAACATCGGCTCCTGCTCGGCTGCCGGCGTGCTCAGAAAGACGGTCGGCTTGCCCGGCTTCCAGCTCGACGCCTCGTCGCCTTCCAGGGGCAGGATCATCAGATCTTGTCCTGTCTGAGGCCGCACTTCCACGAACGCCAGGAACTTCCCGCTTGGGTGCAAGGATGCCGGGATTTGGACGTTTGGACTCTCCGTCAGCCGCTGCACGTCGCTGGACCCGTCGGCGCGCTGCCAATACAGATTGAAGGCCTTGTCACGGTTGGACTGGAAGACGAGGCGCCGGCCATCGGGCGTCCAGACCGGCTTCCTGTTCAAATTCGGATTGAGGGTCACGTTCTGGAGTGTGTCGCGCGCCCAGTCGTACACGAACGCGTCAACCTGTCCGTTCTGTCCGCTGTCGATGTCCACGGCGAGCCGGTGCCCGTCGGGCGAGAACTGCGGGTCGCTCCAGTTCGCGGGTGTCGCGCGCAGCACCGTCACCTTGCCGGTCCGGTCCACCCAGTGGATCGGCGCCCAGCTCAACGCGCTCTGTCCGGCGAGGTACACAGCGGTGCCGGCCTCGGTCCATGCCACTTGTGCTGAACCGGCCGAGCCGCTGCCGGCACCACCACCGGTGAATGCTGCAATGCCCTCGAGAACCGGCACCGGCTGTCCCCTCGGCTCCAGGCGGGCGAGATCGAACGGTTCAGCGAACAGCGTCACCTGATGGACGTACACCAGGTGGCCGCCTTCGCGCTCAGCGCGCTGCGGCGAGCCAAGGCCGCTCCGCAGATACCGGCCGTAGTAGCCGCCGCGCTGGACAGTTTTCGGTACGCCCTCCGGCAGCGGCTGCACGACCACCGTCGCATCGTCGAATCCGGCGGTGGTGGAGTGCGCCGTGTAGAGCACCGCCTTGCCGCCGGGGAGCACCTGCGGCCAGCGATGGGTGGCTTCTCCGGCGCCCAGCTTCGTCAGCGGCACCGGCGTGCCGCCCGCGGACGAGACGCGCGACAACCCACCGCTTGAAGAGGCTT
>JBGOTP010000439.1:0-4176 GCA_041476545.1 Vicinamibacteria bacterium | reverse complement strand
AGGGACACTTGCAGCCCGTCATACCACTGCTCCGGAGAGAGATTCTGGCCGATCGCGGTCAGGTCGAGGATAGCGACGGTTACGCCTGCCTCACGCAATCGTACTGCCGTACGGACCATGAGGCTGGACTTGCCCATCTGCCGGGTGTTGAGGACGTAGCAGTACTCGCCCGCCTGCAGGCCTGCAAGCAGGTCCTTATCGGCCTGCCGCTCGACGTAGGAGGTGGCGTCGGCGGGGAGGGTGCCGCCGGTTATGTAGAAGCTCTGGTTGGCTGGATTAGCGATCATGAATCCTCTGTGTATCTCCATGCCATACGCCCGGAATCGGCTTACCGGCCTTATCCAGGATGCGGAGGCTGAATCCCCATTCTCCCCTGAGGTTCACTACTTTTACGACGATCGTGTTCGTGCCCTTCCGTAATCGAACGCCGGTGACTGTGTCCGCGTCGATCTTCACACCCACGGCCTCACGGGACTCGAAGACCTGCGCGCCGTTCACGTAGATACGCGCGTTGTCGTCTCGGCCCACCCGGAGATGGACGCCGGCCATGTCGGTTGGGACTGTTACGTAACAGACTCCGTAGCCGACGGCGCTCTGGTGGCGTCCGCCCACGAACGCGAGGAGATCGACGGCCGCATTCGCGCTCGCATACGCCTTCCAGACAAGCCGGCTGCCGCCAACGGTTACGGCATCCCCGGCGCGCGGCCGAACCGCCGCCTCACCGCCGAGAATGTCGTCCCCGACCGCGGTAGCCTGCTTCTGCTTTGGAAGTTCGATCGGCGCGAGCAGGAGCCAGTCGATCAGGCGGCCCTCCCGCGCCATTTCCTGCCGGTAGGCCGCTGCGTCGCGAGCCAAGCGCCCCGCCCACGGATCCTCGATACGCGCCGCGCGCGGCGCATCGGCCGGCGGCGGCGCGTCCGTCTTTGCGAAGGAGGGTGCAGACCAAATCCACGTCGATGTGGTGGCGGAGGCCGCGAGCTGGCTGCCGTCCGTCGAGAAAGCCACTGCCAGTCCCCATCCATGACGGCCGGGCAGCACAGCGAGCTGCTGCTCCAGCCAGGGGTTCCAGAGAATGACGGAGCCGTCCGCTCCGGCCGTCGCCAGCGTCTGCCCGTCGCATGAGAAGACCGCGCTGTTGACCTCGCCAGCGTGGCCGCGCAGGGTACCCCGCGGCTTCCATGTGCGGGTGTCCCAGAGACGGACCAGCCCGTCGTCGCCGGTCGAGACCAGCAGGCGCCCGTCCGGAGAGAACCGGACGCCGGTGCTCATGCGCGTATGGGCGTCGAGCACTTCGGCCAGCTTGTTCGTAGTCAGATCCCAGATCGCGACGTTGCCACTATTATATGCCGAGGCCAGCCGGCGGCCATCGGGCGAGAAAGCTTGCGCGCTCGGAGTATCCGAACGCCCGGACAGCCGGGCGACGGGCTTGCGCGTCCGAGTATCAAATATCATGATGGGGTCCGAGCCTATGCGATGGCTGGTTGCCACTCTGTTCCCATCGGCCGACACGGCGATGTGCGAGACAGGGAACGGTCCGGCACATTTCTCGACCTGGGCCGATTTCCATTCCCAGAGCCAGAATTCCCGCAGGTCCCCCTGCGCCACTGCGAGCCGACCATCGGGCAGGAAGGCGATACCGCCATGCGCGCCGGTTCCCCGGCGCAGGCGCGCCACTTCCTTACCCGAGCGACTCTCGCAAACGAATACATCGCCAGCCCCTCCAGCGATGGCGATATGGGCGCCGTCGGGTGCATAGAGCGTATCGGTCACCCACCCACTTGTGCTCCCACCCACTTGTGGGAGGTGGCGGACGTCGACGTCGCGAGTCCAATCCCAGACGTTTACGTCGCCAGTCTGGCTTCCCGCGGCCAACACGTTCCCTCGGGGGGCAAAGGCGACGACGGTTGGCTGGCCCTCCATACCGATCATAGGGCGCCCCTCCGTCCATTTGGCGATGTTCCAAAGACGTGTGCCGTCCGTACCGGCCGTCGCAACGTGCATGCTGTCCGGGGCGAAACTGATAGACAGGGGCGAGCCTCCCGGCGACTCGAACACCGAGATCTGGCGCCACGTCCGCACGTCCCACACGCGGATCGTGCTGTCGCCCCCCACCGTAACGAGCAGGTGGCCGTCTGGGGAGTATTGGGTGTCATAAACCCACGCCCCGTGACCCGCGAGCTTGTGGACCAGCTTCCGGCGGGCAACGTCCCAGACGCGCGTCAGGCGGTCTTTGTGGCCGGATGCGATCTGCGAGTTGTCCGGTGAGAAGGCGAGGGCATTGACCCCCTCTGCATAAAGCTGTTTCTCCTTTGCGCTCGGATCGATGAGTTCCGCCTGCCTCGTCATGGTTACCGCGTCCCAGAGTGTTACCTTGGCGTCTGCGGCGCACGTAGCGAGCCGCCGACCGTCCGGCGAGAGGGCCATCCGTTCGGCCTGGATCGGAATCCGCACGATAGGCCTGCCGGTCTGAAGGCTCCATCGGAATATCCCGTCGCCTGCCGCGCTAATGAGCGCCCGGCCATCCGGCGTGAACGCCAGGCCGCTCACCGTTCGGACGTGGCCTCGAAGCACCCGCTGCAGCGCCTGGGTCTTCGCTGCGACGATGTGGATCGCCATGTCGTCACCCGCGCTGGCCAGCAGGGACCCATCGGGTGAGAAAGCAAGGGCTCTCACCTGGCCGCGATGACCCCGGTAGGCGGCGAGGCTGTCGGACTGGCACCGTCCCCAGAGGTATCGCCAGGTGAAATCGCGGAGCTCCCGCTGAACGTCGCCCGCCTTCTGCGATTCCAACAACTCCTTCGCCCGCGCCGCGTTGCCGGACTGGACCGCCTGCGACGCGAGATTCATCTCCGCGACGAAGAGCCGTTCGTCTGCCACTCTCCGCTGGGCAGTCTCTTTCGTCATGGCGATGTTCGCTCTATCACGCGCACGAATCGCCGCTCGGGAGCTCCGGTAGGCCACGACAGCCAGCGCACCGACCACGAAAGCGACCGCGCCCATCGCCATCCCCGCCCGCAGCAGTCCCCGCCGGTAAGCCTGCCGCTGCCGGCGGACCTCGGCGTCCGGCATGTGAGCTGTGACCCACTCCCGGTCGAACACTCGATCGTAGATCCGGTTGCGAACTTTAAGCAGCCCACGCTCTTCCCTCACTACACCAGAAAGCTTCAGCACACCGCAGAGCGGGTTTGTTTCGTCGTCCGCCACCCGCTTGCCGGTACGAACCTTCTGATAAAGGTCAAGCAGCGAGGCCAGGTCCGCCTCGCTCCTAAGCAGACGGTTGCGGACGAACGCCAGGTTGTCGTCCGAATCCTGGGCGGCTTTGGTGAGGAAGAGGGACGCGCAGAGTCGGTCAACTGTCTGGGTCGGTGTTTGGGTGTTTGGGTGTGTGGGTGCCAGTTCGGACAGGGCGCGGCACAGCCGCTGTGTCATGTACGGGTTGCCGCCGGTCCAATAAAGGACGCGCGCGAGTAGGGGCGCTGCTTGCCGCGCCCCTCCGGACTCGCTACCGTCGTGTTTGGGCGCAGCAAGCAGCGCCCCTACGCCCAGCCTTTTCGCCAGAGGACGCGCTTCCTCCGCTGTGAAGTCCGTGATTTGTATCCGCCGCCCCACGTTGAACGGAGACATCCTCGTATCTGAGATAAGATCGGCAGGTGTGGCGACGCCGAGGAGACAGAAGGTGATACGAGAAGCATCCTTAGATTCCGTCCTCGCGTTATATAGCGCCCGAATCCCCGCGAAGAACTCGTCCGCCGGGAAGGGCAGGGAACGAACGGCGTCGATCTCGTCGACAAAGAGCACGATCCGGCCGGTCGTCTTCGGAATGATGATCTTCTGAATTGATCCCAAGAAACGTTGAAGTGGCCCGAGATGCCTGTTTTCGTTCCAGTACGCCTCAAGCTCTTCTTCAAACCCAAGTTGTTCCGCGAGTGAGACCTGAAGCCCGTCATACCATTGCTCCGGCGTGAGGTTCTGGCCAATGGCGGTTAAGTCCAAAATGGCAACCGTGACGCCCTCTTCGCGGAGACTCACAGCCGTCCGCACCATAAGGGAGCTCTTCCCCATCTGCCGGGTGTTGAGGACGTAGCAGTACTCGCCCGCCTGCAGGCCTGCAAGCAGGTCCTTATCGGCCTGCCGCTCGACGTAGGAGGTGGCGTCGGCGGGGAGGGTGCCGCCGGT
>JBGOTP010000438.1:0-4181 GCA_041476545.1 Vicinamibacteria bacterium | reverse complement strand
CTGGACCCAGAGGCCGACGGGGTCGATACACTCCAGGAGGACCCCCCGGTGCCCGATTAGCCGGAATGTGCCAGTAAGCCGCGTCGGAGCCGGCAGGGCCGAGCACAACACGTCGCACTCAATCGCAAAGTCAGAACCCGCTGGTACGTGGCGTGAAAGAACGACATCGTCCCGCTCCAAGCCTCCCTGCAGGCGTCTCCGAACCGCAATCAGCGTGCCCAGTCGGATCAGTGCCTCCCGAAAAACAGCGCTTCGCAAATTCACTTCCCCGGGAAGAGTTGAGGCCACCACCTCATGAAGAAAGTCATCGGCCTTCAGCGCGCTCTCCACAGACTGCACTCGCTGAAGGAGCCTGTTGATGAGAGTGACTACATCCTGAGTCTGAATCGACCCGGTGGCAAACAACTTCACGGCCGCATCGATTCGTCCCCACTCAGGGAACACACTGCTTGTGGCACGAATTGCGTTCCACAAAGAAGCGGCAGCAATGGCTGCGGATCCGAGCGCGATCCATGTCGCCGGAGCTAGCTGGGGCCAATCCATCGCGGGGACTCTATCCTCTCAAGGCGTAGGCTCACCGATTCCGTTTCTGGGGAGTTGGTTTCGCGCCCTTTTCGATGAGGCGAGTCGTCGCGTGGATCGACGCCAGAAAGAAGTAGAACATCCAGCTCTGCCAAATCCCTTCGTCATATTGCGTCTTCTGGCGCTGATTGTGATGCCTTATGCCGAAGTTGTTCGCGAGGTTGAAGAGGTCGTTTTCATCGTCCTTGTTCAGGACGGCCTTCGCCTGTGGACGAAGAAACTCGAGAACGTCAGCGAGATCGCGAATCGCATCTCGACGGTCGCTTGCGCTGGACCCTCGGCGACGGAATTTGTCAATCGCGATGTTCACCCGGCCTTGGACATTGGTCGGGTCTCCGGGTGGCTTGGGTGCTGCCTCAAGATCCCGCAGGCCGCGCGGACCGATCGTGAGAACCTCTCCGTTCGCACTCAGCACATATCCCTTGTCGTAGTCGCCCAGAATCTCGTTCATCGCCACGCGGAAATCGTTCCGACCGGCCTTTTGGTCGAAGGTCTCGAAGTGCGTTCCGCAGCCAATGTAGGAATGATGGCGACCGTCGACTCCCTTGGAGGCGCAGTCATGGAGAAGCTCGATCACGTCAAACAAGTCTGCTTCCTCCCAGCTTCCATTTTGCGTTTCAAATGGCCACACGTGCCGGTTCTTCAGCTTCCGAAGGAAGAACGCATCCAGGTCGCCGCCTGCGGAGCCAACGGTGTCCCCGTCAATGCACTCAGTTCCAAAGACCTGCTGGAAATGTCCCGACGTCCAGAGGTTCCTGAAAGCAGCGACGAAGAGGGTCTTCAGTTCATTGAGATCGATCCGGGCGCCACGGCGTCCGGTTCGAACCGAATAGTAGGGGGTTGTCCGCATGTCTGGATCTCGCCGTGCAGGATCGTAGCACTCAGCGGAGGGCGGACAGGAGGCTGGAGGCGCCTGGAGGATGCTCTAACCGTATCTTTAGCACTCTGGGTCAAATCCAGTGCGATCCAGTCCAACCCAGCGTGAGGAGGACTCACGGATTCTCTCGGAAGTCCGCAAGTTCTCTGGGCGTTTTCAATAGCCGCCATGAACTCAAAATCTCGTTCGCTTAACGGCGAGTGTCGGTTCGATTCCGACCTCCGGCACCAACTGATCCGACCGTCCCGCGCGTCTCGCCTACCGCAGGGGGTTCCCGCTCTCCACCTTCAGTAACTCCGCATAGCGCGTCTTGAGCGGCTCGTTGCCGCCCTCGACGAGCGCGTGCGCGAGGACAATGCTCCTTGCGAGCTCAGTGAAGCGGAGCAAGCGGACGTCCTGCGGCGCGCTGCTGTTCGAACGAACTCGGCGCGACGCCTGATACGCGGCGGCCAGCCGGGTCTCGCCGTCAAGGTTGAGGTACATCGACAGGCCGTCGAGCGCCACCAACTGCGCCGGCCCGGCCCAGGCCAGCACCTTCGAGTACGAGAGCCCGAAGATCTCGGAGTCCGGGAGGTCGACGAACCGCCGCAGAAACGCGTCCGACGTGCAGACCGGCGTGTCGATGGACCGGTCGTTCAGCAGCGAGTACGCAAACGCCTCGTTCATGCCGACGCGACCGTCGCGATCGTAGTCGGCGTCCGAGACCGGGGCGCCCATGCGGTCCACGCCCGACAACGCCGCGAAGAAATAACTCGTGAAGTCCCTGTAGTCGGCCTCGTTGATCTCCGGCGTGCAGCCGGCGGCCGTGCGCTGCGGCGTCGCCGCGAAGAAGCCGGCCACGTGCTGCTCGATCGTCGCGCCCGCCGGATTGCCGTTCTCGAAGAGCACGTTCGCGAACGCGCCCGAGTAGCACTGCACCATGACGAGCGCAATGGGCGTTGACGTCGGGAACGTCTTCAGCGCGCTCGCCAGGTCCCGCACGGTCATCACGCGGCCCGCCCAGAGATCGAAGGCGTTGTCCGCATAGCCGCTCCGCGCGTTCGGACTCCCATGCCCGGTGAAGTACAGCAACACGCCTCCCGCCGGCTGCGCCCGGGCCTCGCCGGCGAGGGCGTCGATCTCCGCGCGCACGCGATTCGGGTCCGCGGGGCCATCGAGCCGCGGCAGGTCCGGCGTCCGGTAGTCGAGTCGCTGATCGTCGAGGCGGAACTGCACGTTCTCCGACATCAGGTCGCCGTCGGTGAACAGCACGTGAAACGGCGCGCGCGGCGGCAGCAGGTGGCTGACGTATCGCACGTTGCTCTCGATGGCCACCTGGTTGTGCGCGCGGTCGGGACCGCCGCCGACGATCAACGCACGCAGCAACGGTGCCGCCGGGATGTCCTTTTGCGCGCCGTCGCGCGCCAGCGCCGGCCCGCACACGCCGGCCGCCACCGCGCACGCGATCCACGCCGCCGCGGCGAACGCCTTTCTCGCGCGCATCGGACTATCATCGCTCCAAGTCCGCGCGCACGGTGACGAAACATGTCAGGCCCACGGTGCTTGTCATTCCACGGCGGGTATCGCTGTCGGCACAGCGGCGCATGCTGCACGTCCGGCTGGCCGATTCCCGTCGAGGCCGATCGGCTCGCGCGCCTGCGCGCCGCGGTGGCCACCGGGCCGCTCCTCTACACCGCCGCCGCGACCGCGCCCTTCGATCCCTTCGTGTCCGCTCCGGACGCCCCGGCTGACACGCCGGCGCTGCTGGCCGTCGTCGAACATCAATGTGTGTTCTACGACGCGGACGCTCGCCGGTGCTCGGTGCAGCGCGCGCTCGGACACGACGCCCTGCCCCTCGCCTGTCGCCAGTTTCCCAGAATGAGCGTCCGAGATCCGCGCGGCGTGTCCGTCACCCTCTCGCACTACTGCCCCACCGCAGCCTCGCTGCTTCACACCGACGAGCCCGTCAGCATCGTCGCCGACGTGCCGGCGTTTCCCGCGAATGGTGAGTACGTCGGCCTGGACGCGACCCACAGCCTGCCGCCGCTCTTGCGACCGGACGTCCTGATGGACTGGGAGAGCTGGTGGGAATGGGAGCGATTGAGCGTGGAGTTCTTGACGCGCGCGGACGACTCCCCTGCGACGGCGCTCGGCCGCATCGGCGCGGCCGTCGAACGCACACGCGGCTGGCAGCCCGACGACGGACCGCAGATCGATCGCGTGCGGAGTGCGTTCGACGAGGCGCGCGACGCCGACGTCGCCCCGTTCTCACCGGATGAACTGGAGCTGGCGAGACGTGTTGAGGAAGTGACGAGCGCGATTCCGGACGATCTTCGCGACGCCCATCCGCGACGCGGGGCTGCCCTCGACTTCGCTCGGGCCAGGAAAGCCCGCCGCGACGCAGACGATGGCGTCAGCGACGCCCTCCTCCGCCGGTTCCTCGCCGCACACGCGTTCGCGAGCTGGACCGCACACCTCGGCCGAGGCCTGCGGACCTGGCTGCGCTCGGTCGAAGCGCCGTTCGTATTGCTGGCGTCAGGTCTGGACGTGCGAGAGGTCGACCTCAGACTCAGGCACCTGGCGGAGCCTCAGTCGCTGGCCACAACGTGGAGCCGGACAGAACTCGGAGATTCCCTGGGCAGTCGCGGATCAGGCCGGGGTTGTCCTCCAGCGAAACCGTAGATCAGCGAAGAGCGCGGCTACGCGACGAACGAAGCCTGCGATACGCCGCCCGGTTTCGCAG
>JBGOTP010000437.1:0-4213 GCA_041476545.1 Vicinamibacteria bacterium | reverse complement strand
GTTGCGGGTCTGGAGCATGAAAACTTTGCCCTCCTGAATCGTGAACTCGAAGTCCTGCACGTCTTTGAAACGCGCTTCGAGTGTTTTGCGGATGTTCTCCAGCTCCGCAAACGCCTTCGGCAGGTGGCGCTTCAACTGCGCCACCGGCTCGGGCGTGCGTACGCCGGCGACCACGTCTTCGCCCTGCGCGTTGATCAGGAACTCACCGTAGAACTCCTTCACCCCGTTGGCCGGGTTGCGCGTGAACGCCACGCCCGAACCGGAGTTCTCGCCCGTATTGCCGTACACCATCGCCTGAACGTTGACGGCGGTTCCCCACTCGGTGGGGATGTTGTACTTGCGCCGGTAGACGATGGCGCGGTCGTTCATCCAGGAACCGAACACGGCGCCGATGGCGCCCATGAGCTGCTCCCACGGCGACGCGGGAAAGTTCTTGCGGGCGCGCTGCTTCACGAGCGCCTTGAAGCGGACGACGAGCTCCTTGAGGTCATCGACCATCAGTTTCGTGTCCTCGACGTCCTTCTGGTAGCGCTCGTGCTTGAGCCCCACTATGACCGTCTCAAACGGGTCATGGTCCTCATCCGGACTCTTCTGCACGCCGAGGACGACGTCCCCGTACATCTGGACGAAGCGGCGGTAGCAGTCCCACGCGAAGCGCGGATTGCCGGTCTTCCTGGCGAGCGCCTCGACCGTCTGATCGTTGAGGCCGAGGTTGAGGATCGTGTCCATCATGCCGGGCATGGAGTCGCGGGCGCCGGAGCGGACGGACACGAGGAGCGGGTCCTTCAGATCGCCGAACTTCTTGCCGGCCTGCTTCTCGAGGGCGGCGACGCCCGCCTGCATCTGCGCACGCAGTGTGGACGGATAGGTGCGCTTGTGCGCGTAGTAATACGTGCAGACCTCGGTCGTGATGGTGAAGCCCGGGGGCACCGGAAGGCCGATACGGCACATCTCGGCGAGGTTGGCGCCCTTCCCGCCGAGGAGCGGCTTCATGGTGCCGTCGCCGTCGGTCTTTCTGCCGAAAAAATACACGTAGTTGCCCTTCTTCGCAGCGCTCTTCCTCGCCGCTGCCTTTGCTGCCTTCTTCGCCATCGAGTCTCTGCTCCTATACTTCCATCACGATTTCAGAAAGATCCGCTATATTGAGAATCAGGTCCCGCAGCGTCGCCACCAGCGTCAGCCGCGCATTTCGAAGCTTCTCGTCTTCCGCCATCACGAGCACATCGTCAAAAAACTTAGCGACTGGCGCCCGCAGCAGCTCAATCGTTTGAAATGCGTGTTTGTAATCGGCGTGCGCCGCGGCCGCACGAATCTTCGGCTCGGTCTCCGTCAGCGATTGAATGAGGGCAACCTCAGCCGGTTCCTTCAGCAGCTGCGTGTCCAGTGCGCCAGCGGTCGCGCCTTTCGTGATGTTCTTGACCCGCTTGAACAGCTCCGCGACACCGCGCAGCGCTTCCGACTCGCCCATCTGCTCCAACGCTTCGAGCTTTCGTTTCGCTTCAAGCGGACTCAACTCGAGAACATCACGCACTGTAACGGCGCGGATATTGCGGATGTCGTAACCTCGTTGCTCTAGAACAAACTGGCAGCGCTCGACCAAGAATGTAGACAGAGCGGTCAGGTTTTCCAGATTCCAGTCGGCTCGCTCTTTAAAGGGTCTTCCAGCCGCGTTCAGTAACGGCCCGAACTTCAGAGCCACATCCAAACCGATCGTTGGGAGATCGACAAGTATCTTCGCCAACCCATTGCCAAGTCGCCGAATACCCAGCGGATCTCGTGCCCCTCTCGGTCTCTCGCCGGCCCAAAACATTCCGACGACAGAGTCGAGCTTGTCGGCGAGTGAGACCGCGGCCCACGTGAGTGCCGCCGCACCGAGCTGCTGCCGCGACGGCGGCGCATCGGCTTCCACGCCGATGGGCAGGTAGTGGTAATAGATCGCCTTCCAGACCGCCTCAGGCTGCCCTTCCTCGCGCGCATAAATGCCGCCCATCGTGCCTTGCAGCTCGGTGAGCTCACGCACCATGCCGGTCGCGAGATCCGCCTTCGACAAACGGCCCGCCCGCTCCGCGTGAGGCGCCGCATCGGGCGTCTGAAACCCCTCACGCGCGATCCACTCCGCCAGCGAGGCGACGCGCTCCGTCTTGTCGCGGTAACTGCCCAGCTTCTTGTGAAACAAGATCGTCGACAAGCCATCGATGCGCGACTCGAGCGTCGCCTTGCGATCCTCGTCCCAGAAGAAGCGCGCGTCCCGCAGCCGCGCCGTCAGCACGCGCTCCGAGTTGCGCGCGATGATCTCCGGCTTCTCCGCCTGCGTGTTCGTCACGGCGAGAAACGCCGGCTTCAGCCTTCCCTCTTCGTCGACGACCGGAAAGTAATGCTGGTGATGAATCATCGTCGTCGTCAGCACTTCTTCCGGAAGCTGGAGGAACTCCGCCGGGAAATGTCCCGCGACCACCGAAGGGTATTCGACGAGGTCGGGCACTTCCTGCAGCAGCGACGACTGCGCCGCGACGAGGCCGCTGACGCGTCCACCGAGCTTGCGCGCGTGCGTCTCCAGCTCGCGCCGGATCTTTGATTCGCGCTCGCTGCGATTCAGGATGACGAAGTTCTCGAGCAGCCGAGCCTCATAGTCCTCAAATGTCTTGACCTTGATGGCGCGGCCGGCGCGGCCGCTCGTCGTGAGGAAGCGATGCCCGTAGGTGTTCGGCCCCGTGCGGATGTCCTGGACGAGCGGTCCCTGCGCCAGCTCGGTGCGGCGGATGACAAAGGGCACCACGCGCCCGCCGTACAGCAGGATCAACCAGCGGATCGGCCGTGCGAACACGAGATCGCCCTTGCCGTCTTCGAGGTACGCGTCCCACCGCATCTGCTTCGGGAAGGTGAGGTCGCGCAGCAGGCCGCTCAGCACGTCGCCGAGCACGTCGACGGTCGCCTTGCCGCGTTGATGCACGCGGTACGCGAGGTAGGTGCCTTTCGGCGTCTGGCTGCGTTCGAGCGTGCTGACCTCGACGCCGTATTTCTTCGCGAAGCCGGCCGCCGCCGGCGTCGGCTCGCCGTCAGGCTTGAATGCCGCGGATACTGGCGGTCCGGTGACCAGCTCCTCGTGATCGGTCTGCCGCTCGGCGAGCTTCGCCACGCGCGCGGTCAACCGCCGGGGCGTGCTGTAGCTTTCCGCGGGCCGGTCGCAGGTCAACCGCACGTCCTTGAGGCGCGCGTCCAGGTGCGCCGCAAGTTGCGAGGTCAGGCCCGGCAGCCAGCTTGCCGGTATCTCCTCGCACCCGATCTCGATGAGCAGCTCGCGATCCATCAGAGCCCCGCCCTGACTGCGAGCGGATCCACCGATTCAGGTGGATACGTCTTGTCGACGTACGCGTGCGCGATCTTCACCGCGAGCTGCCGCACGCGCAGGATGTAGGCCGTGCGCTCGGTCACACCGATGCTGCCGCTCGAGTCGAGGATGTTGAACAGATGCGAGCACTTCAGGCAGAACTCGAGCGCGGGCCAGATCAGCCCCGACGCGAGCAGCTTCTCGCCCAGCACGTAGTTCCTGTCGAACAAATCGCGGTGCGCCGCCGAGAACTCTTCGAGCGGCATATCCACCTGGCCGAATGCGTACTTCGACTGCTCGATCTCTTCCTGCAATCGCACTTCCCCGTACGTCACGCCGCCGCCCCACTCGAGATCGAAGATGTTGTCCACGCGCTGCAGGAACATCGCGATCCGCTCGAGGCCGTACGTGATCTCGCACGAGATCGGCGCGAGGTCGATGCCGCCGACCTGCTGGAAGTAGGTGAACTGCGTGATCTCCATCCCGTCGAGCAGCACCTGCCAGCCGATGCCCCACGCGCCGAGCGTGGGCGACTCCCAGTTGTCTTCCTCGAACCTGATGTCGTGCTGGCGTGGGTTGATGCCGCACGCCTCCAGGCTTTCGAGATAAAGCTGCTGCGCTTCGTCCGGCGACGGCTTGAGGATCACCTGGTACTGGTGATGTTTGAACACGCGATTCGGGTTCTGCCCAAAACGCCCGTCATCGGGTCGTCGGGACGGTTGGACGTACGCCACGCTCCACGGCTTCGGTCCAAGCACGCGGAAGAGCGTCTCCGGATGGGACGTACCGGCGCCGACCTCGAGATCGAGCGGCTGCTGCAGCAGGCACCCGTGCGAGGCCCAGAAGGCGGAGAGTTTGAGGATGAGATCCTGAAGCGTCACGCGT
>JBGOTP010000436.1:0-4217 GCA_041476545.1 Vicinamibacteria bacterium | reverse complement strand
GGTGACATGCAGCCGCCGCTGAAGTTCACCTACGCGCTCGACGGGTCCGAGACACGGAACACGGTGATGATGGGCCAGGGCATGCAGGTGCAGCGGTCCACGACCGCGTGGGACAGCGGTGCGCTCGTCATCACCACGATCCACAACTTCACGGATCCAGCCTCAGGCAAACCGGTCCCGGTCGAAGTGAAACAGCGGCTGTCGCTCGAATCGCCGACGTCGCTGGTCGTCACGACGACCCGCGCCGGCGTTCTCGGCGGGCCGCCGTCGACGACGCGGACGGTGTATAGAAAGGTCTAACGCTAGCTACCGCGGTTCGGCGTTGCACTGACGGAGCGGACCTCCGGGGAGCGACCGCTCGAAACCGTGGGCTCCGTCCGGCCAGGTTTCATACTTCGCCCATCGCGCGAGGACTACCCGGCCAGCCTCCGCTGGCCTTCGTCCGTCGCGCTCGAAACCTGGCCTCCCTCCGCCACGGTTTCGTACTTCGCTCATCGCGGTCCTCCCAGTCGGTCCGCTCCATCAGTGCAACGCCGAACCGGGGTGGCAGGCGACGTGGCAGCCCGAATCGTCCTTGAACTGACGAGGTGGCGACCGACTGGAGCGGCCCGATGTGCGCCAGGATGAAATCGGCCTGGAGGAGCGCACATTTCGAGCGCGAATCGCCGCAGGCCATTCCGCCACAGGAATGCAGAGACAAGCGGCCGAGGCGTCGCGCGATGATCGGCAGCATGAAATGTGCGCGACCGAAAGAGCCGATTTCGAGGGCCGACTCCCCGGAGGTCGCTACCGTGTCAGTTCAAGGGCGATTCGGGATTGCTAGCCGCCGATCTTCGGCGGGACGTACGGATCGGGTGCGTTCGCGGGCACGTGAGGATAGCGGTCGGTCGTCGCCACGAAGCTGGCCACGATCTTGTCCATCACGCTCTGCGCCCAGGGATTGACGTCCTTGACGTCCGACTCTTCCTTGGGGTCGGAGAGCAGATTGAACAGGCGCATCAACGGCGGTACCGCCGGCCCGCTCGAGGAGGGCTGGAACGAGTAGTGGAACTTCCAGTCGTGCCACTTGACCGCGCGCACCTGCGTGCCGGTGAAGAAGAGCACGCTGTCGCGATTGGACGTGGCCTGCCGGCCCTCGAGGAAGGGCAACTGGTTGACGCCGTCGATCGCGCGGTCCTTCGGCACGATGTCGGCGCCGACGGCCGCGGCCAGCGTCGGGAAGAGATCGACCTCGTGCACGATCTCGTTCGAGACGCGTCCCGCCGGAATCCGGCCCGGCCACCGCATGATGCACGGCGTCCGGATTCCGCCCTCCATCACCGTGTTGTAGAAGCCGCTCCACGGACCGGCCGTGCCGCGCCACGGACGCCGTTCCTCCGCGCCGTTGTCCGCACACCAGAGCACGATCGTGTTGCGCGCGATGCCCAGCCGATCGAGGGCGTCGAGCACGAGCCCGACGTTGTGATCGACATCCGCCATCGCGTCGGCGATGTCGCCGGCGCCGGTCTTGCCGGCAAAGTCCGGATGCGCGAGTGCCGGGAAGTGGATCTGCGTGATCGGGTAGTACAGGAAGAAGGGCTTCCGCGCCCGCACGTTGCGATCCATGAACGCGATGCCGCGTTCGGCGGCCTCTCGATCGAGCGTGCGGCGCGACTCGAGGTCGAACGGCTTCACGTTGTGCGCGGCCGCGCCGGCCTGGCCCTCCCAGATAAAGGACGTACCGGGCGTCGTCGATCCGTTGGCGATGCCGGTTTGTGATTCGTTGCTCGTGCGAGGAATGCCGTAGTACTCATCGAAGCCCTGATGCGTCGGCTCGCGCTTCCCTTCCGGACTGTCGCCGCCGATGTGCCACTTGCCGAAGAGCGCCGTCGCGTACCCGACCGACTTCAGCGCTTCGGCAAGCGTGACCTCCCACAACGTGATCCCGGCTCCCTGCGTGGCGCCGGTCCGAATCGCATAGCGGCCGGTGAGCAGGGCCGCGCGTGAGACCGTGCACGAGTACTCCACGTTGAAGTTGTTGAGCCGGATGCCCTCGGCCGCCAGCTTGTCGATGCGCGGCGTCAGGTTGCCTCGCACGCTGCCGTACGCGCCAACTTCGCCCCAGCCGAGGTTGTCGGGGAACATCAGCACGATGTTCGGTCGCGCCGGCTGCGGCTGGGCCGCCGCCCGCCCGTTCCAGATGTCACGGGACGCGCCGAGCGCCGCAAGCACAAGAACGATCGCTGCCAGTCCCAGTCGCTTCCTGACCATCGACACGATCCTCGATTGACGTACGGGCCGCATCCTCTGCATCCGGTGCGGCCTGAAAAGAAAAATGGAAGTGCCATGATATCGCGACTCTCGGAGGTTCGGTTATACAGTGTCGCGGTGGGTCCGACCAGATTCTCGCGGACGCTCGTCGCGCTGACCATCACAGGGCTTGCGGCCGCGACGGCCTGCCAGCGGGAGCCCGAGGCCCCTCCGCCCGCCGGCGCATTCGCCGCCACGATTCCACGCGAGGCACCCGCGCCCTCGCCCGCCCCGGCCGGCATGGTCTGGATTCCAGGCGGCGAGTTCTCCATGGGCAGTGCCGCCGCGGCCGACGCCCTGTGCGAGGTGCCACACATCACGAACGACGCGCGGCCGATCCATCGGGTCGCCGTTGACGGCTTCTGGATGGATGCGACCGAGGTCACCAACGCGCAATTCGCCGCGTTCGTGAAAGCGACCGGATACGTCACCATCGCCGAGCGCCGGCCGGATGCCCGGGATTTTCCTGGCGCGCCTCTCGATGCGCTCGTCCCCGGCTCAGCGGTCTTCACACCACCCGATCATCCGGTGGATCTCCGAAACGCGTTGCAGTGGTGGCGCTACGTCCCCGGCGCCGACTGGCGGCACCCCGACGGCCCGGCGAGCGATCTCCACGGGCGCGATCGCTATCCCGTCGTGCACGTGGCATTCGCAGATGCCGAGGCTTACGCGGCGTGGGCCGACAACCGATTGCCCACCGAGGCGGAGTGGGAGTTCGCCGCCCGTGGCGGACAGGCCGGCGACCTGTTTCCATGGGGCAACGAGCTCACACCGCATGGCACACATCGCGCGAACATCCATCAGGGGTCGTTCCCGGCCCACGACGCCGGCGAGGACGGATTCGCGGGCGTGGCGCCGGTCGCCGAGTTCCCGCCGAACGCGTACGGTCTGTACGACGTCGCCGGCAATGTGTGGGAATGGGTGAGCGATTGGTACCGGCCGGACTACTACACGACGCTCGCGGCGTCGGGCCGGATCGCGGTCAACCCACGCGGGCCGGAGGACTCGTTCGATCCGGGCGAACCCGGTGCGCGCAAGCACGTTCAGCGCGGCGGGTCGTTTCTGTGCACCGCGCAATACTGTTCGCGCTACCTCGTCGGCGCCCGCGGCAAGAGCGAGGTCTCGACCGCCAGCAACCACGTGGGGTTCCGCACGGTCAGACCGGCGGTCGCGCGGGAGGGACGTCCGCAGGGCAAGGACTGAGTGGAACCAAGTGGACGTCGACGCGTTTGGCCGCAAGACCTCGCGATCCGAGTGCCTCACGCCGCCCCGGACCTCTCAAGGGCTTCTTCAGCACGCTCATGCTTACTTGGGACAGTGTGCGGCGAAAGAGTCCTGTCAGTATTGTGTTGACGTCAAGAATCTGCCACAGCGTCACTGTCTGTAAACAGTCTGTATCAATTGGTCCGAGTCGTTGCTGAGCGGGTGTAGTATCCGTGTGCTGTGGCGGGCCTAGTGAGCCATGCGGATGGAGAGTCGGTTGGGGTGAGACTATGACCAAGCGCCGCGGGGATACGACGCCGGAACCGGTTGGAGGCCGTGCTGCGGAGCGGCTTCGCATGTTCGCCGATGCGCGCCGTCCGAAAGCTGATCCACAAGAGCAAAAGAGATCCGGTAAGGGTCCGACGAAGCTCGCGCCCGCGACCAAAGGGAGGGTCGTCAAATGAGGAGCAGATTCGACGCAAAGATCCGAGTGAGCGGCCGAGGTCCGCAGCGTAAGCCGCTGCAAGGCGGGAAAGCGCTGCAGCGATTGTTTGCCTATTTCGGCCAGCGCGATCCCGATATCAACAATCAGGGGGGCGCCTCCAGACCCGCACAGAAATCCGCAAGCCCCGTCTACGGACAGACCGCAAGAGCACGAAACGCGCCCGTCGCCGGGTCACACGCGCGGCGCAAGCCGACAACGCCATCGGCAAAACACTACGCCC
>JBGOTP010000435.1:0-4218 GCA_041476545.1 Vicinamibacteria bacterium | reverse complement strand
CCGACGATGAGTCGAATGCCGAGCGGAATCCCGGGTGGATGCCCGGGATCCGGGTTGGGAGCGCCGTTGATGGAACGGTGAAGGCGTTCATCCCGGCAACGTCGACCGAACGCGCTGTGGCGGACGCCGCCGGGAACATCTACGCCGCGGTGCTCGCAGGACGCACCGTCAGGAAATACGTAAGGTAGGGGCGGGTCTTAAGACCCGCCCTTACACCGCGCGCGTCTATCTGGTCCCGCGTGCAGGCGGGTTCGTGATCTCCACGAGCGCCACGCGATTGACGCCGCTCTCCGCCATCGCGAGGTTGCCATTCGGCAGCACGCTCATGTTGCGGACCACGCCGCCGCCTGCCGGGATGATCCAGCTCTGGAACTTCTCTGCCTTCGGGTCGAAGCGGACCAGCGTGTTCGGCCGTATCGCAGACTCGTTGTACCAGACGATGTCCTTGATGACGCTGATCCCGTACGGCTGCGACTGCGGTCCACTCGGCGACGGCCATTCCTTCGTCTCGCGAGTCTTCGGATTGAACCGACCCAGGAAACCCCTGGAGTAATCCCCGTACCAGATGTTGTCGGCGCTGTCGATGGCGATGCGCCGCGGCCGCGTCATCGGGTCGGGCAGCGTGTACTCCGTGATGGCCATCGTGTCGATATCGAAGCCGGCGAGGCGGTTCGCGCCAAACTCGCAGATCAGGGGGTTCCCGTTCGACATCATCACCATGCCGTACGGGTTCGATCTCGGCTGCGGCAGGTTCACGAGCTTGACCTCGCCCGTCTGCGGATTCAGCCGCCCCACCATGTTCGCGCCCTGCAGCGTGAACCAGAGCTGACCCTTCCTGTCGAACAGCGGCGTGTGCGGATCACGAGCCGCGGGATCGGGCATCTTGTATTCGGTGATGACTTCAGTCTTCGGGTCGAACTTGCCGACGTAGCCCCCCGTGTTCGCCGTGAACCAGATGTTGCCCGCCTTGTCCTGCGTAAGCCCGTGAGGCCCTGACTTCGGCGTCTTGAGTGGATATTCCTTGAGGGCACCGGTCTTCGGATCGAGATGTCCGAGCACATTGCCCCACATGCCGGCCCACCAGATGGTGCCGTCGGCGGCCGCGAGCGGATCGTGCGGCCGCGATCCGAGCGTCGGCGCGACCCATTCCCTGATGTTGACCTTCACGTCTCCGGGAATCACGACCGACTTCGGTCTCGCCTTCTCGGGAAAGTGGGTGCCGAGATAGGAGGCGATGGTCGTCGCCTGGTCGTTCGGCAGCATGACCATCGAGCCGAACAGGTCTTTCCACCCCTGCTGCGTGTAACCCCACGAGCCGGTGATCATGTTGGTCCCGTGACACTTTGTACACTGCTGCGCGACGACGTCCTGGCCGGTGCCGGCCGGCAGGTCCGCCACGCCGCCGTTCCTCTGGCCGGACACCGGATGGACCATCACCATGGTGCAGAGGAAGACAACCGCAGCCACCAGAAGTCCGAGCGAGTTCTTCGACATATCTCCTCCTCAGGGAAAACTTGGGACAGGTTACACTGCCCTATCCGTTTCTGAAAGGAGAATCCGATGAATCCGGCGCGTACCTGGTTTGCCGCGGTCGCATTCAGCGCATTCATCGCCTCGCCGGCGCTCGCGCAGCAGGCACAGCCCGCCAACCCCATGAGTTTCTTCGTCACGAGCGTAGGGCCGGGTAAGGGCGGCAACCTTGGCGGCTTGCTTGGCGCCGATCGCCATTGCCAGATGCTCGCCACCGCAGCGGGCGCCGGCAACAAGCTGTGGCACGCGTACCTGAGCGAGAACGGCTCCGCCGGCCACCCCACCATTAACGCGCGGGATCGAATCGGCACCGGCCCCTGGTACAACGCGAAGGGCGTGCTCATCGCGAGTAACGTCGCCGATCTGCACAGCGACAAGAACACCATCAGCAAGCAGACGGCGCTCACCGAGAAGGGCGGCATACTCCCCGGGCGCACCGACACGCCGAACAAGCACGACATCCTGACGGGCTCGCAGGCCGACGGTACGGCGTACCCCGGGCCGGACTCCGCCAACACGACGTGCGGAAACTGGGTCCGCTACTTCCCGATGTCGGGCAAGGCGCGCGTCGGCCATTTCGATCGCGACGGCAACGATCCGGTGACCGGCAAGTCGTGGAACTCGGCGCACGACACGATGGGCTGCAGCCAGGACGAGCTGAAGGCGACCGGCGGCGACGGTTTCTTCTACTGCTTCGCTGTCAATTAGGTTCCGACGAACCTCGTCCAGATCCTTCGCCGCGACCAGGTAATACCCGCCAGGCTGCTCGCGCGTTTCGGCGAACGGGCCGTCGGTCACGAGGGCGGACTGAAGGGGATCCCGAGTCAGCCGAACTACGACGTGGGTTCGCGCTGGAGTGGTATATTGATGGCATGAAAACCACCATCGACAAGGCAGGCCGTGTGGTGATTCCGGCGGTCGTCAGGGAGCGTGCCGGCTTCTCACCGGGCGCCGAGCTTGAGGTCACGAACGACGAGCTCGGCATCCGCCTCGAGCGAATCGCCGCAGCTCCGAGGCTGGTGAGGGTCGGACGGCGCCTGGTCGCTCGCCCCACCGTCCCCGCGGACGATCGACCAGCCGTTGACATTGCCGCGCTCATCGAAGAAGAGCGAAACCGCTGGCCGTGAGTGTCTTCCTCGACACGAGCGTGCTGCTCGCCGGGCTGATTGACTTCGGTCCACAGAGCGCCCCGGCGCAATCCGTTCTTCACGCGGTCGCCGAGAAACGGATCGCCCAACCAGCCACCGCCTGGCACTGCTGCCTCGAGTTCTTTTCGGTGGCCACGCGGTTGCCTCCCGAATTCAGGATCGCGCCTTCCGATGCCTGCATGCTGCTCGAGGAAGAAATCTTTGCGCGGATGGCAGTGCACGATCTGCCGCAGTCCGATCGATTGTCGATGCTGCGGGCGGCCGCGCGCGATGGCGTTGCGGGTGGTCGCATCTATGACACCCATATCGCCGAGGTCGCTCGCGCGGTCGGAGCAGACGTGGTTGTCACCGACAACCGGCGGCATTTTGTCTCCGCCCTCCGCTACGGCCTGCGCGTCGAGACACCAACAGAATTTCTCGCGGCCCTCAAATCAAAAGGTCGCACGCAATAATTTCCATCGGGCATGCCCGCGGACGTCGCCGCCGCCGTCGACGCCCTCTACCGCTCGGACTGGGGCCGCATTGTCGCGACGCTGATCCGGCTCGTCGGCGACGCGCGGCGAGCCGCTCGTGCGGACCGACCTGTGCGCCGAGGCGATCCGCCTCGCGCGCCCGGGCGGACCTGCTACGACAGATCGGATCGTCGTCTGAGGCCGCGAAGAGCTATGAACGCGCGCTGGCCCTTGTGACGAACGATAGCGAGAGACGATTTCTCGAGCGGCACCTCGCCGAAATGAAAAGGGCCGGCTGAATCCCGGTCTCGTTATCCCCGTTCCTTCGTGTAAAGGTTATCCGCGTCGGTCTCGACGCACGGCGGATCTTCGATCTGCACCATCGGCGCCGTGTTGAGGCGCATCACGCGCTCGTTCATCACCCACGGCTCGATCAGCACGTCGGGATCCTCGACGGTCACCTGGTAGTGCAGCAGGTTGCCTTCACGCCGCAGCCGCTCGATGACGTGCATCTTGTTGGTGTGGAAGTAGCCGGGCCACTCGAGCCACGTCTCGTTGTTGAAGCCGGTGACGTCGACCACGAGCGTGTCGCCCTCCCACTTGCCGACCGAATCACCCATGTAGCTCTGATCCTTCGAGTTGATCGGATCGTGCGGGCGGTTGAGCGGAATGAGGCGCCAGATGTTCTTCGCGTTGTAGAGGAACACGAGCTCGGTCGGCGTCGCCATGATCTTCGCCGGCGGACCCATGCGCGGCACACCGGCCGGGAAGCAGTGGAAGTTGGTGTCCTCGACGTTGCCGTTGATGTCGAGGTAATCGACCTTCTCCCAGTACTCCGGTTTGTATTGCGGGAGGTTCTCGATGAACCGCTGATCGAGACCCGAGTCGCGCTCCTGGTTGACGGGGCTTGCCTTCCGGTCGTTCCGGAGGTTGTGATAGGTGCCCTTGGCGTCGAAGCGCTGGACGGTGTTGCCGCCACCGCCACCGCCCCCGCCCCCGCCGCCGCCCCATCGTCCGCTGAGATCCGGATGACCATCGGCCAGCTTCGGCGTCGGCATCGCCGCCAGCTTGGCGTTCTGATCGGCGTT
>JBGOTP010000434.1:0-4220 GCA_041476545.1 Vicinamibacteria bacterium | reverse complement strand
TTCTCGACTTCGGTCTGGCAAAACAGCTCGTGGTCAATGCCGACGCGCTCACGGTGTACCCGGAAAGGGAACTGACCCGGTCGGGCCAGACCTTCGGCACGATCGCGTACATGTCGACTGAGCAGGTGCGGGGTGAGACACTCGATCGCCGCACCGACATCTTTTCCTTCGGCGCGGTCCTGTACGAAATGCTCACCGGCCGCCAGGCCTTTGGCGCGCACACGCCGGCGATGGTGTTCGACGCGGTCCTTCACGGGGATCCCGAGCCGCCGTCGTCGCTCGATCCCCGCGTGCCACGACGGCTCGACGACATCGTCGCGAAAGCGCTCGCCAAGAATCGCGAGCAGCGGTACCAGGCCGCGACCGAACTGCTCGCGGATGTCAGAGCTCTGACGGCCAGGGGCGCCGCGACGACCGAGACCCAGGAGACGCGGACCCTGGGGACAAAGTCGAGCACCAGGTCATCCAGGACAACGAGCCGCGAGACAGACGCGGGCAAAGCGAAGGCGATCAATTCGCTGGCGGTCCTGCCGTTTGTCAACCAGGGGCACGACCCCGGACCCGACGCGGACTACCTGAGCGGTGGACTTACGGAGAGCATCATCAACAAGCTGTCGCAATTGCCTGGGCTCCGCGTCGTCCCGCGGTCGACGGTGTTCCGCTACAAGGGTGTCTCGATCGATCCGACGACGGCGGGGGCCGAAATGAAGGCACGTGCGGTCGTCATCGGCCGCGTCCTGGTTCGTGAGCGCCGGCTCATCGTCAACGTCGAGCTGGTGGACGTCAGAAAACACGCGCAGCTCTGGGGCGAGCAGTACAACCGGCCTCTCGCCGACGTGTTCGACGTGCAGGAGGCGATGGCGGCAGACATTTCGCGCTCGCTGAAACTGCGGTTGAGCCGCGACGATCAGAAGAAACTCGTGAAGCGCGATACGCTGGACCCGGCCGCCTACCACTCCTACCTGAAGGGGCGGCTTCACTGGAACAAGCGATCGGTCGACGGGCTGCTCCAGGCCGCGGAGCATTTTCAGGACGCGATCGATCAGGATCCCGAGTACGCCCTGGCCTACACGGGACTGGCCGACACCTTCAATCTGCTCGGCTACTATTCCGTCCAGCGCCCCAGGGAAGCCTATCCGCGCGCGAAGGCCGCGGCTGAGCGGGCGCTCGACATCGACGATTCCATCGCGGAAGCCCACGCGTCGCTCGGATACGCACGTCTCTTTTTCGACCGCGAGTGGAACGACGCCGAGCGTGAATTTCTCGAGGCCATTCGCCTCAACCCGGACTACGCCAGCGCACACCAGTGGCTGGGATGGCTGTTGATGGCGAGGGGCCGCCACCAGGAGATGGTGGAGGCCATGCGGCGCGCGCAGGAACTCGATCCCCTGTCGCTCATCATCAACGCGCACCTGGGATACGCGCTCTCGATCGTGGGCCGCGATGAGGACGCGCTTCAGCAGTTGGAGGCGACGATCGGGCTGGATCCGGGTTTCGCGCTGGCGCACCAGCAGTTGGGATCCGTGCACTGGCGGCTGGGACACGCCGACCGCGCGATCGAAGAGTTCGAGACGGCCGTGCGCCTGTCATCGAATCGCATGTCGGTGGGGCTCCTCGGCTGCGCCGCCGGAGTGACCGGCCGGACCGTTCGCGCGCGCGAAGTCCTGGAGACGCTCGACGCAGTCGCGCGGGAACGGTTCATCTCGCCGATCGAGTTCGCGCTGGTGCATGCGGGCCTGGGTGAGGTCGACCCGGCGTTTGCCGCGCTCGATCAGGCGGTCGACGCCCGGATCAGCGATCTGGTCCGCGTCCACCTGCTGCCGTGGCCGGACGCTGTCCGTGACGACCCGCGTTTCGCGGCGCTGCTCAGGCGAGTGGGCCTGCCAGTCGTGGGATCAAGGTGACCAGTTTGATAGGGGTTAGTTAGCCTGCGTGGCTATTCGGCGAACATTTCTTGCAGCGTCTCCAGCACTTCTGACGTCGTGCCGACCGACAACCGGCCGACGCGTTTGACCAGACGTTCATGGTCCACGGTTCGAAGTTGATCGAGGGCGACGAACCCTGAGCGGTTCTGAAACCGGCACGCAATCCGCCAGGGGTATGCCTGCCCGCCTGTCGTCATTGGCGCGACAATGATCGTGCGCAGGTGCTGGTTCAATTCGTCCGGCGAAATAACCAGACAAGGGCGCGTCTTCCGGATTTCACCGCCCAGCGTTGGATCGAGCCGGACAAGATGGACGTCGCCCCGCGCGATGAGCGCTCGCGTTACCGCCACCGCCACTCCTTGGCGTCGAACCGGCTGGAGGTCGGGACATCAAGAAGTTGATCAGCACCCCGAGTGTGCATCGCTTTGGCTGCATCGGCCCATCCCGCCCGTGGCCCCCGGGCGGCCCTGACAATCAGACGGCCGTTGTCGGCCTGGAGTTCGACTTCATCCGGCAGCTGCGCGTGATCGAGCAGCACCTTCGGCACGCGGATGCCTTTTGAGTTTCCGATCTGAACGATCCGTGTTCTTGCGATCATGTGACTACATTGTAATCACATTGGCGATGTTCAGCAAGGAAGGTGGAGTCAGCAGGCTACCGTGCGCGCTCACCCGCGGCGCTCAGCTTCTTGTTGGCGCCGTCTGGTGCAAGGCGCCATTCTCCAATGAGGATTGGTCCGAAGAAACCGGGCAGGTCAAAGTACGAAAGAGGAAGTGGTCTCGTTCGCCTATCCGCTGCTGGAGAACGCGCTCGACGAGGCGTATCGTGCGGAAGAGGAACTTCAAGGGCCGCGGCAAGCCCAGTTGAGTCCGCGGTCGCCTGGCTCAGGCCGACGCGTAGACCGCACGCTCGAACTGCTCGTACACCGCCATGAACGGCGCTTCGGCGAACGGCACCGTCTGCGTCATGATCGTCGCGGCGATGTCCTTCGCCGGGTCGAACCAGAAGTGCGTGTTCAGGATGCCGGCCCACCCTTGGGAACCCGCCGAGCGCATGTCCGACACGTCCTGCTCCATACGCATGAAGCCGAAGCTGTGCGACTTGGGCATGCCCGGGAACGCTTCGAAGTCCGCGGTGACCGGCGGCACGACGCTCACGAGCTTGCCCACCCGCACGTTGCCGATCTGATTCGCGACCATGGTTCGCACGCCCTGTTGGCTGAGCACACGATGGCCCTCGAGCGCGCCCGTGTTCAGGAACATGCGCATGAAGCGCATGTAGTCGCCGGCGGTCGAATAGAGCGAGTGGCCCATGGCGTAGAACTCGGGGTGCGACGGCGGCGAGAGATCGAACGGCGCGAACGCGCCGTCTTCGCCGCGCGCGCTGACCGCGGCCAGGCGCGCCGCGAGGGCGCCCTCGCACTCGAACGCGGTGCTCGTCATGCCGAGCGGCCCGAACACTTCGTCCTGGCAGAACGTGTCGATGCGGCGGCCGTCGACGGCCTCGACCACCTGGCCCAGCCAGTCGATCCCGATCCCATAGCGCCAGCGCGTTCCCGGATCGCACACCATCGGATAGAACAACGACGCCTTCAGTCCGGACAGGATCGTGGGATGCCCGGTCTTCTCCATCCAGCGTGGCACGTCGGCATTCCAGAACTCGTACGCGAAACCCGATGTGTGCGTGGCAAGTTGGCGGATCGTCGCACGCGACTTCGGCGCGCGCAGGCGCGGAGTGTCGCCGTCGAACCCGTCGATCACCTGGATCTTGGCGAACTCGGGAAGAATGCTGTCGACGGGAGCCTCCATGTCGAGTTTGCCGCGGTCGATGAGGACCATCGCCGCGGTGGAGCAGACCGCCTTCGTCATCGAGAAGATGCGGAACACCGTGTCCAGACCCATCGGGCGGCCTGGGGCGCACTCGCCGGCCGCGCCGCTCCACGTCACGCCGGCCGCGTTGCCCACCATCGCGACAAGTCCTGGCGCTGCCCCGGATGACACGCCCCTGGCAAGAACCTCGTCCAATGCACTCATATCGCGAACTCTACTTCAAAGAGGAGACGAATGCGGATCAACGATCGCACGCGCCGGGGCGGACGAAACCCGCGACGCGGCTGAGGCTCTCGGCCAGGAAGAACGGATTCTTGTTCGCGCCGGGCACGAACAGACCCTCATGCTGCGTGAGGAACTGCTGCCAGCGCACGAGATGCCGCTGCAGCGCGTCGAGATCGCTGTAGGCCTCGACGAACAGAATCTCGTTGGCCGGCGGCGGTGGCCACGACGGGCTGGACGGCTG
>JBGOTP010000433.1:0-4224 GCA_041476545.1 Vicinamibacteria bacterium | reverse complement strand
GGCAATCTTACACATGGACGTATTCAGGGAATTCAAACGAATTCATACAGGCGGAGATTAATCAATGGGTAGGGGTGGAGCAAGGGTAGGCGCTGGACGGCCTCCGAAGAGCGCCGTGATGGCTTTGGTGCATGGGAGCCGGGACCGTGGGACACGTCCGGTCGCCGATGCGGCGGCGGTGGAGGCGGCGGTAGCGCCGGTTGGGACAATTGAACTCCCGGCGGCTCTCCCGGCTGACCAGGTGGAGGTGTGGCAGGCGCTGGCGCCCCAGGCGCTTGAGCAGCGGACCTTGACGCAGGCGACGGCGCTGGCGTTTCGGGATCTTTGTGAAGCCATCGTCGTGAAGCGGGCGCTGCTCGCGATTATCCAGACGGACGGGTACACGATCTCGAAGGTGACGCTCCAGATGGACGAGAAGGGCGGCGGGTTGCAGTTGGTCGAGCCGAAGGCGCACCCGTTGCTATCGCAGTTTCGCGGGATGATGCAGCGGGTCGAGGCTGGGTTGGCGCGGTTCCGGTTGACCGGGGACGGGAAAGCGCAGGGCGCCTCGGACAAGCCGAAGGAACAGACGCCGCTGGAGAAGCTCCAGGCGCAGGCCAAGTCGATGAAGCGGGTGAAGTGATGGTCTTGTCACCTCGCGCCTTGAACGCACTGTCGATTTACCTACGGTGCGAGCGTCAGCATGTCACGCCGGAGTTTGTCGCTGCGTACATCGGTCAGATTCATCTGAGCTTTGACAGTGAGTTGTTCGCTGACATCGTTCTGTGGCTTGAAGGAAATGGCTACACCGTAACCGAGCCAGATCCACCGCCTGCAGCGAGGTTCACGGCCACGAAAACACGATGAAGTCTAAGACGCTCTCCCATCGGGTCGATCTCTACGCCGAGCGCGTCCACGAGCACGACCTCGTCGCCGGGCCGCTGGTCCGGCTGGCGTGCGATCGCCATCTGAAGGAACACCGGCAAGCCCTGACGAAGGCCGGGCATCCGCGCGGGTTCTGGTTCGATGCCGCCGCGGCCGATCACATCATCGCGTTCTACGAAACGGTGTTGAAACTCTCCGACACGCTCAATGAAGACGGCGACCCGATCCCGTTTCTGCTCACGCCGGCCAATACGTTCATCGTCGGGAGTCTCTTCGGCTGGAAGATTCCCGAGCGCGCCGGCGGCTGGCGACGGTATCGCGAAGCCTACATCGAGATGGGCAAGGGCAACGCGAAGACGCCCCTGTTCAGTGGCATCGGGCTCTACGGGCTCGTGATGGACGGCGAGCAAGCCGCGGAAATTTACAGCGCCGCGACGGGCTTCGCGCAAGCGGCGATTCTCTGGCTCGACGCGCAGCGGATGGTCGACGCGTCGCCGGAACTGAAGGCGATCATCTATCAGAGCCAGCACAACCTGGCGTACGAGCCGACGATGTCCTTCTTCCGGCCTGTGTCGCGCGAGAAGCGCGGGAAGTCTGGACCGCGGCCGCACATGGTGCTCATGGACGAGATGCATGAGTACGCCGATGCGGTGCTCGTCAACATCTACCGGGCCGGCACGAAGCGGCGGAAGCAACCGCTCATCGGCGCGATCACGAACAGCGGGTACGATCGGACCTCGATTTGTTTCCAGCATCACGAACACGCGCGCAAGGTCAACGAGGGTCTCGTCGAGGATGATCGCTTCTTCGGGTACGTCTGCGGACTCGATAAAGACGACGACTTCCTGAACGATCCGACCTGCTGGCCGAAAGCGAATCCCAACCTTGGCATTGTGATTCAGTCGGCGTACTTGGAACGGCAAGTCCAGAATGCCAAGAACATCCCAGCCGAGTTGAACACCGTGCTCCGGTTGAACGGGTGTGTTTGGACATCGCAGCACGTCGAAGCTTGGGACATGACGAAGTGGCGCAACGAGTGCGCGGCGCTGACCTTCACCGACGACGACCTGATCGGACGGCCCTGCTACGGCGCGCTCGACCTGGGGCAAACCGACGACTTCACTGCCTGGGTGCGGATCTGGGAACTGGTGAACGGGCTGATCGCGATGAAGGCGCGGTTCTGGCTCCCTCAGTCCGCGCTGCTCAAGTATCCAGATCGTCCGTACGCCGAATGGAAACGGGCCGGCCTTCTCGAAGTCACCGAAGGGACCACGACGGACGAGGACCTCGTCGAGGCGGCCGTGCTCGAGGACGCGCGCGACTCCGGCGTGCTCGAGATCGCCTACGACAAGCGGTTCGCGAATCACATGGCGCTGCACTTCCAGGGCGCCGGGCTGACCGTCGTTGATACGCCGCAGGGGTTTGCGCTCAATGAGTCGATTCAATCGGTCGCGAAACTGATCGCTGACGGGACGCTCGCCCACGGCAACAACCTGATCATGACGTGGATGATGGATAACACGGTGCTCCGACACGGTCGAAACAAGGAAGTGCGGCTCGACAAGGACGCGGCGAAGGAAAAGATCGACGGCCCGTCGGCGCTCGTCATGGCGAACGCGCGGCGGATCGCGCAGGTGCCGAAGGAAGACGACCTCACGGAGCTGTTAGTGATATGAGCAAGCCTGGGCGCCCGCCGCTCGACAAGGCCGATCCGTCGGTGCGCGTCGGTGTCTCGATGCCGTCCAAACAATTTGACGAACTCGACAAGCGCGCGAAGCGGGCCGAGGTCAGCGTGCCGGAGATTATCCGGCGCGATCTCAAAGAGAAAAAATCCCTAAAATGACTTTCTGGCGCAAAGTCCTCCATACTCAGGCATGAAGGCGCGGCGCGGACTGCTGGCGCGCTGTTTCGACGGCCGACTCGACCAATCGATCCTGAGCGATGTCGGCGTCCTGGCCGGGGTGGGGCTGTTCCTGTTCGGGCTCGCGCAGGTGTCCCGGCCGGCGGCGTGGATCGTCGCCGGGGCCGTGCTCGTGGCGGTGAGCGTGCTCGCGGTCCTCCCGCCGAAGCCGAAGGCCACGAAATCGCCGAAAGGTGAGGCATGACACCTATTGAACCGACGTTGCACGACGGCGCGACGCTGGTCGTGTTCGCCAAGGATCAGCCGCAGTACATTCCCTTGCCGGCATCCGTAGACGCGGGCGGCGTTGTGATGACGGAGTGGGAGCCCACGGCTGAAGAACTCGACCGCTTGCTCTGCGGCGGACGCATCCGCCTTTGGGTCCACACGTTCGGACATCCCCTCCAGCCGGTCAGTGTGGAAGCTATCGCGCCCGAATGCGGAATGCGAGCGGCTGAGTCGTGATTCTGGACCGCCTCCTCGAGCGGCGGATGACCAGCGAGTCTGCCGGTACACTGCAAGAGCCGTCGCGCTCGTTCATGGAAGCGCTCGGTGCGGTGCCCACACTGTCCGGGGTCAGTATCAACGAGTCCAACGTCGAAGGGATTCCGGCCGTCTATGCCTGCGTGAAAGTGATCGCAGAAACGCTTGGGCAGACACCGATCAAGATGTACCGGAAGCTCGACGGCGGGAACAAAGCGCCGGACACCGACCACGAGCTCTATTCAATCTTCCACGACCTCGCGAATCCGGAGATGACGTCGAATGAGTTCAAAGAGGCGATCACGGGGCACGCCTGTCTCTGGGGCAACGGCTACGCGGAGATCGAACGACGACCCAACGGGCGCGTCAAAGCGGTCTGGCCGCTTCATCCGGGGCTGATGAGCGTCGATCGCAATGCCTTGAACCAGTTGCGCTACACCTATCGGAAGCCAGGGCGAGCTGAGCCGATCGTGTGGAACTGGGACGTCCAACGGCCCCCAGTCTTTCATCTTCGGTACAACGGTGGCCGGTCCCCGATCCGCGTGCTGCGGGAACATCTCGCGAGCTCGAAGGCGCTCGAGCTGTACTACGCGACCTTGTTCGGCAACTCCGCTCGGCCGGGCGGCGTGCTGCAATCAAAGGATCCGGTCAAGCTGACCGATGCGCAGATCACCAGCGTGCGGAATCAGTGGAACGAGCTGCACCGCGGCGTCGGCAACGCGAACAAGATCGCGGTGTTGCCGGGCGGCCTGCAGTGGCAGTCGGTCGGGATGTCCCCCGATGACGCGCAAGTCGTGGAGCTCCTCGGGCTGAACATCGAACAGGCCGGGTCGATCTGGCGCGTGCCGCTGTTCATGATTCAGCACACCGAGAAATCGACAACCTGGGGGACCGGGCTCGAACAGTTGTCGGGTGGGTTCCTGCGCTTCACGATGATGCCGTGGTACATCCGCTGGCAGCAGACCATCGGCCGCGAT
>JBGOTP010000432.1:0-4240 GCA_041476545.1 Vicinamibacteria bacterium | reverse complement strand
GGCTGCCGCCGCGGGACCGACACGGCACACCTGACAGCGATCCAGACGATCAAGTCCGCGGGGATCGATGTCGTGCTGCTGTCGGATCACGACGCCATCCGCCACGGCAAGGACATGTTCGTCATTGAATTCAAGTCCCCGTCGAATGGCCATCTCGTTGACGTGGGCACTGTCAGCGTGACAGCCAATATGCCTATGCCCGGAATGGCGATGTTCGGAACCATTCAGGTTCAACGAACCGATGTTCCCGGACGATACGCGGCACGCAGCGATTTCGGGATGGCCGGGACGTGGCGCATGGCCGTCGAATGGGACGGATCAGGGGGACACGGGTCCGTCACGTTTTCGGGGACCGTGGAGTGAGAGTCGGCGACCCGAGGTCTGGCATGGCGTATTCACTCGACAGGAGGGGCATTGCTCACGGGCGCGGTCTTCAGTGCGGGGAATTTCCCGCCTGCGGCGAAAAATTCCGCACGACGTCCGCGTCGGTCAGGCGCGCATAGGTGTTGTCATTCCCCCGATAGAGGAATCTGTCTCTCGTCAGCGATTCCAGCAGGTCCGTGCAGATCGCCTCATCGAGTCCCCACAAACGCCGCGCCTGCGCCTGAGTGAGTCGCAGCCCCGGCATTTCCAGGTATTCGCCGCAGATGCGATTGAGGATCTGTTCTCGTGAAACGATGGCGAGGCTCGCACTCATGACGCCCCCTGTATGGATGTTATGGATGTGACAGACGTTTGCAGAAGTCGACCGACGCTGAGGTTTGCAAACGGCGCACCACAATCGGTCGTCGGGTCTTGGCCGGAGGTGGACTCGCTCTTGCCTCCCCACGCCCTCATGTTCCGCGCGGTGATCAACCGCGAAACCCACCAGTGTCCCGAAGACGTCTCCGTTCTGGACGTTCTGCGGGCTGTAGGTATTCGCCTCCCGGCTCTTTGCCACGATGACCGGATCGCACCATCCGGTGCCTGCCGGTTGTGTCTGGTTGACATCAAGGGGCTGCCCCGGCCCGTTGCGGCGTGCACGACGCCGCTTCACGACGGGATGGTCATCGAGACCGACACCCCCGAGCTCGTGGAGAACCGGCGGGCTTTGCTCGAGCTGCTGGTCAGGCGGTATCCCGCCGAGGCCGTCGACAGGTTTCCCGAGAAAGTGTTCCATCAGGCCGTGCGGGCATTCGGTCTTGAAGGCGAACTCTGCCGCAGCGCCTCTCTTCCGGATCTCCAAGATCGTTCGCACCCGTACATCGCCGTGGACATGGCCAGGTGCATCGATTGCTACCGCTGCGTTCGCATCTGCGACGAGGTGCAGGGACAGGGTGTCTGGCACGTGCGAGCGCGCGGGCTCGAGACACGCATCTGTCCTGATGGGCCGAGTTTGCGCGAGAGCTCGTGCGTCAGTTGCGGCGCCTGCGTGGATACGTGTCCGACCGGCGCCCTGGAGGATGCGGCCGCGTTGACGATCGGTCCGGCGTCGGCCTGGACCAGAACGACGTGTCCGTACTGTGGCGTCGGCTGCGAGATGCATGTCGGGACGCGCGACGGTCGAATCGTGTCGGTGAAGCCGGTGCTGGACGCGCCGGTCGGCAAGGGTCACCTCTGTGTGAAGGGGCGGTACGCGTTCGAGTTCGTGGCGGCAGCCGACCGCGTGACCGAGCCGATGATTCGCGCAGGCGGAAACGCGGGCGGAAAATGGAAACGCGCATCGTGGAACGAAGCGCGCGCCTTCGTGGCCGATCGCGTGCGAGGCCTGATTGAACGCCACGGGCCGGACAGCCTCGGGATCCTCGGTTCGTCACGCGCGACCAACGAGGAGAACCACCTCACGCAGAAATTTGCCCGGGTGGTCGTCGGCACCAACAACGTCGACTCCTGCGCCCGCGTCTGTCACGCGCCGAGCGCGGCTGGGCTGAAGAGCATGCTCGGCGCGGGCACGGCGACCAATTCATTCGACGACATCGAGATCGCCCGCACGATCCTGGTCTTTGGCGCGAACCCGACCGAAGACCATCCGATCGTCGGCGCTCGCATCAAGCAGGCCGCCCGCCGTGGCGCCCGCCTCATCGTCATTGATCCACGACGCATTGAGCTGGCGGAGTATGCCACCTGTCATCTGGCGGTACGGCCTGGGACAAACGTCGCGCTGCTGAATGCGATGGCGCACACGATCGTGACCGAGGGGCTCTGCGATCGGGATTTCGTTCACCGCCGCGTGTCCGACTTCGACGAGTTCGCGCGTTTCATTGCGGCGTGGCCCCCGGAACGCGCCGCGCAGGCGTGCGGCGTCGATGCCGATGCGATTCGACTCGCGGCCAGACTGTACGCCACCGGATCACCCGCAATCAGTGTCCACGGTCTTGGCCTGACCGAGCACACGCAGGGGACCGACGGCGTGATGACGCTCATCAACCTGGCGCTCTTGACCGGCAATCTCGGCAAACCCGGCGGGGGCGTCAATCCGCTGCGGGGTCAGAACAACGTGCAGGGCGCCGCGCACATGGGTTGCGATCCGGCCATGCTCACCGGATCGACGCCCATCGACCAGGGACGAGACGCCTTTGGACAACAGTGGGGCGTGTCGCTGCCAACGACACGCGGACTCCATATGCTCGCCATGATGGACGCGGCGCTGGCCGGCCGGCTGAAGGGTCTCTGGGCGATCGGCTACGACATCATGCTGACGAACCCGAACGCCGCCGAGACAGCCCGTGCGCTTCGGTCTCTCGAGCTCGTGATCGTTCAAGACCTGTTCCTCACGGAAACCGCGCGCGAGTTCGGAACCGTGTTCCTGCCCGCCTGCTCGTCGTTCGAAAAAGACGGCACGTTCATGAACGCCGAACGGCGCATCCAGCGGGTCCGGGCGGCGCTGAGGCCGGTCGGCGAATCGAAGCCGGACTGGCAGATCCTCTGCGAAATGGCGCGCGCGATGGGCGCGAAGGGGTTCGATTTCACGAGTCCCGAGCAGATTTGGGACGAGGTGCGATCGCTCTGCGAAGGCGCGCGCGGGATGACGTACGCGAGGCTCGACAAGGGCGGCCTGCAATGGCCGTGTCCGTCCGAGGATCATCCGGGCACGCCGATCCTCCATCGCGACTCCTTCGGGCCCGGAGCCCGCGCGGCGCTCCGGTCAGTCGAGTATCACACCAGTCCGGAGGAGATCACACCCGACTATCCGATGCTCCTGACGACCGGCCGGTCCCTCTATCAGTTCAATGCCGGAACGATGACCCGCCGCACCAGGAACAACGAACTCCGTCCTGCCGACGTTCTCGACATCTCGCCGGCCGATGCCAGCCGACTCAATCTTGACGACGATGAGCCCGTGCGTCTGGTCAGTCGATACGGCGCCGCGGTGTTGCCGGTCCGTATCAGCGCGACGGTCCTGCCCGGTCAGCTGTTCGCGACGTTTCACACGGTCGAGGTCTTTCTGAATGCCATCACGGGTCCGCACCGTGATGCCACGGTCGGGACGCCAGCGTACAAGCTGACCGCGGTTCGGATCGAGCTCATCGATCCGCCTCCTCCGTTATCTGCGCTGTGATGAAATCAGCAGTGGCTATCGGATGGAGAAATCGATAATGACGCTCACGAGGACGTCGACCGGTGTGGTGTCTGCCAGCCGGCCCGGCGCGAAGCGCCATTGCTGAACGGCTTTGATCGCTTCCTCGTCGAGACCCCGCCGATCGAGCGAACGCAGGACCCGGATTGCTGAGGGCCGTCCCTCCCGTGTCACGACCAGCTCCAGCACGACCGAGCCCTGAATCCGGTGACTGAGCGCCTCCGGCGTGTACATCGGCTGAACCTGCATCAGAAGCCGGGGCGCCGTGACCGATCCGCCCGCGTGGTAGACACCACCGCCGGTGCCGCCTCCAGATCCAGGTCCGAATCCCGGGCCCTGGCCTGAGCCAATACCCGTTCCGACGCCGTCGCCGACACCACCCCCGGATCCCGGCCCAGTCGATGTGCCAAACCCCACGCCTCCCTCAGGCAGGCCGATCTGTTCCGTGGTGCCAGACGCCAGGGGCTTGGCGTCGAGCAGCAGACCTACCGCCGCATGCGGCAGGCTATCGGGCTTCAGCTCGACGCTTTCGATGTCTTTCAGCGCTGGCAGGACGCTGGGTTTGGGAGCGATACGCAGGGTGATAGCGTCCTTGCCAATCGACTCCGCGTGCCGGATTGGACCCGGCTGCCGATTCCCGCCGCCACCTCCTCCGCCTCCGCCCTTGGGCAACGAGCTGGGTAG
>JBGOTP010000431.1:0-4253 GCA_041476545.1 Vicinamibacteria bacterium | reverse complement strand
GGGCGATAACGGTGGCCCGTCGCGAGGGCGACTTCTGGGTCCTCAATGGCCGCAAGCGCTTCATCGTCGGGGCCGAGGGCGCGGACTATTTCCTGGTGTACGCACGAACACGGGAGGATGCCCCCGCTCACGAGTCCTTGAGCGCGTTCATCGTCGAGAGGGGCCCCCAGGTGGAAGTCCAGCACGTGTATGGTCTCTTGGGCATGCGTGGCGGAGGCACTGGACGCGTGTATTTCCGGGATGTACGCGTGCCGGCCGAGAACTTGATCGGTGAAGAGCACGGCGCCGCTCTGGTGTTCAACCAAATGATGATCCCGGAGCGCATGACCAGCGCCGCCGGCGTGTTAGGGGCTGCCCGCGCGGCCCTGGAGATCGCTGCCCGCTACAGCGACCGCCGCCGAGCCTTCGGCAAGAAGATCCGCGCCTTCGAGGGGGTGAGCTTCAAGGTGGCCGATAGCATCACTCTCCTGGACGCTGCCCGTTCCCTCGTCGAGACCGCCGCGCGCGCGGCCGACATAGGGGATGAGCCCGGACGCGTCCGCCGACTGGTATCCGAGGCGAAAAAGTTCGCCACCGACTCGGCGTGGCAGATCATCAACCACGCCATGCAGATCATGGGCGGCATCGGCTACACCAACGTCTATCCGATCGAGCGATTGCTGCGCGACGCTCGTCTCTCTATGATCTGGACCGGCACGAACGAGATCATGAGCCTGCTCATCCAGCACGAGTACTACGACGAACTCGGCATGGCTGCCCCGGCCCGGGATGTGGAGGCCGACGCACCGGACGCCGACGTGGACGGTGAAAAAGTATTCGAATAGACCATTCGGAGGAACCTATGCGCATTGGCATTCACTCGTTCTCTAGCGGCCCTACGTTCACGGAACAGATCCAGGTGGCGGTCGACGCAGAACGATATGGCCTGGACAGTTGCTGGTACTGACAGATCTTTGGCCACGATGCCCTGACGCTGGCCGCCCTGGCTGGAAGGGAAACCAAGCGTATTGAGATAGGTACAGCGGTCGCGCAGACACACTCGCGGCATCCGTTCCACATGGCGATCCAGGCCGTCACGACTCAAGCGGCAACCGGCGGACGGTTCTCACTGGGCATCGGTCCATCACACAAGGTGCTCGTCCAGGACATGTGGGGCCTCCCGTATGATCAGGCCGCACTACATGTCCGGGAATACCTCTCGGTGCTGGTCCCACTCTTGAACGAGGGTCGAGTCGCTTTCATGGGCCAGAAGTTCCGCGTTGTCGGCGCCCTCCAGATACCAGACGCAAGATCTTGTCCGGTTCTGATTTCAGGCCTGGCGCCGATCATGCTGCGAATCGCCGGGGAGATCGCCGACGGCACGATCCTCGCGTGGGCCGGCCCAAAGACGATCGGAGCACACTATGTACCGAAGATCAATGCTGCGGCTCACGCGGCGGGCAGGCCCCAGCCCAGGGTTTGCGTACTGCTGCCCGTTGCGGTCACCGATGACGTGGCGGCGGCACGTGAGCAGGCGGCCACGACGTTCGAGGTGTACGGCCGGTTGCCGAACTATCAGCGGGTGCTTGAGCGAGAGGGCGTGAAGACACCCGCGGAACTGGCTGTCGTAGGTGACGAAGCCTCCGTTGAGCGGCAGATCCGGGCACTGTCTGCCGCCGGCGCGACAGACCTTATCGCGTGGGTGTATCCCGTGGGAGACGCCGCCGCGATGTCGCTTGAGCGAACGTGCGAGTTACTGGGAAGTCTGGCCGGCAAGGTATGATTGGGCATACAGAAGCGCAGGAAGCCATAAAGCGAACCGTGCGTGAGTTCGCCAGAAACGAGGTGCAGCCCGGGGCGCGCGAGCGCGACGCGACCGGACACTTCGACTACGACCTCTATCGCCGTCTCTGTGAACTCGGACTGGCCGGCATGCCGTTCCGAGAGGAGTTCGGCGGCGCCGCCGCGGACTCGTTGTCGTTCTGTCTGGCACTCGAGGAAGTGAGCCGGGTGGACATGTCACTCGGACTTACTCTGTGGGTCGGGATACAGGGCGCGCTTTCGATGACTCACGGCAGCGAAGAGCAGATCTCGGCGTGGCGGGACTCGTACGTCGCCCCGACGATCCGCGGGGAAGTCGTGAGCGCTGGGGCGATCACCGAACCCGATGCGGGCTCCGACACGGCGGCGATCAAGACGCGCGCCACGCTTGATGGCCACGAGTGGGTTGTTAACGGAAACAAGATATTCATCAGTAACGCCGGCCTCGACAACTGTGCGTTCGCGATGGTGCTGTGCCGGACGGACGAAGGGTTCGGCATCGTCATCGTGCCGAAGGGTACGCCCGGTTTCACGATGGGACCACCGTTGAAGAAGATGGGGCTCCGCTCGTCGGACACACGTGAGCTTTCCTTCGCCGATTGCCGGGTGCCCGAACTGAACCTTCTGGGCGGTCGAGAGTCCGGCCGACAGGCGATCGTCGCAGGTGGGTTCCATATCACGCGGCTGTATTTGGCGTCGCAGGCGGTTGGGCTGGCGGCGGAGTGCCTGGATCAGGCACTGGCCCACGCGAAGAGCAGGGTGGCTTTCAAGCGCCCGGTCGTGCGGTTCCAGTATGTACAGGGCATGCTCGTCGACATGGCGCTTGAGATCGAGGCCGGGCGCCTGCTCCGCGATAATGCATGCGCGCTCCACGACGCCAGTCGCCCGCACGCAAAGGAGGCGGCGATGGCCAAGCTCTTCTGCACGGAAATGGCCAAGCGGGCCGCGGACCATGCAGTCCAGATATTCGGTGGCATGGGCTACATGGATGAAACCCCGGTATCGAGATACTACAGGGACATCCGGGCAACCACCATCGCGGAGGGCACAAGCGAGGTCCAGAAGTACATCATTGCGCGAGAGATGGGGTGCTTTCGATGACAAGGAGTACCGGCGGATGAAAACGCGGGCTGCCATCGTGGAGAACAAGGACGATCCGCTGCGCAAGGCTGCTCGCCGAGGTCAACGAGGGGATCGCGGAGATGCGCGAAGGTAAGCCTACGCGTGTCGTCCTCACCTTCTGAACTGAGCGTCACGCCGCTTCGTTCGCTAGTCACCCGGATCGCGCGCCGGAGCATCGGCCATCAATGAGACAGGCAGGTCAACCATCTTCGCGCGCAGGTACTCGCCGAGGCTCTTCGCTTGCGGGTCGGTCCGCGTGGACGACGCGACTCCTTCGCCGAGCAGCCCTACGATCACGAAGTTGACCGACCTCAGGTTTGGCAACTCGTAGCGCTGCACTTCGAGGTCTCGCGCTTCGCTCACGAGTTCCCTGAATCGGTCGATGGTGAGATAGTGCGCCAGCCAGGCGTATCCATTGTCACTACGGGCCCACACGCCGAGGTTGGCGTTGCCTCCCTTGTCGCCAGAGCGAGCGCCGAAGACCGTGCCGAGCGGGACTCGTCTCGTTGGCCCGTCCGGCACCTTCACTCCTGGCGCTGCCACGGGCGGAATCTCCACGCTCTCCTTCGCCGACACCGGCGGGACCTCGACGCGCGAGCCGTCGTGCGCCACAACCACCTGCTCGATCGCACCCGCGGGGACGAGCGCGGGCCAATAGACCCCGTACGAAGATTCTTCGCTGGGTCCCGACGTCATGGTGAAGCCCGGGTAGCTGGCCAGAGCCATTTCGACCACGGCACTGGAGAAGGCGCGTCCGACCTTCCGCGCGTCCTTGTCCTTCACGGTAATCCGCAGAAATGCGGTCGCCTCCTCATTCGACGCCGGGTCCTCCTTGTCCGAGCGAGTAAGCTTCACGCTTACTTCGCCGAAGCTCTCCTTACCGCCCAGCGCCGCGAATAGCGTGTCCTCAGCGAGCTTCGCTTTCGCTTCGATATCCAACCCTGTCAGCACGAAAGTCATCGTATTGCGGAAGCCGCCGAGATAGTTGATGCAGACCTTCGTCGTGTCAGGCGCCGGTTCGCCCCTGACGCCGCTTACCGACACGCGGTCGGGCCCCTCCTGCTGCAGCCTGATCGTGTCAAACCTGGCCACGACATCGGGATTCAAATAGCGCTCGCTTCCGATCTCATACAGCAACTGCGCGGTCACGGTGCCCACCGACACGCGGCCTCCGGTGTTGTCATGCTTGGTGACGACGAACGACCCGTCCCTGTGCATCTCAGCGATCGGGAAGCCCGGGTGCTCCAGCCCCGGCACTTCCTGGAAGAACGAGTAGTTGCCGCCCGTTGCCTGGGCGCCGCACTCCAGGATGTGTCCGGCGACCACCGCCG
>JBGOTP010000430.1:0-4259 GCA_041476545.1 Vicinamibacteria bacterium | reverse complement strand
GGGGGGGGGGGGGGGGGGGGGGGGGGGGGGGGGGGGCGGCCCCCTCCCACAAAACCCCCCGGGGGGGGGGGGGGGGGCGCCCAGGGCTGGTGGGGCAGGCTGGGGTGGGTAAACATGGTGTATGACGTGGCCGTCATCGGGGCGGGGTTTGCCGGGTTGAGTGCGGCGGTGCGGCTCGCGCGCGAGGGTGCGCGGGTAGTCGTGCTCGAGGCCCGCAGCCGTCTCGGTGGCCGCGCCACGGCGTTCCCCGATCGCGAGACCGGCGAACTGGTGGACAACGGCCAGCATGTCCTGCTCGGCTGCTACACGGACACGCTTTCGTTCCTGAGCGACATCGGCGCCCTCGACAACGTCAAGCGACAGCCGCAGCTCAGTGTGACGATGATCGATCGAGCCGGCAGGCGATCCCGGCTCGAGTGCCCGTGGCTGCCCTCGCCGCTTCATCTTCTGGCTGGTGTGCTCGACTGGGACGCGCTCGCCTGGCGCGATCGGTGGTCCATTCTGCGGATGGCCACTCCTCTCCGGCTGGCTCGTCGACAGGCGAGAGCGCAGGCCGACCATCGGCTGTCCGGCGAGTCGCAGTCCGGCGGACGCCAGGTGCCAGCCGGTGGACAGAAGATTGCGGCGTCGCCTGGCGAAACCGTCGAGGGCTGGCTCGTTCGGAACGGGCAGAGCGCGCGCCTGCGGGAAATGTTGTGGGAGCCGCTGGCGCTTGCCGCGCTGAATCAGCCGCCGTCGAAAGCCGCGGCTCCCGTCTTCGCGCGAGTCCTCGCGGACATGTTCGGCGCGGATCCACAGGCCGCGTCCATTGTCCTGCCGACTAAACCGTTGCACGAGATGTACGCGGCGCCGGCGCGGGCGTTCATCGAGAGTCGCGGAGGCGAGGTGTGTACGGGACGATCGGCCATCGTTCGCCTCGATGGCGACGCAATCGGCGCCCTGCGATCCGGGGGAGAGACATTGGATGTGGGGGCGGTCATCTCTGCCGTGCCGTGGTTCGCGTTCGCGGATCTGTTTGAAGGAGACACCGAGCTACTGGGGCCGATTCTCGATCGATCGCGGGCCATGGTCTCGTCGCCGATCGTCACCGTCAATCTCTGGTTCAATCGGCACATCATGGACGTACCGTTCATCGGGCTCCCGGGTCGCCACATGCAGTGGGTATTCGACAAGCGGGACGTGTTCGAGCGGACAAACGACGCGTCGCACCTGTCGCTCGTGTCGAGCGGGGCTTCGCCCCTCATGAAATGCACTAACGCGGAGCTCATCGCCATCGCACACGGAGAGATCGTCGATGCCCTGCCGGCCGCGCGATCCGCGGAGCTGCGGCGAGCGACGGTTGTCCGCGAACCACGCGCGACCTTCTCGCTGGCCCCCGGGCAACCAGCGCGACCCGGCACCGTCACGCCCGTGAAACGACTCTATCTGGCCGGTGACTGGATCGATACCGGGTTGCCCGCTACGATCGAAAGCGCGGTCAGGAGCGGCCACGGTGCCGCGGCGGCTGTCATCGCGGATCTCCAATGAATGCCATCGTCGTTCACTACAAGGAGCTCTCGCTCAAGGGAAAGAATCGCCCGTGGTTCATCCAGATTCTCGTTCGCAATCTGCGGGACGCGCTCGGCGGCCTTGGCGTGCGCAGTGTCCGGTCCATCATGGGACGGATTGAGATTGAGCTGGACACGGACGCGCCGAGGCAGGAGATCCAGGATCGAATTGGCCGCCTGTTCGGTATCGCTAATTTTTCGTACGCCGGACGCGGGCCACTTGAATTCAGCGCGCTCGCTTCGGCGATTTTGAGCGACCTTGACGATCGGGGCGGTCGTCGTCCCGATTCATTTCGCGTCAGCGTGCGGCGTTCGGACAAGCGCTTTCCGTTCACCTCGCCGCAGATCGAGCGAGAGGTGGGCGGCCTCATCAAGGAGGCCACGGACTGGCACGTCGATCTCAGCAATCCCGCGCTGACGGTGCACATTGAGATGCTCCCCGAGCGGGCCTTCTACTTCTTTGGCAAGGAGCCTGGCGCGGGCGGATTGCCCACGGGCACCGGCGGGCGAGTCGCGTGTCTACTGTCGGGCGGCATCGATTCGCCGGTCGCGGCCTACCGCATGATGCGGCGCGGCTGTTCGGTGCTCCTCATCCATTTTCACAGCTATCCCATTCTGTCGCGTGCCTCGCAGGAAAAGGTCCGCGAGATTGCCGCGCTCCTCACGAAGCATCAGCTCAAATCGCGGCTGATGCTGGTGCCGTTTGGCGAACTGCAGCAGCAGGTGCTGCTGGCCGTCCCCGCCGGCATGCGAGTCGTGATCTATCGCCGACTGATGCTTCGGATCGCGGAACGGCTGGCGCGCCAGTGGCGCGCGCGTGCTCTCGTGACGGGCGAGGTGATTGGCCAGGTGGCCTCGCAGACGATTGAGAATCTCACGGTCATTGCGGAAGCGACGAAGCTGGAGGTGCTGCGGCCACTTGTGGGGATGGATAAGGATGAGATCATCGAGCAGGCGGCGCGGATTGGCACGCTCCCGATTTCGAACATTCCGGACCAGGACTGCTGCCAGCTGTTTACGCCCAAGCACCCCCTCACGCGGGCGAGGCTCAACGAGGTCCTGGCCGCCGAGCAGCAACTGCCCATCGAGGGCATGATTGACGCTGCGGCGGGAGCCGTCGAGGTGGAGGATTTCAGCTTTCCGGTCGTGGATCGGAAGTTGGCCTGACGTAGTGCAAGGCTTCAGCCCTGCCGTTCCCCAGTTGACAGTCGACGGGTGACGGTCAAAAGTAGAGATGAGGAGCCCATGTTTCAATCCGTAAAAGAGATGACGGACGCTGTCAAGCCGGCGGCGACCATTTTGAGCGATCGCGTCAGCGTCACGAACGCCGGCGCCCTGGACGGCGCGTTGATCGACAGGCTGGCCTGGACGGCGGCGTTCGGCCCCGACGCCGAGCTGCGCGGAACGGCCCGCTGGGTCGTTCGAAGCCTTGCGGCGGCGGCCGGCATCCGGCCCGCGTCGATTCACGACCTCTACATCGCGATGGGCCGCGGCGACGCCAGCGGATTCACCGTGCCCGCGATCAACGTGCGCGCCATGGCGTACGACACCGCGCGCGCCGTCATTCGGTCGGCGAAGAAGCTCGATGCCGGTGCCTTCATTTTTGAAATTGCCCGATCCGAGATTGGCTACACGGAACAACGTCCGCACGAGTACGCGGCCGTCGTCCTCGCGGCGGCGCTGCGCGAAGGATTCCGCGGCCCGCTCTTCATTCAGGGCGATCACGTCCAGACCAACGCCAAGAAGTACAACAGTCCGGAGCGTGACAAGGAAATTGCGGCGTTGCGCGCGCTCATCAAAGAGGAGATCGCGGCCGGCTTCTATAACATCGACATCGACACGTCGACTCTCGTCGATCTGGACAAGCCGACGCTGGCCGAGCAGCAGGAAGTGAACGTCACGCTCGCGGCCGACTTCGCGGCATTCATTCGGTCGCAGGAGCCGCAGGGGATGATCGTGTCGGTCGGCGGCGAGATTGGAGAGGTGGGCGGCAAGAACTCCGACGTCCACGAGCTGCACGCCTACATGGACGGATTCAATCGCACGCTCAAGGCGCGTGGAGCTGGCCTGATTGGGTTGAGTAAGATCAGTGTCCAGACCGGGACGGCCCACGGCGGCTTCGTGAATGCCGACGGAACGGTGCGGACCGACGTGAAGATCGATCTGAAGACGCTCGAGGAGCTGTCGAGAATCGCGCGCAAGGACTATGGCCTGGGAGGCGCCGTGCAGCACGGCGCGTCAACGCTCCCGCCCGACGCTTTCGACGCATTTCCGCGCGCCAGCGCGTGCGAGATTCATCTCGCCACCGATTTTCAAAACATGGTCTACGAGCATCCGCAATTCCCCGCTGACCTCAAAAGCGAAATGTACGCCTGGATCCGTGAGAACGCCGTCGAGGAACGGAAGCCGAAGGACACCGAAGAGCAGTTCATCTACAAGGCGCGCAAGAAGGCCATCGGTCCCTTCAAGCGCCGCATGTGGAGCATCGCCGACGACCGTCGACGCGCCATCGGCCAGTCGCTCGAGGAGCGCTTCACGTTCCTGATGCGCCAGCTCAAGATCAACGGCACATCCGCGGCCGTGGCGAAGTTCGTGAAAGTCCCGCAGCTCGCGATCGATCGGGACGCGGAGATTGTCGCGGCGGGCGGGAAGATTACGGCGGCCGAGAAGAAGGCCGAGGGGCTCGCGGACTGACGGGTGTCGCGAGTTAGG
>JBGOTP010000429.1:0-4265 GCA_041476545.1 Vicinamibacteria bacterium | reverse complement strand
CGTCGAGGGCCGCCTGCAGACGCGCCAGTGGGACGACAAGGACGGCAACAAGCGCTACACGACCGAGATTCGCGGCGACAAGGTCGTCCTGCTCGGCGGGGGTGGCGGTCGCGGTGGCGCAGGCGGGTCGACCGACCGTGGCGGCGACAACATGGGTATGAGCGGTGGCCACGCCGGTCCCGCCGAACCCTCGGAGCCGCTGAGCGACGACGACATTCCGTTCTGACGGAACTTGGAACCTAGAAGTGAAAACTCAAAAGGACTGCGAAGTCCTTTGAAGTTTTCAGTTTTGACTTCTAAGTTTTCCTCCCGTACCTGTCCTCCAACCTCACCACGTCGTGCAGCTCAGGTGTCGAGACTTCGAAGATATCGCTGTCCTCGATTGCCGTCATCCGATGAACCGTCTTTGGCGTGATGTGCACGCGCTCGCCTGGGTTCATCTCGTGCTTGACGAGCGTCTCGCCCTGCTGGATCTCGAAGAGCAAACGGCCGGACCACAAGAGAATCGTTTCATCCTTGATGTTGTGATATTGGAGGCTCAGGGCGTGTCCGGCATTCACGTGGATGATCTTGCCCACGTAGCGATCCGTCTTCGCCCAATGCAGCTCGTAGCCCCACGGCTTCTCGACGCGCGTCACGTCGTTTGACACCAGTGTTCTCCTACTCCCTGGCAAGGGATGGCCGGCCCAACGCGGCCAGCAGTTCACGTTCGATCTCTTCAACAGTCGGCAGCCGCAGAATGCGGCGGGCCAGCGCTCGCAAATCGTCGCTCCGCACCTCGGACAGCACTTGCGTGGCGACCCCGATAGCGCCAGGTGTCATGCTGAACTCCCGCAATCCCAAACCCACGAGGAGTATGAGCAGCGCCGGATCGGACGCCATCTCGCCGCAGAGCGACACGGGAATCCTGTGTCGCGCCGCCGCCCGCCGCACCATGACGAGCACGCGAAGAATGGCCGGATGGAGGGGCTCGTACAGTCGCGACACGCGCTCGTCGGCCCGGTCCACCGCCAGGCAGTACTGAATCAAGTCATTCGTGCCGATCGTGAAAAAGTCCACTTCCCGGGCGAACAGATCGGCCGTGTAGGCCGCCGCGGGAATCTCGATCATCACGCCGACCGGCACGCGCGGCACCTGTTCGCCGCGGCGCTCGAGTTCGGCGGCGGTCGCGGCGATCATCCGCCGCGCCTCGCGTACCTGCGCGACGCCGGACACGAACGGGAACATGATCCGAAGCGAGCCATGACGGGCGGCTCGCAGGAGTGCGCGCAGCTGCGTCTGAAACAGCTCCGGCCGCGCGAGGCTCAAACGCAGGCCGCGCAGACCCTGACGGCTTCCCCGCTCCTCCTCGGCAATCCAGCCTCCCCCGAGCGCCGGTCCCGCCGAGCGAAGGGCCAACTGATCCTCATCCACGTCGAAGGTCCGCACCGTCACGGGGCCGGGCGCCATGCCCTCGAGCATCCGGCGGTAGATCTCGTATTGCGCCTCCTCGGTCGTGTCGTGCGATCCCGGCGACAGCAGGAACTCCGACCGGTAGAGTCCGATCCCCTCGGCGCCGGCGTAGCGGGCCGCCGCCAGGTCGTCTGGAAACTCGATGTTGGCCTCCAGTCGAATCTGGACGCCATCGGCCGTCCTCGCCGGACGGCGACCGGTGGCCACCACCACGGAGGCGGGGCGATGATCCGATGTGTCTCTGGCCACCCGAGCGATCATCTCCTCGTCGGGGTCGAGAATGATTTCGTTCGTCGTGCCGTCGATGACAACCAGTTGACCGGCCCGCACGAGCCGGCTCGCATCGTGCAGCCCGACCACCGCGGGGACTTCGAGCGACCGGGCCAGGATTGCCGTGTGATAGGTCCGGCTCCCCGCGTCGGTCGCAAAGCCGCGGACCTTGGTCCAGTCCACCTGAGCGGCTAGAGATGGCGTCAGCTCGTCCGCGATGAGGACGGAGGCCTCCTCGACTTCCCGCAGCAGCTCGCGCGGAGTAGTCACCCCTTGCCGGAGGTTCACGCGAAGGCGGCCCACGATGTCCGCGACATCTCCTTTTCTCTCACGCAGGTACGGATCGGCGACATCGTCGAACACCAGGCTGAGTTCCTCAAAGACGCGCTGGATGGCCCACTCCGCGTTGATCTGCTGCTCGCGCACCAGATCGGCCGCCCGCGGCATCAGCATGGGGTCGTCGAGCATGAGCAACTGCGCATCGAAGAGCGACGCGAGTTCCGGTCCCCGCCGCCGGGCGACCCGGGCCCGGATGTCGATGAGCTGCTCGTGCGAGCGGGTGCGGCTCCGTTCCAGTCGCTCGAGTTCGTGAGACACGCGGGTCGCCGCAATGTGATAGCGGAGCACCTGCGCGCGCTGGATCAGGATGACGGCCTTTCCGCACACGGCCCCTGGAGACACGCCGATACCCTTCAGGCGCTGCATACATCCTCACCGAATCCGGTCTCGACAAGGCCCGCCAGGGCCTCGACCGCCGCCTGCTCATCGGCCCCATCGGCCGTAATGGTAATGGTGGAGCCTTTGGCGGCAGCCAGGAGGAGGATGCCCATGATGCTCTTGCCGTCCATCTCGCGTCCGTGACGGCCCACCCGAATCCGCGATTGAAAGCGGGTCGCGAGGTGCACGAACTTCGCGGCGGCCCGCGCGTGCATGCCCAACTGATTGACGACAGTCACGGATCGCGAGGTCATTTGAGCAGGTCCGACGCCACCCAGATCGCCGTCCGCCCATGATCGCGCATTTCGCGGGCCACCGCGAGGAGATCCGAGGAGCTCCGCAGCGAAGCGAGCTTGATGAGCATCGGCAGGTTGACGCCCGTAATCACTTCCAGGCGGTCTGCCTCGAGAAAGGTCATGCCAAGGTTCGATGGCGTCCCGCCAAACATGTCGGTCAGCAACAGGACACCGCGGTCTCCCCTGACACGCTCGATGGCCTGCGCGATGTCTTCCCGCGCGTCGTTGACCTCGTCGTGCCACCCAATGGAGACAGCGGTAAACTGCGGCAGGTCTCCGACAATCATCTCTGCCGCGTTCACCAACTCCGTCGCAAGCTGCCCGTGCGTCACGACAACGACGCCAATCATCGAGGGCCTCCGAGCGGCCACGACCGCGCGGCGTGAGCGTGGTTCACTTCTGGCCGATGTCCCTGTGGCGGACGCGGACGCGCACGCCGTCCACGGCCGCGATCGATCGGCGCAGCCGCTCCGCAATCATCACCGAGCGATGACGCCCCCCGGTGCACCCGATCGCCACCGTCAGATAGCTCTTGCCCTCAGCCACATAGCAGGGTACGGCGAACGTGACATATTCCTCGAGCCGCTTGATGAACACCCGGGTCGACTCCTCCCGCTCCATGAACGCGGCCACCGCGCGATCGCGTCCGGTTCGACGCCGCAGCGTCCGCACGAAATGGGGGTTGGGCAGACAGCGCACGTCGAACATGAGATCGGCGTCCAGTGGTACACCGTACTTGAATCCGAAACTGAGAACGGTCACAACCAGTCCCGCGCGGGATCGATCGCGCGACAGCCCCATGAAGAACTGTCGGAGCTCGTGAACGGTCATGTCCGACGTGTCGACGATCTCATCGGCCATCGCCCGGATCGCCGCCATATGGACCCGTTCATCGCGAATGCCCTCGCTCGGCGAACGGTTGGGCGCCATCGGGTGCGGCCGCCGTGTCTCGCTGAAGCGCCGCAGCAGGACCCCGTTGCTCGCCTCAAGAAAGATCAGGACCGGCTTGAGGCCCCGCATCTCGCGAAGCCCCTTGAAGACCTCCGGAAACGACGACAGGAAGTTCCCTTCGCGCACATCGACGACGATAGCCACTTTCTCGATGCCGCCGCGAAGTGAGAGCTTCGCCATCGTCGGCATGATCGGCGTTGGCAGATTGTCCACGCAGAAGTAGCCCAGATCTTCGAGCGCGCGGATCGCCTGGGATTTGCCCGCCCCAGACAACCCCGTGAGAATGACGAACGGATAACCGTTGCCTTTTGACTTCTGACTTTTCGCTTTCACGACTACCGTCCGCCCTCCGGATCGAGTTCTTCGTCTTCGTCGTTCCCAGTATGTGGCCCTGGCGCATCCGCCCGCCGGATCGCCTGGTCGAGGCGATCGGCAAGTTCGCGTGCCGCGTGACGACCGCGGGATCGGAGGAGCTGATTGCGCGAGGCCACCTCCACCAGAATCGCGATATTCCGGCCCGGCGCCACCGGCATCCTGATGAGCGGCACTCGCAGTCCAAGGATCTCGTAAAACGCATCG
>JBGOTP010000428.1:0-4275 GCA_041476545.1 Vicinamibacteria bacterium | reverse complement strand
TGGCCCCTGCTCGAGGCGCGCGCTGGTACGACCGTCTGGGTGAAACATGAAAACCACACGCCAACGGGAGCGTTCAAGGTGCGTGGCGGACTCGTTTATCTGGACGAGCTGTGTCGGACTGGTCCAAGACCGGCCGGAGTGATCTCCGCGACGAGGGGGAACCACGGCCAGTCGGTGGGATTCGCCGCTCGCCAGTACGGTATTCCGGCTGCGGTTGTCGTTCCATTCGGGAACGGCGTCGAGAAAAATGCGGCGATGCGATCCCTCGGTGTGGAAGTCATCGAAAAGGGACATGACTTCCAGGCAGCGTGCGAGGCCGCCGACGAAATCGCGGTCGAGCGGGGCTGGCATAGGTTCCCATCTTTTCATCCACTGCTCGTTCGCGGCGTAGGCACCTACGCGCTCGAGTTGTTCCGCGCCGTTCCTACCATAGACACCATTTACGTCCCGGTCGGATTGGGAAGCGGAATCTGCGGCGTCATCGCCGCACGGGATGCCCTTGGCCTCCACACTCGCGTCGTTGCGGTCGTCTCCGAAGGTGCTCCTGCGTTCGCGCTCTCATACGAGCAGGGTGTCGTTGTTTCTCACGACGTGACGACGCGCGTTGCCGACGGCATGGCGTGCCGGACTCCGGTGGAGACGTCGCTCGCCATCGTGCGCAAGGGTGCCGAGCGCGTAATTCGGGTGAGCGATGATGAGGTCGAGTCCGCAATGCGGGCATTGTTTGCCGACACCCACAACACGGCCGAAGGCGGCGGTGCGGCAGCGCTTGCCGCAATGCTTCAGGAAAAAGAGAAGATGCGCGGTCGCATAGTGGCCGTGGTTTTGTCGGGCGGGAACGTCGATACCAGCCTTTTTGCGACGATCTTGAAACGCGGCGAGTAAAGGGTTCTTGGTGGTGATCATCCTCCGACCGAAAACAGTCCGTTCGTCGCGTCGATCCTGATTTTCCCGAAGTGCCCGATGTCGCTACCCAGAATGCCATCACAGTTAATGAGGCCCGAATAAGCCGGACCGTAGACCATTACGCTTTCCAGTCGCAGCGATCGCCCTCCAACCTCGAGGGCCAGTGTGGGAACGATTCGAGTCGTATGGCCGCCGGTTTTGGCAATTCCGAACACACGGCCGCCGTACGTCCGCGCGGCAACTCCCACCTTTTCCAGTATCGAGCCGTTCAGGAGGCTGATCTGGGCGCCGGTGTCGAGCGAGAATCGGAACGTGCCACCAGGCTTCGTCCGAACCTGAACCAGAGGTTTCCCCACCCACGTCAGATTTTGAAATTCTGTTCCAATTATTCCTAGGCGCTTTGGTCGCCCTAGCGTGATCGTTTCATCCTCAAAATCCATTACTATGTCGAGCTGTCGGATAAGGTCCCAGCCGATGATGCCATCGACGCGCACACCCTGGCCCGTCACTCCCTCGGCGGTGGATTTGACTCTCATGAGAGCCGCGTCCATGACGATCGTCGGGGTGTTGGCGAAGGCGATCGGTCCGATTTCCAGTCGTTTCACGACTGCGGGCTTGACCGAAGCAGTCCCCTCGAATGTTCGAATCGTCAGCATGTCGGGAGAAATCACCGGAACGTTTGCGTCTGAGGCTACCTTGGAGCTCAACACGGTCATGCTCGATCCTGTGTCGAGCCAGAACTCGTATTCCTTTCCATTTACTCGCACCCGGATCGCGGGAGTCCCTGTGGGAGTCAGCCTCAGTGGAAGCGAGATCGGTTTCTCTGGCAGCGTTGTCGTCTGCTCGTCCACACCCGCGAACGCATGTCCCCATTGTTCCAGCTCCGCGGTATTCTCCCGATCGAATGGTCCGAGGGTCGAAGTGGTCGTAAGGTCTCGAAGCGTCGTCCATTTGCGCTCGTAAAGAAGAGTGGTCGCGAGCATGATTTGAGCAGCGATTGCCACATTGAGATCAGCGGCTTGTCTGCTCATCGCGACGAAAGCGCTCTCCGCTTTCCCGTGCTCGCCGCTCGTCAGCAGCGCCATACCTTCCGCCAGGCCGATCTCCGGGTCACTCCGGGCAACACTGCGCAACGCGGTTACATCGAGAACGGCTAGAGCCGCCCAGTAGTCTTCCGAATAATTCGCTGCAGGGGATGGCACGGGTAAGGGCGCCGCTGGCCCGGGTGGCGTGGAACCCGGCGACTGGCCTGACAGATCCCTTTGCGGATCGTCATCTCGAACTACGAGTCTTGCATTTCTCGGCGTTTCGGAAAAAATGCTCGCCGTTTCCAGGCAGCCTGTGAGCAACCCCAGAAGGGCGGCGACTGTCCAGACGCAATCCTGCATATGGTGAAATCGAGTCCGGTACCCAGATCCGATGACGCCACCAGACGTGTGATCCATAGACGGCCCTCTCCGGAAGGAGTCGGAGTGCGTGCTGGTGGGCCGTCGCTACTACCTCCGATAGAAAGGTTTGATGCCCGATACGTCAAAAAGGTTTGCGCGCCCGGACAAACTGCTCACTTCACCGTGACAGTGTTTGCCAGGTGTAGCGTCCCGGTGAGCCTGGTATCCGCCGAAGAAGCCCCGACGAGGATCTTGAAATCACCCGCTTCCGCGCGCCACTGCTTGCCGGAGACATCGTAGAACGAGAGTGAGCGCACGTCGAGCGGAACCGTCACTCGACGAGTTTCGCGAGGCTTGAGCATCACCTTGACGAATCCTTTCAGCTCCTTGGCTGGCCGGGGAACGCTTGCTCCGGGATCAGCAACGTACACCTGCGCCACCGCGGCGCCGGCGCGATCTCCCGTGTTGGAAACGTCGAACGATACACTCCAGTGGGTGTCTCTCCCCGAGGTGCCGGCAACCTGGCTTATCGCAAGGTTGCGGTAAGCGAACGTCGTGTACGACAATCCATATCCAAACGGAAAGAGTGGATGCGTTCCGCTCTTTTCGAATCCGCGGTAGCCGACGAACACTCCCTCGCTGTATTCGACGCGATTGGAGCCCGCTGCCGGGTAATAGTTTGCGCTCGATGGATTGTCTTCCCAGCGCCGCTCGAACGTGGCCGGCAGATGGCCCGACGGGTTAACGTCGCCGAACAGGATCTCGGCCAAAGCAGTTCCTCCTTCCTGGCCGGGATACCACGCTTCGACGACCGCAGGAACCCGATCGACCCACTGACTCATGTCCACACTGCCACCCGACGTCACCACCACTATGCTGTTCGGGTTCGCCGCGACGACCGCGCGAATCAGTTGGTCCTGGCCCGGCGGCAGGGCGAAAGTGCGGTCCCACCCCTCGCCCTCACTCTGTGGATCGAAGCCGACGGCGAGAATAACCGCGTCCGCCTTTGCTGCGAGCGCCACCGCGGATTGATCGACCCAGCCGCTTTCCGGCACGATTCCCATTCGAATGAATGGGCTGCCGAAGCCCGTGACACTGCGGTGCTCGAGCACCACCTTGTGTGGTCCCGCGTCGAGAACGAGGCTGGTTGGCTCGATCGCGGCTTTCGCCAGCTGCCATGAGTCTCTGACCAGTTTGTCGTCGACGTACAGGCGATAACCGCCGTCCGAAAAGCCGCCCTCTTGCACGACCACGTCATGTCTGCCTGGTGTGCGCGGCGTGTAGTAGCCCGTCCACCGCGTCGCGACGAGCTTTGGTGGCGCTCCGAAAACAGAGAAGTCGATAGGCTCTCCGGATGCGAACATCGCACTATCGAGGGGCACACCCACGCTGACGTGCTGATCCACACGAGTGCTCGCTGGCGCGCCCGAGAGCTCGTGATTGTTGAAGACCTCCGCGCTGAGGCCCCGATGTAACCCAGCTTTGTCCGTCGTGAAGCTGGTCCCGGCCGCGACCCAGCTCCAGCTCGGCAGACCACGCGCGTACACGACGCTCGCGGCTGTCCCCAGATAATTTCCGAGTCCTTCGACGAAGCTCACAGCATGGAATGGAGGCACCGTCGCGCTGCCGCCGCCGAGCGGCACGGCGGGGAAGGCATTGGGGCCGATCACAGCCAGCGTCCGAACACGCTTTTTGTTCAACGGAAGCACGTTGCGCTCGTTCTTGAGCAGGACCATGCTCTCTCGCGCGCCTTCCAGCGCCACCGCGCGGCCTCGCAGATTAAAGCGCGGAATCGAAGCGTCGAGCTGGGGACGGTCCATCCACCCGAAGCGCACGCTGTTGCGCAAGAGACGCCGTACCTTGTCGTCGATCGTCGCCTGCGTCACGCGGCCTTCACGAATGAGCGGGAGCAGCGAATCCCGGTTGAAGTGCTCCGGACCTGGCATTTCGAGATCCGTTCCGCCGTTGGCCGCGTCGAGAG
>JBGOTP010000427.1:0-4275 GCA_041476545.1 Vicinamibacteria bacterium | reverse complement strand
CGGCCGGTCCCCTCGGTCTCGTTCAGGGACTCGACGAGACCTTTCTCGTCCTCAACGGCGATCTGCTCACGGATCTCGACTTCACGACGATGGTTGAGACTCACCGATCGAGTGGGGCCGTGGCGACGGTTGGCATCTACGCCCGAGACGTGACCATCGATCTGGGGGTCGTGGAGACCGACGGCGAGTCCATGCTGTGCGCGTACCGCGAGAAGCCCTCTTTTCACTACGACGTCAGCATGGGCATCTACGTCTTCGAGCCGACGGTGCTCGACCTGATCCCCAGAGAAGAGCGATTCGATCTTCCGATGCTCGTCCAGGCGCTGATGTCTGCGAAAGAGAGAGTGCTAGGCTACAGACACCGCGGGTACTGGCTGGATATCGGCCGGCCCGACGACTATCAGCGCGCGCAGGAGGACTTCCCGAGATGGCGGGCGGCGCTCCTCGCGGAATGATTCAGAAGCATTCTAGAGCGGTACGTGTCCTCTATGTGTCACCGGTCTTCCCTCCGGCCGGAGGGATTGCCAGCCTCATGCACATCCTCTTGAGAAATGGTCTGCCAGGAGAGTTTTGTCTCGAAGTCGTGAGCACGAGCGTGATGGGGCGAAAGATGCACGCAGGGCCCTCATTCAGCATGAAAGAGGGGCGCCGAAATGTCTCGATTTTGCTGAGACTGGCGAAGGCGCTGGCGTCGTTCCGGCCCGACATCGTGCACTTCAATTGCAGCCTGGCGCGCACGGGGATCTTTCGTGATCTCATCGGCGTCACCGCGGCGCGGCTGATCGGGGCTCGAGTGGTCACCCACTATCACGGCAGCATCACGCGGTTTGCGGAAGGTGGCGGGCTGCCTGTCGTCGTGCTCCACGCCGTGATGGGACGGTCCTCGACCAATATTGCCAGCAACGCTCCCGACCTGGAGTACATCCATCGGATCGGCCGCGCGAGGGGCGAGACGCTTTGCCTGCCGAATTATGTCGATGCGGATCGTTTTATCCCACTGGAGCGGAAGGCCTCCATGCCGCGTGCGCGACGGCGCGGGATATACGTGGGCGCGTTGACGCCGGGCAAAGGGGCGTTCGATATCGTGGAAGTGGCTCGTCTTCGGCCCGCCATCGACTTCGTCCTTGTCTCGGCATCGGTGTCGGATTCGTTCAGGCCCGTGCTGGGCTCGCTGCCGCCGAACGTGAGTCTACAGATCGACTTGACCGCCGAGGCCCTGAGACAGGCGCTTGGCGAGAGTGACTTCTTCGTCTTCCTGTCTCACCATGAGGGCTTTCCGCTCGCGCTGACCGAAGCCATGTGTTCGGGATTGCCGGTCGTGTCGACCAACGTGGGATCGGTTCCTGAGATGATCGACGAAGGGAAGGGGGGCTTCCTATGCGCTCCGGGCGACGTCACCGAGGCGCTCTCGGCGCTGGACAAGCTTGTCGCCTCGGAGAAGCTGTTGGAAATGGGCGAGTATAATCGTCGCAAGGCGCGCGCGACCTACACGTTTGACGTTGTGGGACTCCAGCTTGCGGAGATCTACCACGCACTGCTGCCGTGAATCACGCCTCCCAGTCTCCACGATGGCCACTCTCGGCTTCCGCCGGCCGCACCAGTGCGACATGGTGAAGAGCTACGATCAGAGCCAGCGTGATCCAGAAAGCCACACCGAGTTTCGATCCGAGGGGAATCGCGTCCGCCAGGCCGAACGTGAAGTGGGCAATCACTCCGGCGCCGAGTCCGGCGGCGATAGTCCGGTACATGCGATCGCGGGGTCGTCGGTACACGAGCGCCAGGAGAAAGGCGGCGACCAGCCAAAGGGACGTGTAGGCGACGAGGCCAGGGATGCCAAGGTCGAGCGCCGCTTGCAGGAAGTTGTTGTGGGCGTGAGCGATGTCAGGATCTGGGAACACTGGCGGCGGAGGCAGGGGATACCGAACCGGCATCACTTTTCGAAACGCGTTCATCCCCATTCCAGTGATCGGAACATCTCTGATGGCCTCGAGCGCTTTGGACCACAGTCCAAATCGGATCGCGACGCTCCCAAGCAGCGTCGTTCCCGATTTGCTGAACGTCTGTCGGTCCAGGAGCGTTGGGACCGACGTCACCATCGTGGCGACGACGAGCCCGGCGCCGAACATGCCCGCCGCTATTCGGGTCAGACGACTGTGCCACGCCAGAAAGGCCAGGGCCGCCACGGCCAGTCCGATCACGGCGCCGCGGGATCGCATCAAGACGAACGTGCCCATGGTGAGGCAGAGGAGCATGATCTGCAGTATCACGATCGACCGACGGGCCGCGCGACTATCGGACCGTGGGCACCACCATCGGTGCGCACCGGCCGCGAGCAAGCCGACTTGCAGAGGTACGAACAGGGCGAGGCAACCGGCGACCGGATTCGGATGGACCTCGGCGCCACCCAATCCGAGGATCAACCGCCGCAACGACGGCGCCGAGAACGCACTGAAGTTGTCAGGCGCGGCAAGGAGTCCGATGACGGCGAGGGCGGCGCCAGCGGCCAGAAACACCGCGGTCGCGGTCTTCAGGCGTCCGGGTGTGGTCACACATCGCGTGATCGCCCAGAACAACAGCGCACCGAGAATCACCCCAGAAACTTTGCCCAAACTCTGCCGTATGTTGAACGTCGCCTGCAAGCTGACGCCCACCATGGCGAGCAGAAGCCAGAGTGCGGTATTCACGGGCGTTGGTGGAACGAGGCGACCGCTCGTGATCCTGGCGCACAGCCAGATGACCGGCACCGCCGCCAGCACCGTGAGGCGCCCCGGCGTCGGTAAGAGCAGCAGGGGGGCGATCGCGAGGACGAACGGCAGTTCAGCGGCGGCGACGAATCGAACCAGACGAGTGCGCTTGGGGGCAGACAATCCGCCGATTCTAGCACCCGCTGCTTGCGGCGCTACGCCAACAGGTGCGGCGAGACCGTCAGCCCGGCATGCGGCGTTCCTGCGAGACGTGTGAGACTGCTTGTGAATCCGTTCCGGCTGGATCGACTCTCGTTCACGGCGAACCGCTGGCCCCGCCCGCCAGTCATCTACCCGTACGTGTGTGCCGTGTATCCGGTGGTGCACGTCCTCGCGGCCAACCCCGGCAACAGCGTGACGATCGGCAGGGTGCTGGCGTTGTGCGCGGGGCTATCCGCGTTGACGTGGGTCGTCTTGGCTGTACTTTACCGCCTCGGGATTGCAAGAGAACGGGCGGCAGTCGTATGGTCTGGCGCCATCCTCCTGTTCTTTTCTTATTCTCCGCTCCTTTGGGTATGGACGAAACTTCACTCAGGTCTCGATCCGGTGCGGTTCCGCTATCCGTTCATGACCGCGACGGCTGCCTTCCTGCTCTTGACGCTCGTGGCCCTACGCGGCAGACGCATTGGAGACGCGTCGGTGGTTCGCCTTATGAACCGGGGGTCTCTGGCGATGCTGGTTGTGCCGCTGGGGATGATCGCCTTCGGCCTGAGACACGTCGCGCCAGTCGTCGACGCGAAGAGCGTCCTTGTCGATGCAGCGAACGTGGCGGATGGAGCGTCGCGCCCGCGTGCGGTGTTCTTCATCCTGCTCGATTCGTACGCCGGCGATGATACCCTTCGCGAGGCCCTGGGCTACGATAACTCATCGTTCACGAGCGACCTCCGCTCGCTGGGTTTCTCGGTTCCCACGCACAGCGCCAGCAACTACTCCACGACATTTCTGTCGCTGTCATCAACGCTCAACATGAGTTACCTTGAGGAACTGGGCGGTCTCAGGGAGACCGACATTGAGCCACGCGCGCGGGAGATATTCCAGCGGCAGGAGGCGGTGCGGCTCCTGAAGACGCAGGGATACCGGTTCGTATGGATCGGCTCAGGCTACGATCTGGATACGATCAATCCGCTGGCTGATGAAACGATCGACTGCAGTTACTTCGGAGAGTTCGAGGAGACACTTCTTTATAACTCGTTCCTGTCGATTGTGATGAAATGGAAGGGATTGGGGATCGCCAAGACCTCTCGCGTTCCCTGCATGTGGGAGGCTCTTCGCGAAGTCACGCCGACCGGCCGGCCGGTGTTCGTCGCGGCGCACGTTCCAGCGCCGCACGATCCCTGGGTACTCGGGCAGACGCCAGAATGGCGGGCAAAGATAGGCACGTCTCATGCCGGTGATGATTGGCTCGACCGCCAGGAGTATCTGGCTGAAATCACGTATCTGAACCAGGAAGCTATTGCTACGGTTCAAGCCATCTTGAAGAGCTGGGGACCGAACGTGGTGATCATGCTCGAGGGAGATCACGGTATTCCAT
>JBGOTP010000426.1:0-4283 GCA_041476545.1 Vicinamibacteria bacterium | reverse complement strand
CACGCGACACGTACCCGCACGACGGCAATTCGTTGTCCTTCGTTGCGTCGTTTGCCGAAGTCGAGGTGGACGTCGAGACGGGCGTGTACCACATTCTCGACTTTCTCTGCGTCGCCGACGTCGGGACCGTCATCCATCCAGCCTCGCTGGGCGGCCAGGTGCTTGGCCGTTCGATCCTGGGCATCGGCCACGCGATCGGCCAGCGGTGGGTGTACGACCAGCGCTATGGGTTGGCGCTGGCGCGGAAGTTCTATCAGAACAAGCCGCCCACGATTCTCGACGTGCCGGTGCACATGGATTGGGCGGCGGTCGAGCTGCCGGATCCGGAGACGCCGGTTGGCGCACGCGGCATCGGCGAGCCTCCGGTCGCGGCTGGTTGCTCGGCCGTGCTGAACGCGATTTCGGCCGCGGTGGGCGACGACGTGATCGTGCGCGCGCCGGTGACGCTCGACCAGATCATGACCGCGTTGGAAATCGGCAGACCCACGCAGGCCCGATTGACGGCGAACGTCTGAGCGTTGCGCCCTGTGGGGACGTCCGGGAAGAGGGATGAGCGGATCCCTGGCGTTGGTCTGCGCGGCCTTGCTGGCCGCATCCGCGTGTGGGCGCCCGGCGCCTCCGCCGAAGAAGGCGGTCACTGTCTGGCGCCCGCTCGGCTCGTGGTCGGGGCGCGGCAACACGCAAACCGAGTCTTTCACGAGCGACACCGGATTCCTGCGCATCACTTGGGAGGCGACACACGAAACCCGGCCGCACGCGGGACGATTTCAGTTGACGGTCATGAGTGCGATCAGTGGCCGCGCGCTGCGCACGGCCGTTGATGTCGAGGGCGAGGGGCGGAATACGACGTATGTGACAGAAGATCCACGGACGTTTTTCGCGGTTGTCGAAGCGTCGAACGTGGACTGGAGGTTCTCGGTCGACGAAGGCATCCCCGCGACCGTGGAAGACAAACCCGCGAAGAAGTGAGCGCTCCTCGATGGAGTGCCTTGCTCGCTTCGGACGTCAGTACTCCCAGTGCTCGTGTCGCACGGGCAACCGATTCAGGACGTCCCGATGGAACTGCCACTGCGGCATGAAGCGGTCCATCAGCGAGACGAATCGGGCGTTGTGGGTCGGCTCCAGCAGGTGGACGAGTTCGTGCACCACGACGTACTCGAGGCATTCACTGGGTTTCTTGACGAGCTCGGTGTTCAGGCGAATCGTGCGTGCCCGGCAGTTGCAGCTGCCCCACTTCGTCTTCATCCGCCGCACGAAGAGCCATTTCACGCTGACGCCCATCAGCGGCTGCCAGTGCGCAAACAGAACCGCCGCGGATTCCTTCAACCGCTCGCGGTACCATGCTTCCACGAGAGCGCGCTTCCTGGCCCGATTCGTGCGCGGCCGCACGCGAAGTAGCATCTCACCGTGCGCGAGTTCGATTGATGGCGACTCGTCGCTCGTGGCGACCTTCAGCAGGTAGCGCTGGCCCCACACGTAGTGGCTTTCGCGGTCCAGGTACTCGCGAGGGGTTTCACGTTCCTGAGCCCGCAGCCTCGTCCGATGCTTCTTGATCCAGTCCAGCTTCGAGATGGCGAAGACGCGGATGGTGTCCGTGCTCATGCGCCTCGGGGCCGAGATGCGGACGCGGCCCGTCGGCGGATGGACGCTGAGATGGACGTGCTTGATGTCCTTCAGGATCACGTCCACGGCAATGTCACCCAGATGGATCTGCGAAGCCTTCAATATTCGCCCTGCGCCTTGATGATCAGAAAGATCCGCTCCACTTCGGCCATGTCATTTTTCAGCAACGGCAGCAGCGCCGCCTTGATGGTGTTCTCCCTGGCCTGATGCCCGCGGAAGGCATCCGGCTTGACTCGCCTCACGGTCGTGTCGATCTGAAGGGCCAGGTCCAGGACTGGATCTCCGGAGACCGTGTATTCGGCTGCCGCTTCAGCTGCACGATTTGCCCGACCTGGCGGCGCAGGAGCCCTCTTCAAGTTGTTGTAGAGCGCCCGGAGCGCCGGACTACTTTTCAACTGCTGGGGCGCATCGTCCGCCACTCCTGCGTCGACCCTTTTTGCCAGCGCCGCGATACGCTTCAGGTATTCCTCATACTCGATCGCCCTGGCCTTCCTGGCGGTGATGATCTCATCCAGCAACGCCGACATTGTCTCGTAGTAGGCGGGGTCGGTCAGGTGTTCTTTGATGATCTTGCGGCGGACGTTGTTCTCGATGGTCTCGGCAATCGCGTTGTCCTTGCCCTTCAAGCCACCGAGTTGCGACGCGATGGCATTGGCGATGCCGGTCTTCACGATCAGATCCAGCAGGCCCATGTTGTCGAAGGGCGAGATCTTCCTCGGCTCGTCGGCTTCGATGTAGGTGTCGATGAGGTGCCGCATGTCGGCCTCATAGGCCTTGAGGTCGAGACTCTCGCCGCTCGCCTTGCGAATGATCTCGCGCACGTTCAGGTAGTACGCAAGATGTTGTTTGATGCGGCTGATGTCGGCGCCGCTGTATCCGGCGTGTTCCAGTTCGTCGGCGATATTGGCGTAGGCGCGCACCAGGGCGACAGTCGCCTTGTAGAGGGCGGCACGCTGCGGTTCGCGCTCCTGCAGATCCGTGAGAATCTCCGTATTGCCGCAGAAGTAGTGGATGTGCTCCAGCTCTCCCTTCGGCGGCTCGACCGACTCGCACAACAAGAAGAGCGCTTCAACGGTAGTGTCGAGCCGCTCCTTCCCTTTCTTGAGCCGGTCCTGTAGCAGCACTTCGGGATCGGCGCCGCCGGCGCTGTGATCCAGTTCGGAGGTGTAGACGGCGATGGCGTTCTCGACTTTTTTGAATAGATCCTTGTAGTCCACGATGTAGCCGAAGTCTTTGTCTTCTCCGTCCAGGCGGTTGACGCGGCAGATGGCCTGGAAGAGACCATGGTCCTGCATGGACTTGTCGATGTAGAGATACGTGCAGGGCGGCGCGTCGAAGCCGGTGAGCAGCTTGTCCACGACGACGAGCAGCTTCATGTTGGCCGGTTCCTTGGTGAAGAGCGCCTTCGCCCGGTCCTCGTACGTCTCCGTCTTCGTCATGCCTGGCTTGGCATCGACGTCCTTCAGCAGCTCTATGTACGTGTTGTAGATGAACTGCCTGTCGGTCTCCGTGTTGGCACCGGTCTCCTCGAGCGTCACATCCCCGGCCAGCGGATTGTATGAGGTGACCACCGCGCACTTGCCCTTGAACGGCGTCTTCTGGAAGAGCGTGAAGTACTTGCACGCCTCGTAGATGCTCGACGCCACGAGGATCGCGTTGCCCCGCTCGCTCGACAGGCGCGGCTTCACGCTGAAGTCGAAGACGATGTCGCTGACCACGCGATCCATGCGTGACTTGGAGCTGAGCACGTGCTGCATCGTGCCCCACTGCTTCTTCAGCTCGTCTTTCTGCCAGTCGTTCAACGCCCTCGTCTTGGCATCGAACCAGGCGTCGATCTTGTCTTCGGAACCCAGCCGCTGGTCGATGTCCCTTGCTTCGTAGACGAGGTCCAGCACGACGCCGTCCTCGACGCCTTCGCTGAATTTGTAGGTGTGGATGTAGCCGCCGAAGACTTCCAGGCTGGTCTGCGCGTCCCTCTTGAGCAGCGGCGTACCGGTGAAGCCGATGAACACGGCGTTGGGCATCATCGCCTTCATCACACGGTGCAGCTTGCCGCTTTGTGTCCGGTGGCACTCGTCCACGAACACGAACACCTCGCCGACGGTGGGGCTGGGCTGCGCTTCGAGCTCCTTGATGAAAGCGTCGAAGTCGTCGTTGTTTCCCGCGTCCCTGCGACCGAACTTGTGGACCAGCGAGCAGAGGAGGCGCGGCGTGGCCTGGCCGAGCTGGCTCATAAGGTCGCGGCCGCTGCTGGTCCGATAGATCGCTTCGCCCGTTGCGGAGAACACGCCCTCGATCTGTTTATCCAGTTCGTCGCGATCCGTGATGATGGCGACGCGGGCGTTGGGGTTGTTCTCCAGAATCCACTTCGCGAGCAGCACCATCACGATGCTCTTGCCGCTCCCCTGCGTATGCCAGATGATGCCGCCCTTCTTCTGGCGGACATACTTCTGCGCTTCCTTGATGCCGAAGTACTGGTGCACGCGCGGCAACTTTTTCACGCCGCCATCGAACAGCACAAAGTCGTGCATCAGCTCGATGAGCCGCGTCTTGGCGCAGATCTTCCGCAGGTACTTGTCGAGCTTGAAGCCGGCATTGTCTTGTTCGTCCTCTTTCCACTTGAGAAACATCTTCTCCGGCGTGCGGATGGTTCCGTATTG
>JBGOTP010000425.1:0-4322 GCA_041476545.1 Vicinamibacteria bacterium | reverse complement strand
CGTCGGCGCCGCGGCGTGGTCGTGGCTCAAGGGCCGTGGTGACGCGACGGCCGTAGCGGATGTCACGTCAGGCGCGTCGACTAAGAAGACGGAGACGGCGCCCGGCGTTGTGGAGCTGTCGGAAGAGGCGCAGCGCAATGCCAGCGTCACGACCTCGCCCGCGACACTCATCACATTGCCATCAGTGATTGAGCTGACCGGCGTCGTCACGCCAGAGGAATCACGCGTGGCGCACATGCGACCGCCGGCGCGGGGCCTCATCGAACAGGTCTCTGTCCGTCTCGGCGATCGGGTCAAGGCCGGCCAGACGCTTGTCGCGTACGACAACATTCAACTCGGTGAGTTGATCGGTGACTACCTGACAAATCAAGCGACCCTGCGTCAGGCACAGACCGATCTCGAAGTAAAACGCGCGGCGCTCGCCCGCGGCGAGGCACTCATCAAGGAAGAAGCCATTGCCCGGCAGACGCTCGATCAACGCCGGGCGGAATTCCAGAACGGTGAAGCCGCTGTCGCAAGCGAGCGGGCACGCGTCTCTAAAGTCGAAGAGCAGATCCATCGCTTTGGTCTCTCCGACGCAGATCTGGCCAATCTCCGTCCGGAGGAGGGCCAGAGCGGGCATCGTGTCGCGTCGCACACGGTGCTCAGGGCGCCCTTCGACGGCATCATCACGAAGTACGACGTCGCCCAAGGCGAACTGGTGGAACCGGAACGCGAGCTCTTCACCGTCGCCGATCTGTCGACAGTGTGGGTACTGGCCGATTTGTATGAAAAGGATCTTGGCAGAGTGCAGGCGAACACGGCGGGGACGGTCCACGTGGAAGCGTATCCCGACCGCGAATTCACCGGCCGCGTGACATACATCAGCGACCTGATCGATCCCACCACGCGGACGGCCAAGGTCCGCTGCGTCGTGGCCAATGTCGATGGGGCTTTGAAGCTGGACATGTTCGCGCGGGTCGTCGTCCCGACGAGCGATCGGCGCCAGGCGCTCACCGTTCCGGTGGCGGCCATTCAGCAAATCGACGGCCAGCACGTGGTGTTCGTCCGGCAGTCGCCGACGCGATTCGAACGGCGCGACGTGAAGGTCGGCACGACGGCCGGCGATCGCGTCGAGGTCAGTGGCCAGCTCAAGCCCGGCGAGGTCGTGGTCGGCAGCGGGAGCTTCTATCTCAAAACAGGCCTCCTCCGCGAGCGTCTCGCGGGCGACGGCGATTAATCGCGAGGCTTGCTTGTGCACCGTCTGATAGATGTTTCGCTTCGCAACAAATTCCTGATCCTGCTGTTGACGGCGGTCATCATCGGCGTCGGGACGTATTCGATGCTTCGGCTTCCCATCGATGCCGTGCCGGACGTCACGCCCAACCAGGTGCTGATCCTCACGCAGGCCCCTGGCCTCGGGCCGGTCGAAGTTGAGCGATTCATTACGTTTCCCGTTGAAACGTCGATGAGCGGCTTGCCAGGGATCACCAATATCCGATCCATCTCTCGCTTTGGCCTGTCGGTCGTGTACGTCTACTTCGACGAGAGCGCGGATATCTACTTCGCGCGCCGGCTTGTCCTCGAGCGGTTGCCTGAAGCGCGGGAAGCCATCCCGGCAGGTTTCGGCAGCCCGACCATGGGTCCCATCACGACCGGGCTCGGCGAGATCTATCAGTTTGAAGTGCGCGGGGCGAACTACTCCCAGATGGACCTGCGGAGCATTCTCGAGTGGGACATCGCATTCAAGCTGCGATCCGTGCCCGGCGTCGTGGAAGTGAATTCGTTTGGCGGTGAGCTGAAAACCTACGAGGTTCAGCTCGATCCGAACAAACTCGTCTCGTACCGCATTCCCCTGGACACGATCTTCACCGCGCTCGAAAAGAACAACGCGAATGCGGGTGGCGCCTACATCGAGCGCGCGCAAGAGCAGTACGTCATTCGCGGCGAGGGACTGGTCGAGCGGATCTCGGACATCGACAACATCGTGATCGGGTCGGGACCGGGTGGCACGCCGATCTATATAAAGAACGTCGGTCACACCGTGCTGGCGCCGCGAGTCCGGCAAGGCGCGGTCACGCGCGACGGTCGGGGCGAGGTGGTAACCGGGGTCGTCATGATGCTCATGGGCGAGAATTCGCGTGTTGTCGCACAACGTGCCCGCGACGAGCTGGAGGAGATCAAGAAGAGTCTTCCTCCCGGCGTCGACATTGACAGCTATTACGACCGGACCACGCTGGTCAAGCGGACGATCGCCACCGTGGAAAAGAACCTGGTCGAAGGAGGCGTGCTCGTCATCGCGGTGCTGCTGGTGCTGCTCGGCAACGTGCGCGGCGGCCTGATCGTCGCGTCGGCCATTCCTCTATCGATGCTCGTCGCGTTCACCGGAATGCTGCAGGCCGGGCTTTCGGGAAACTTGATGAGTCTTGGCGCGATCGACTTCGGGCTCATCGTTGACGGATCGGTCGTGATGATCGAGAACATCGTCCGGAAGCTCAGCGAGAAACACGCCGAGGGATTGTCGCGGGAGGACATCGTTCGCGAGGCGGGCCGTGAAGTCGCACGGCCCATCTTCTTTGCCGTCGTGATCATTACCATCGTCTACCTGCCGATCGTCACCCTGGAAGGGGTTGAAGGGAAAATGTTCCGGCCGATGGCGTGGACGGTCGTGTTCGCGCTGCTGGGGTCCCTGGTCCTTGCGCTCACGCTCATGCCGGTGCTCGCGGCCCTCCTGTTTCGCGGGAAGTTGCAGGAGCGGGAGCCGCGCGTCGTGCACTGGCTCAAGTCCCGGTATCAACCCTTGCTCGAACGCACGCTCGCGCATCCGGGCCTCACCGCAGCGGCTGCCGTCGCCGTGTTCCTCGCGTCGCTGGTACTCGTGCCCTTCATGGGCACCGAGTTCATTCCCAAGCTCGACGAAGGCACCATCGCGATCCAGGCATCGCGGCTTCCGAGCGTGTCCCTTCCGGAGTCGATCAAGAGCACCACACTCATCGAGAAAACGCTCAAGCGTTTTCCCGAAGTCGTCACGGTCGTCTCCCGGACGGGCCAGGCGGAGATCCCGACGGACCCTGAGGGCGTCGAGGCGAGCGACATCTACGTCATTTTGAAGGAAAAGGATGAGTGGACGACGGCCAGGACACGCGAAGGGTTGATTGAGGTCTTCAACGCGGCGCTGGAGAAGAACGTCCCCGGAAACATGTTCAGCTACTCGCAGCCTATCGAGCTACGCGTGCAGGAGTTGATTGCCGGTGTGCGCTCCGACGTGGCGATTACGCTCTTTGGCGATGATCTCGACGAGTTGCGACGCACGGGTACAGACATCGTACGCGTCGTGGCAGGCGTGCCGGGCGCCGCGGACGTCAAGCTGGAACAAACTGGTGGTCTGCCGTACCTCCGCGTGAAGATCAGGCGTGACGAAATTGCCCGGTACGGAATCAATGCCTCCCAGGTTCTGGATGTGGTTGAAACCATGGGAGGCCGTCGTGCGGGCGAAGTCTTCGAAGGACAACGGCGGTTCATTTTACAGGCGCGCTTCACGAACGTGGATCGCGACAACGTCGAGAGCATCAGAAATCTCAAGGTCGCCGACCCGCAGGGCCGGATGATCCCGCTCTCGCAGCTCGCGGATATCGTGGAGGAGGATGGCCCCAATCGGATCTCCCGGGACAATATTCATCGGCGCACCAATGTGGAGGCGAACGTTCGCGGACGCGATCTCGGCAGTTTTGTGGCCGACGTCCAGCGCGCGATCACGCAGCAGGTCAAGCTGCCGACCGGCTATTACGTCGAGTACGGCGGCCAATTCAAGAATCTGCAACGCGCCTCGTCGAGACTCCTGATCGTCGTGCCGATCGCCCTCTTTCTCATCTTCGTGCTGCTGTACACCACATTCAACGCGATGAAGCCGGCGCTCCTCATCTACTTCAACATCCCCATTGCCGCGAGCGGAGGTATCGTCGCGCTGTTCGCGCGCGGCATGCCATTCAGTATCTCTGCGGGTGTCGGTTTCATTGCGCTCTTCGGCGTGGCGGTCATGAACGGCCTGGTGCTGTTGGCGCACATCGACGAGCTTCGCCGGACGGGCCTGAGCGCGCATGACGCGACGGTTCGCGGCTCGCTCGAAAAGATGAGGACCATGATCATGGCGCCGCTGGTTGCCGGTCTTGGTTTCGTGCCGATGGCGCTGTCGACGAGCGCCGGGGCTGAAGTCCAACAGCCGCTCGCGACCGTCGTCATCGGGGGCCTCGTCACATCGACGACGTTGACGCTCCTGGTGTTGCCTGCGTTGTACCGGTGGTTCCAACGGGAGCGCCCGGAGGTGGAACTGTGATGTATGAAGT
>JBGOTP010000424.1:0-4334 GCA_041476545.1 Vicinamibacteria bacterium | reverse complement strand
GCGCGATCCTTGAGGACGCGCAGGATATCGGTCTGTCGCGCGGGGTGCCAGTCGTTCGTCTTCCATCGTTGACGTTCGCGATCGGCCTCTTCGCGCGTTAAATCATCCTTTTCGGTCGGCACAACTGGCAGTAGGAGCTTGTCATAGAGGAGCACCTCGGCAATGAATGCGCCTCGCCGGCAATGATCCTTCACCGAAAAAGTGGCCCACAGTTCATGCCGTGGCGCGTCGGCTGCCTGAATCATGGTCGACTCCTTGTCCGACGATCGATTTCAACCACGCGGTCATGCTCTCAGGACGCCTTCGGTAAGCGCAGTCCGGAATGGGAGACGCGCGCTACGAGAAACGCCGGCGAGGTGTCGTGGGGACGCCCTACTGCTTCGTTTTCTCGTCGAAACTTGTGACGTGGTCGATATCCAACTCAACGCACGGAGGATTTTCTATGAGTAGCTCCTTCGTGGTTCTTACGGAGATCCAGGGATTCATCGTCCATGGGCGCGTGAAGACTTCCGGATCCTCGACCGTGGCCTGATAGTGAAGCGTATCCCCGACGCGGGAAAGACGTTCGATCACGCGCAGCATCGAGCTGTGAAACCATCCATAGATTCCAAGCCACGTTTCGTCGATGAAACCAGTCGAGTCTACAACCAGCGTGTCCCCCTCCCAGCGTCCAACGGAGTCGCCGTAATACAGGAGGTCCGCGTTCGGGTCGTGAGCGCGGCCATCGGTCGGCACGAGGCGAAATGTGTTGCCTGAGCCAACTTCGTACAGGAACACGATCGGCATCCCGGGCGCTTGAACGATGGAGTGCGGCGGCCCGACGCGCGGAACGCCGCCAGGCTTGCAGAAGAACGCCGTGTCCACTTTGCTCTCGTTCTTTGCAAGGTCCTGGACCTTCGCCTTGAGTTCCGGCTTGTAGGGAGGTTGATTCGGATCCGCGTATTGCGCCGCAGCGTTCCGGGCCTCTCCGCGTCTGATATTCGGGTTACGTTCGCCGAACCCGCTACCCACTGGGGTGTCAAGTCCGCGACCAATCGCCCAGAAGCCATTGAGGTCCGGGTGGCCATCGGCGAGCCGCGGTGTCCGCCTGGCGGCCGGGTCATCGTTGTTCGCATTTGGTGCGGTCGGAACGGATGACTGCTGCGCTGCAGCTGGCAGCGCAGCGACCGGGAGAAGCGCGAGCACGGCAAGCGTCGTCACGGTCGTTCGTAGAGAGAATTTCATCCTGCAGATGGTATCTCAGCCTCGTGCCGACGTCGCGTTCCCGGCCACACAGGCTATCGTGACGGGCAGTTACCCGGGACCGTCTGCCAGCTCTCGACGTCGATGTAGTTCGGGCTGGCGATCGTGTTGGCCGGCCGGCTGCCACCCGCCTGCGGCGGCCCTGGCGTAATCCGCACGCCTCCACCGACGTTGATCCCCGTGGAGTTGTACTGGCCCTTCTTCATGAGGCCGGTGATCTGAATCATCTGACCTTCGTGCGCCTCGATCTCGCCCATCATTTTCTTCGGCCCGGTCATGCGTAGATGCATGCCTTCAGGAATATCGGACCTTCCCACCTGATCTTCGGTCCTGGGGCCGGCCGTGAAGACGTAACCCTTGGCACAACCGGGAACAGTCACGCGCAGCGAGTCTTTCGGCACGGGCTTGACGTCCTGCGCCACGAGCGGACCGCTCAGCACGGCGACGGCGATGGTGATAACGGCGGAGGTGGTTCTCATGATGCTTCCCTTATTGTCATCTACAATCACCATCTCCCAATGGATCTTGCTCCTCTCCTCACCGTGCGGGGCGTGTCGAAGCACTTCGGCGGCACGCAGGCCCTCATCGACGCGGGGATCGTCGTCTCCGCGGGCGAGATCGTGGCGCTCCTGGGCGAGAACGGGGCGGGCAAGTCGACCCTGATCAAGATACTCGCCGGCGTCCACTCGCTCGAAACCGGCACGGTGATCTACCGCGGCCGTGACGTGACCCACGCGTTGCGTCGCCTGCCCATCGCGTTCATTCATCAGGATCTTGGTCTGATCGAGTGGATGACGGTTGCCGAAAACATCTCGCTCATGCTCGGCTTTCCGCGCCGCTTCGGCATGATCGACTGGAACGCGGCGCGCACGCGTGCCGAGCGCGCCCTCAGCGTCGTCGGTGCCGACATCGACCCCGATCGGCGTGTCCATCACCTCACCCGCACCGAGAAGTCGCTGGTGGCGATCGCGCGCGCGCTGGCGGCCGACGCCGAAATCCTGGTGCTCGACGAGCCGACGGCCAGCCTGCCGGCCAACGAAGTGGCGCGGTTGTTCACGGCGCTTCGCCTGCTGCGGTCACGCGGCGTCGGCATGATCTACGTCTCGCACCGGCTCGACGAGGTGTTCGAGATCGCCGACCGCATGGTCATCCTGCGCGACGGGCGCCTCGTCTCCGGGCGCCGCGTCAGCGAGACCCGCCCCGAGGAGGCCATTCTGCTCATCGTAGGGCGTGAACCGTCGCACGTGTTCAGGCGGCCGGCGCAGCACGAGGGAATGGCGCGGCTCGTATTCGAGCAGTTCACCACCGAGGACGCTGGTCCACTGAACTGTCGCATGCGAGCGGGCGAGGTCGTTGGCTTCGTCGGCCTGCGCGGCGCCGGCCAGGAAAGCGTCGGCCGCGCGCTGTTCGGGCTTGCGCCCGCGACCGCCGGGCGAATCCTGCTCGACGGCCGGGCGATCGCCGCATCCTCTCCGCGCGAGGCCATCGGTCTCGGCATCAACCTGGTTTGCGCCGATCGCACGGAGTCGGTCGTTCCCGGCCTGTCGATTCGGGAAAACCTGTTCCTCAACCCGGTGGCCGCCGGCCTCAACCGGGCCTCGTATGTCAGGCCGCGCCAGGAATCGCGCGCCGCCCTCGAGCTCGGCGAACGCGTTGGCCTGAAGCCGAATGACTGCTCGCTGCCGATCGAGTGGCTGTCGGGCGGCAATCAACAGAAGGTCGTGATCGGCCGCTGGCTGCATCTCAACGGCAGCGTCTACGTGTTCGAAGATCCAACCGCCGGCGTCGATGTCGGCGCCAAGGGGGACATCTACCGGCTGTTCGATGTCGTGCTCAAAAGGGGCGCCACGATTCTGATCGTCTCAACCGACTTCGAAGAGGTCGCCAAGATCTGCCACCGCGCGCTGGTGTTCGATCGCGGACAGGTCGTGGCAGAGTTGTCGGGCGACGATCTGTGCGCCGAAAATCTGCTCGCCGCGGCGTCGGCCAGCATCGGACAGGTGCAGCGGGCACTCCATGCAGTCCCTGAAATCTAACGCGCTCGAGCCGACGCGTTCGGAGCTGGCGGCCCTCAGCCGCGGACAGGCGATCGTCCGCATGCTGCCGATCTACGGCCTGCCGATCCTCACCGTCCTGCTGATCGCTGTCTTCTCGTTTCTCCTGCCAGACTCGTTTCCGACCGCGATCAACGCCCGCTCGATCCTGAGCGACAAGGGGATCATCGCGCTGCTCGCGCTGGCGGCCATGGTGCCGATGATGGCCGGACGCATCGATCTCACCATTGGCTTCGGGATCGTGATGTGGCACATCCTCGCGATCACCCTTCAGGTCCAGTACGGTTTTCCCTGGCCGCTCGCCTGCCTCGTCGTCGTGTTGTGCGGCGGCGTCGCAGGATTGATCAATGGGCTCCTCGTCGAGGTCGCGCAGATAGACTCGTTCATCGCCACGCTGGGAACCGGCACCATCCTGTATGCGCTTGCCCTGTGGCACACGGACGGCCGCCAGGTGATAGGAGAGCTGCCGCAGGGCTTCATCAATATCAACGGTCTGTCGATCCTCGGCGTGCCGATGCCCGCCGTGTATGCGCTGTTGCTGGCGGCGGCGCTCTGGATCACGACCGAGCGAATGCCGCTCGGACGGCACATTTACGCGATCGGCGCGAACGAGAAAGCCGCGGCGCTCAACGGCATTCCGGTTCGCGCCTACGTTATGGGCGTGTTCGTCGCGTCTGGGCTGGTGGTCGGCTTCACGGGCTGCGTGCTTGCCAGCAAGCTCCAGATCGGACAGGCGAACGTTGGCCTCGACTTCCTGTTGCCGGCGCTGGTCGGAACCTTCCTCGGCTCGACCACGATCCGGCCCGGACGCGTCAATGTGTGGGGCACAATCGTGGGCGTGCTGATTCTGGCGGTCGGCATTTCCGGCATTCAGCAGCTCGGTGGCGCCTTCTTCGTCGAGCCTCTGTTCAACGGGATCACGCTGCTCGTCGCGATCGCGCTCGCCGGGTTCGCGCAGCGGCGACGGTCGGTGACGACGCGCAAGCCTTCGAGTACCGGTCTCGAGCCCACGCGCAATTCAGGTACGAAATCAGAAAG
>JBGOTP010000423.1:0-4372 GCA_041476545.1 Vicinamibacteria bacterium | reverse complement strand
GTGCCGCCCGTGATGTCGGGGCACGTGAACTGTCCTTTTTCGTCGGGGATGTAGCCCGCGTTCAGGATCGGCCGGCCGTCAGTGCCGATCTCTTTCGCCCACGTCGTCTGGACAAACGGCTTGCCAACGATCAAGCGGCCGGTGACGCGATCGAGTGTGTAGTAGAAGCCGTTCCGGTTGGCGAACATCACCACCTTGCGCGGCTGCCCGCCAATCGTCAGGTCGGCCAGCACCGGCACTTCCGTCGCGTCCCAGTCGTGGACGTCGTGCGGCGTGAACTGATAGTGCCAGCGGATCGCGCCCGTGTCGCCGTCGAGCGCCAGTAGCGACGCGCTGTATAGATTGTCGCCTTCACGACTCTCGCTGTGGTAGTCGGGACCGGGATTGCCGGTACCGTAATAGAGCAGGTTCAATTCGGGGTCGTAGGCGCCCGTCACCCACACGCCGGCTCCGCCGCGCTGCCACGAGTCGCCCGACCACGTGTTGTTGCCGGATTCTCCCGGACCCGGAATCGTGAAGCGGCGCCAGGCGCGCTTGCCGCTCTGCGCGTCGTAGGCGTCGATGAACCCGCGGATGCCATATTCGCCGCCTGCGACGCCCACGATCACCTTGTCCTTGATCACCAGCGGGGCCAGCGTGGCGGCGTAGCCCTTCTTGTAGTCCTCGAGCGTCGCGTCCCAGACCACGGCGCCGGTCTTCATATCGAGGGCGAGGATGTGCGCATCGAGTGTCACCATGAACAGCTTGTCGCCCAGGACGCCGAAGCCGCGATTCACCAGCCCGCAGCACGCCGTCAGTCCGGTGGCGGGGAGCTCGCGCCGGTATCGCCAGATCTGCTTGCCCGTGCGCGCGTCGAGCGCCCACGCGACGTTCTGCGGGCCTGTCACGTACAACACGTTGTCGCGCACGATCGTCGTCGTCTCGAAGTTACCGAGCGTGTTGGTCTGGAAGGTCCAGAGCGGCTGCAGCCGCGCGACGTTGTCCGGCGTGATCTGCGTGAGCGGGCTGAACCGGTGGTTGAAGTAGTTGCCGCCAAAGGTGAGCCAGCGGGATCCGTCGGTCGGGAGACCGGCCGCGATGTCCTGCGCGGTGACCTGCGCGGGAGGCGGCTGCTGCGCGAACAGAACGGCCGACAGCGGGACGACGACAAGGGCGACCAGGGCGTTCCGAACGAGGCGAGCGAGGGAAGCGTGCATGTCGTTCTCCTGGTTATGGGCGCACGGTCGGATCGAATCCCCGCAGCGTCTGCAGATACCGAATCAGATCGTCGAGGTCGCCTTCGCTCAGGCGGTCGGGCCCATAGACGGGCATCGCCGACTTGGTGTCGTCGGTCACCGACCGCATCTGGTCTTTCTCGTAGCCCTGGATGCGTTCGCGCGCATCCATGATCTGCACCGAGAACAGATCCTCATTCTTCTTCACGCCGTGAATCGGCTGGCCGTTGGCCGGCGTCAGCGTGACCGGCTCGTAGCCGGGCCGAAAATCTTCCGTGGCCCCGCGAATCTGACGGACCATCACGTCGCGCGTGCGCGCCAGCCCGACGCGCGAGAGGTCCGGACCGAGCCGCCCGCCGACGCTGTTCACGCGGTGGCAGCTCGCGCAGGTCGCGCGAAAGATCCGCTGGCCGTTTTCGGCGTTGCCCTTGGGCGGATCGTTCGGTGCGGGGGCTGCCAGCGTGCGCAGATACGCCAGAATCTGCCAGGCCTCGGTGTCGGTGGCCCGCGGAGGGAGAAACGCCGGCATCTCGGTGCCCGGCACGCCGTTCCTGAGCGTCTTGAACAAGCCATCGTCGGTGCGGCCCGACGCCCAGACCTGCGTGAGATCCGGCGAGCGCACACCACGCGCGTCCATGCCGTGGCAATCCGCGCACCGCGCGCGAAAAAGCCCCGTGCCGCGGCGCACAGCGTCGGCGTCGCCCGCGAAGGGATTGGTCGTTGGGGCGTTCTGGGCGCGCGCGGAGGCGCCGGCGGACGACAAGAGCGCGGCGGTCGTCAGGACCGAGACGATCCACTTCATGATCGACTCCTCGTGGAAGAGATTCCCTGGCTGCGAACAGGCATCTGCCGCTGCGAGCGCGATTATAGTCCGGTCCGCGCCCAGCTCCTCCCGGCAGGTTGTCTCTGCCGCGTGCCAGGTTCGCTGGACCGTCTGACGGGTTTGCTGCGCACCGTGCCACGTTCAACCCACGGCCCAGCAGGTCGGGACCTTGAGACGCTTGAACCACTCGAGGCGAACGGCCTGATACCCCGGCCGTGATCGTCGTCGTCGCTGATACCTCGCCGCTCAACTACCTCATGCAGACAGCGTTGGATTCCACGGTGTACCGTTCGAGACAGTACGCATGTCCACAACCGGATAGCGTAGCTGGCGTGGGGCGCGTGCGCCCTCCGGAACCGCGGTTCGTCACAACGACGCTCCGGTGGTTTTGTCCGAACGAAGGAGTCAGACGCCATGCACCGTACGTTAAAAGTGTTCATCATCTCCGCGACGATCGCGGTCTCAGCCCCCGCGCTTGCGCGCGCCGACAGCTACATCAGCCCGTTCACCGGAGCGAATTTTGGCAACAGCTCGGGCAACGGCCGCGCGAGTGCGGGAGCCGCTGCCGGTTGGATGGGAGCCGGCATCATCGGCGCCGAAGCCGAGTTCGGATACGCGCCAAACTTTTTTGGCAGCCAGGGCGGCTTGGGGTCGAACTCGGTGACCGACCTGATGGCCAATCTCATTGTCGGCGTCCCCATCGGCGGCACCAAAGGCGGCGGGGTTCGTCCGTTTGCGGCCATTGGCGCCGGACTGCTGCGATCGAAGTTCAACGATACGGCGAGTGGGGGGGACCTCAGCAACAACGAGGTCGGGATGAGCGCCGGAGCAGGGGTGATGGCGTACTTCTCGGACCATCTCGGACTTCGGGGTGATGTTCGGTATTTCCGAAACCTGACGGACGCCAGCACCGCCAACAGCGCCAACATCAACTTCGGGTCGTTTCATTTCTGGCGCGCATCGGTGGGGATCGTCATTCGTCCCTAGTCATGTTGAGTCCGCGTGACCGGGTAGGATGGCTCTCGCCGCGCACTGCCAGATCTTCACGCGATCGGCAGGCGCGCGTCGGAAGATTCGCCGCGTTTGATTGAGTGGGGCGATCCCAGATCCTGTCCGCACGCGCAGCGTGAAGGCCGTCGGGTGCGACTATTTGGAGCTGTCGCTCGACGCGGCCCCGAGCTTCTGGCCCGTCGCGACGACGGTGACGGATCGCGCGTTCGCCAGGTGCGGTTTGAATCTCGCCACGCTGCCTTCGACGGTCACCGCGTCACCGAATTTCAGCATCGTGCGCGTCCATCCAAGGCGCGTGAGTCCGTTCGGGCTTCCCATCTCCACGGCCCAATTCGCCGCCGTGCCCGCGTCTTCCGGTACGTCGAGATAGAGATAGGCGTGCGGGTTCGTCCACTCGATTCGCGTGACTCTGCCGGTCAGGGTGACGCGCTTGTTGCTGTCGAACTCGGCCGCAAACGAGTGGTGCGGAAACGCGGGCGTTGCTGCGAGGAGCACGCCGGCACCCACGACCATCGACCAGAACGAAATTCTTGCGTGCATGCGATTCTCCGGCCTACTTGTCTGAAATGTTCTCGCGGTAGTGGTTGTTCTCGGTGCAGATGCTTTCCATGATTTCTTCGCGGGGCGCCAGTTCCCACACCGCGTGCCACTCAACCGGCTTTGTGAACGTGCCAGGATCGACGATGGTGATGTCGTGCGTCATGCGCGCGAGATCCGCACGGCGAAAGCGCTCGATCACGTGCATCTGATCGGTGTGCGGCAGCCCGTTCATCGTGACCCACGACTTGTCGTTGAAGCCGACGCTATCGACCACCAGCGTGTCGCCGTCCCACCGGCCGACCGAGTGTCCCATCCACGTCGGGTCTGGATCCTTGGGATGATCGCGTCCATCGAGGAACACCTGGCGATAGTGCGGCTCCCCTTCACTGAGAAACACCAGGAGCGTCGGCGTCTGGATAATTTTGTAGGGAAGCGGCGTGGCCATCGTCGGATCGTCGGGTAGACACCCGCTCGAGGGGATGTCTCTGAACAGGTTCGCCTGGCGTTCCTTGACGACGGCTTGCGCCCACGGCAGGAGCGCGGCCGGTTCCGGTTTGGGATCGACGTTCGCACTCCACATGCCTGAGAGATCGGGCCTGCCGCCCGCCGTCCGCGGCAGGCGTCCCTTCACTCCCGCGTTCCTGTTTCTGATCGCAACGAACGCGGCATCGTCTCCGACAACGCCCAGATTCCCGAGCAACAGACGGATGTCCATCGAAAGCGTCTTGCCCGCTTCGACGACCTGGTCCTGTCGCGCGAATCGAGCCGTGCGAAAACCAAGCGG
>JBGOTP010000422.1:0-4372 GCA_041476545.1 Vicinamibacteria bacterium | reverse complement strand
GATCGTCGTTCAGGTACACGGCGAGCCGGTCGCGCGCCGCCTGACTGTTGAAGTGCTGCGCGATGTAGGCGGACGCACCGAGCAGACCCTGCTCCTCGCCGCTCCACAGCGCCGCCCGGATCGCGCGTCGCGGCTCGGCGCCGAGCGCGCGAAGGATGCGCATCGCCTCCATCACTGCCACCGCGCCATCGGCATTGTCGGTGGCGCCATTGGCCGTGTGCCACGAGTCGATGTGCGCGCCAATCAGCACCACCTCGTCTCGCAGTACGGGATCGCGTCCGGGGATTTCGGCGATCACGTTGTAGCTGTTCCGATCGTCCTCCAGATAGCGTGTCCGGAGCTCGACCCTGAGCGAAACCGGCTGTCCGCCGGCGGACAGGCGCGCGAGCACGTTGTACTGCTCGCCGGCCACGACAATCGACGGCAGGGCGTCGGGACGCGTGCCGCGATTGCCGGTGACGCCGACCGTGCCGTCGCGGTACGCGCTCGGCTTCAGCGCCACGGCGGCGCCGACGCGCTGCAGCAGCGGCATGAGGTCGCCCACCGGCGTCGTGCTCCGCGCCTGCGGAAGCGCCGGATTGCCCGTGGCCACCGGGCGGTCGTCGAGTCCGGGCTGGGGCCGGTCGGTCTCGACGAACTGCGTCTGCGGGAGATGCGTGAGCACGATGGCGCCGCGAAGCTGTCCCGCCATCGCCTGGATCTGTGAGGCTGTCTTGTCGCCGACGTACACGACGCGTCCGCTCACGAGGCCGGCCGTTGACGGCGACCATGCCTCGGCATAGGCGATGAGCGGAAGGTAGCGCGGCGTCGTCATCTCCACTGAGATCCGTTCGAGCGACCATCCCCGGCCGAACTCGTAGGGTTCGAGATGCGCGTCTGCGAGGCCCCATTCCGCGAAGCGATCGCGCGCCCACCGCGCCGCCTGCATGTGGGCGGGGGACCCGGTCAGCCGCGCGCCGATTTCGTCGGTGAGCGTCCGATATAGCGCCAGCGCCCGCGAACGCTGCAGCCCCTCCGTCCTGATGCGGGCGACCATGTCGCCAGCGGCGCGTTCCTGTGTGGAGAGAAGCGCCACGCCGAGCGACAGCAGCAGGACGATGGCAGGAAGCAGACGGTGACGCATCATTGGGTTCCTTTCCATGGTTCAGCCCATTGGCGCGTCGACTCCGGCCCACAGGAGGCGCTCAGGCATCTGGTGGCGCACGTAGGCCAGGGCCAGGTCGTGCTCGGCACCGATCATCCGATTCCCTGGGAGGAGCATCCGGTCGACCACGTGATGGCAACGACCACGCTCTCCCAGGCGCAGCGCACCGCCATCCTCGGCGGCAACGCGGCGAGGCTGCTCAACCTCAAGGATATTTAAGACTAGTTCGGCTTCACGAACAGTCCGACGATGCCGGTCGCGCCCTTGGCGTGAGACGGCGTCGGAGCCGGCGGGACGATCTTCGCCAGCACCTCTTCCCGCGTCAGGCCGGGCGGCAACTCCTTGGGGTCCAGGTCAGTCGCGACCACGACGAACGTATAGTGGTGAGGCGACCCGGGCGGCGTGCAGGGCCCGGAGTAGTTGCCCACCCCCTGCGTGCTTTTGCCGCCGAGGTACTTCTCCGACGGCTTACTGACCTCTCCTTCGGCGAAGCTGGTCACCGAGGCCGGGATCCCGTAGGCCACCCAGTGGTGCACGCCGGCGCCACCGCGTCCCTCCGGATCCTCCATCAGGATCGCGAAGCTCCTCGTGCCTTCGGGCACGCCCGTCCAGGAGAGCTGCGGCGACACGTTCTCGCCGACGCAATTGGGATTGGTGGACGTGCTGTTGGCGACCTTTCGCGGCATCAGCTGGCCGTCCTTGAACGTCGTGGATGTCACCGTGAAAGGATCGGCTGCCGCGGCGCTGGTGGCGAAGACCGCCGTGAGTGCGCTCGCCGCAAGCAGGTGCAGAAGAACTCGAGTCGAAGACATATTTTCCTCCAGAGCATGACCCGCAGGGTCGTGTCCGCGATTGTATGTCACCAGTCACGGAGCCCGGACCTTTAGATCGGTGTAGCGGCCACGGCTTCTCCGGCTGATCGGTAGTAAGATGAGCCGCTTCTCCATACCCAGGCGGAGCAAGCCCCACAGCTCATGTCTACAGGCGAGAAGAAGCGATTATTCCTGCTGGCGGGGATGGCGACGACCATTGCGATCGTATCGCTGGTGATGTACGGCGTCACAGGCCGGACTTCCGCGACGACGGGGCCAGCGCCGAAGACGGGGTGGGGCGAGCCAGACCTCGAGGGCATCTGGTCCAGGGATGTCGACGTCCCCCTCGAGCGGCCCGCCAAGTACGCCAACCAGGAGTTCTTTTCGGACGCAGAACGCGCTGAGCTCGATCGGCAGATTGCGGACATTATCAGCCGGGACAGCACCGAAAGCCGCCGGGATCGGGGCACCGAGCGAGACGTCAATACTGAATTCAGCCAGGCACCCTTCACAGTGCATCTGCCCGTCGGCAGACGGACCTCACTCATCGTCGATCCACCGGACGGGAGAATTCCCCGGCCCACGCCGGAGGCTCGGAAGGCAAGGGAGACATTGCGAGCGTTCCAGCTCGCCCTCCTCCAACCCACTGCAACTTGCAAGGAGAAGGACCCCGGCTGCGTCGGCGGACAGTACGGACCGGTGTCACCGAGACGAAACGAGACGCCTCCGAGTTACGTGGGCGGCACAGGTGCCGGAATCAACCGCGCGAATGGCCCCGAGGACCGCGGCCTCAACGAGCGGTGTCTGGGGGGCGCCATTCCGGATTTTGGTAATTTTGTTGGCGGGTTCAGTCGAATCGTGCAGGCTCCAGGCGAGATCTCGATTTACTACGACATGGGCCCGGGGCTGGGAGGCTTTCGCAATATTCCGATCACAACGGCCCCGCACCTGCCTGCGACCATCCGCCAGCGGTGGGGGGACTCACGAGGCCGATGGGAGGGCGACACGCTGGTCGTCGACGTTTCGAATTTCTCGCCGAAGTCGGACTTCCAGGGAGCTCACGGAAACCTGCACCTCGTTGAACGGTGGACGCGTCTCGACGCGGACACGATCGAGTATGTCGTGACGATCGACGATCCGACGACGTGGATCAGATCGTGGACCGTCAAGCAGGAGCTGAAGAAGCAAAGCGACGCGGCGAATCGCATCTACTATGAGCCGCGGTGTCACGAGGGGAATTACGGCCTTGTGGCGCTGCTGGCTGGCGCGCGCGCCTCGGAACAGTCATTCGCGGAAGGACGCGGCCCCGACCCCGCGACGATGTGCACGATCATCGTCGGATGCGGAGGATTTGTCCGCGGCGGATTTGCCGACCAGGGGCCGGATGCGGACCCGTTCCGAAGCCCGCCACCGGTGCCCTGACGGGTCCAGGTTCCAGACAAGCGCCAGGGAGACACGCCATGCGTGAAGTGTTCAGGAGCTGTGTTTCATTCGTGTGGTTCATCCTGCTGCCCGCGCTCGCGTTCGGGCAGACTGAAGTTAGGGTCTTCGTCGGCGGAGCGGTGACCGAGCCAGTCAGGGAGGCAGGCGCCACCTTCGCGCGCAACTCGGGCAGCACGCTCGTGTATGTCACCGACACGACGGGCGCGCTCCAGAAAAGGCTGGCCGCCGGCGAGAAGGCCGATCTGGTGATCGTCGCCGGCCCGGGCATGGACATGCTGATAAACCACATCCGGATGAAGGGGAAGAGCGGTGGCGTCATTGTGGCGCACCGCATCGATGTACTGCTCGACCACCTGTTTCACCTGTTCGCGCATGATGTCCCAAATTATGTCTCCAAGCATAGCCGGGAGAGAGTCGCATTCGAGCCCTTTGGTTGCGGTGTTAGTGCTCGTTCACATTGCATTGCCGCCATAGTGCGAGCAGCTCGCGACCCGAGTTTAGAAAGTGGCTGGGTGTTAGGGACGGAATTCGCAACTGGCTGCTGACGGCGGCATGAGACCTAACGTCCGACGCCTTCGGCGAATCACCAGTCGGGTCGGGAAGAAGCGACTCGGTTCAAGACTGTTCGTTTGTGCTCGCTCCGCGTATCATCGCCGACTCATGGCGTTGAATGAACGGACTGCCACCAACGTCGGGCCGTCGGGCATCGAGATCGCCTATGAGCGTCGAGGCAACCCGACCGATCCAGTAGTGCTGCTGATCATGGGTGGGGCGGCGCAGCTGATCCACTGGCCGGAAGGCTTTCTCGCCGCGCTGCTCGGTCGCGGCTTGCAGGTGATTCGCTTCGATAATCGTGACGCCGGGCGCTCGACCCACTTCCGCGAAGCGGCGAAACCGGATCTGCCCGCGGCGCTTGCCGGCGACTTCTCTTCGGCGGCATACACGTTGTCACACACGGCTGCGGACACTGTCG
>JBGOTP010000421.1:0-4392 GCA_041476545.1 Vicinamibacteria bacterium | reverse complement strand
GGCGAGACATCCACCAGATGCCCGCCGACGTTCATCGCCATCGCGATCGCAAAGGGGCTGGCGCCGCCAACTTTCTGCGCGAGGCCCGGCACCATGGGCAGGAACGCCGGCAGTACCACGCCCGAGGTGCTGCTGTAGACAGAGACCAGGCCCGTCACGAGCGCCACTTCACCCGTCAGCAGGCCCTTCGTCGCGACGCGGGCCAGATAGGACACGATGAGGTCGATGCCCTCGGCTTTTTCGAGCACCGCAATCAGCACCGTGACTCCGCTGACCATGATGATGACGTTCCAGGGCATCCGCTTGATGGCTTCGCGATCGTTGCCGCATCCGAGCAGCACCAGGAGCACGGATGCCACGAACGCGCCCATGCCGACGTTCACGTTGAAGAAAATGACGCCGAGGATCAGGATCGCAATCACCCCGAGCGTGATGAAGTGCTTCACTTCGAACGGCTCGTGGCCGGCGACGGCCTCAACGCCCGCCGTCACCGCGGCCGCTTCGGGCCGGGACTCCGGAGCGAACAGTTTCCAGCCGCCGAAGAGGAAGTAGCCGCCAAACGCGACGAGCGCATGCGCGAAGAGGTTGTACAGGTAGGTCTGCCGCTCGAAGCCGCTCAGGCCAATCTTCGTCATCAGGCCGCTGACGATGATCCCGGTCGGGGCGAATGGGGAAAGGGATCCGGCGTTGGCGCCGTTGCCGACCATGATCGCCATCAGAAAGAGAGGAATGCCGACGCGCCCGGCCGTCGCCATGGCCATCGGCGCAATGAGCGCGGCGGTCGCAATGTTGCCTGGGCCAATCGAGGCCAGGCTCGCGGCCAGCACGAAGAACATGATCGGAATCACGCCGCGATTGCCCCGGCATCCGAGGACCGCGCGGTGGGCGAGTCGGTCGAGAGATCCGTTCCCCTGCGCGATGCTGAAGAGCAGTGTGACCCCGGCGAGTGTCAGGAACAACTGACTCGGAAAGCCGTTCATCACCGCGTTCACCGGCATGCCGCCGATGTAGACGCCGACGACATAGGCAAGCCCCAGCGCGAGCATGCCGACGTTCAAACTCGTCACGCAGCTGAGGACGAGCGCGAGAACGAGCGCGGCAACGGACCAGGCAGCGAGACTCATGCATACTCCAGACGGTGCGCTTCCATCTCTAGGTCGGGCGTTTCAACAGTGACTGCAGCAGCTCCGCCGGATGGATCGCGGCGACGCCGGCGAAATCCTCGACCTGCGTGCGGCACGACACGCCGTTCGCCACGACGACGGAGCCTGGCGGACGGTTCCGTACAGCAGGGAGGAGTTTTCGCTCCGCGATGTTACGCGAAATCTCGAAATGATCCCGTGCGTATCCCCACGAGCCGGCCATGCCGCAGCATCCGGCGTCGAGGTCGACGACGAGGGAGCCGGGGATACGAGACAAGAGCGCCATTGCCGGAGCGAGCAGGCCGAGCGCCTTCTGATGGCAGTGGCCGTGTAGAAGAATGGTCGACGGTCCCGTTCGTAAGGGAAGCGTTGCGGTGTCCGCCTGCCACCGTTGCTCGACGAGCTCCTCGAAGAGGACGGCGCGCTCGGCGACCTGCTGTGCCTTTCGCCGCATCTCACCTTTGAGAAGAGCCGGCGCATCCTCGCGAACAGCGGACAGACAGCTTGGCTCGAAGAAAACGAGCGGCGTGCCGCGGGCGACGAGCGGATGCAGCCGATCCGTATTGATCGCGGCCTGTTCCCGGGCTTGCTCGAGCAGACCCTGGGAAATCAGCGGCCGCCCACAGCACACGTTGGGTGCGAGCGCGACGCGCAGGCCCGCAGCCGCCAGTACTTCGGCGCCCGCCGTGCCGACACGCGGGTGGTAGTAGTTCGTGAAGGTGTCGTTGAACACCAGGGCATCGGCCTGCGCGGCCGGCATCGAACCGAGCCCAAGTCTCGCAAAGGCAGACGCCAACGTCTCGCGCGACCACGCCGGCGGCTGGCGGCGGCGATCGATGCCAAGCACCCGCTCGTTCACCCAGCGGACGGGTGCGCTCCGGGCAATCCAGTTCGAGAGGGGGGCGAGCCGGCTGCCCCAGCGTGACAGGTCGTGAATGTGGCCGAGCGCGCGGGCATGGAGCGGTGTGCCGTGGCGGGTCCAGTAGTCGGCGAGAAACTCACTCTTGAAGCGCGCCATGTCGACGCCGACCGGACACTCCGCCGAGCACGCGCGGCATTCCAAACACAAATCAAGGACGCCCCTCACATCGTCGTCCGTCAGACGCGAGGCGTGAACCCCGTGAACCCCGTGAACCCCGTGAACCCCGTGAACCTCGTGAACCTCGTTGATCCTTCCAGCCATCGCGAGACGTAACACGTTTGCGCGTCCGCGCGTGGAGTGGGCTTCCTCTCGCGTCGCCATGTACGACGGACACATCGTGCCGTCGAGCGTCTTGCGGCACACGCCGAGGCCGCTGCACATGTCGACCGCGCCACCCAGGCCGCCGTATTCGGAATAGTCGAACCACGTGGCTGGCTGCGGCGTGCGATATCCGGGCCCGTAGCGAAAGTTGGCCGTGATCGGCGCCGCGTCGACGATCTTGCCCGGATTGAGGATGCCGTGCGGATCGAACGTCCGCTTGATCGTGCGAAACGCCTCGTAGATCTCTGGTCCAAACATCTTCCGCATGAAGGGGCTGCGGACCAGCCCGTCGCCGTGTTCGCCCGAGAGGGCGCCGCCGAATTCCAGCACGAGGTCGGCAATGTCGTTCGCAATAGCTTCAAACTGCCGGACACCGTCTTCGGTCTTCAGGTTCACCACCGGCCGGACGTGAAGGCACCCGACCGACGCGTGGGCATACACGCCTGCCGTCGTGCCGTGGCGGCGGACGATCGCCAGAAAGCGTTCGATGTAGTCGCGCAGCTTTTCGGGAGCCACTGCGGTGTCTTCCACAAAGGAAATCGACTTGGCGTCTTCCTTCATGGCCATCGAAAGGCCGAGCGCGGCCTCGCGCAGCGACCAGATCTTCGCCTGCAGCGCGGGATCGAGCGCGCGCGTGTACCGGTAGCCGAGGCGCCGCGCCGAGAGATCCCGTTCGAGCGCGTCCAGCGCGGCTGGCAGATCTTCCGCGCGGTCCGCGTAGAACTCCACGCAGAGCAGCGCGCCTGGATCGCCCTCGATGAAGCTGCGCCGCAGGCGATCGAGCGCGGCGTTCTGTTTCGTGTGATCCAGAATGAAGCGATCCATGACCTCGATGGCCGCCGGTTTGTGCGCGAGGATCGCCGGCGTTGCCTCGAGCGCCTCGATCAGATCCGCAAATTGGATGGCGAGGACGGCCTTGGCCTTCGGCAGCGGGACCAGCGCGACTTTCGCTTCGAGCACGACCGCAAGCGTGCCCTCGGACCCGACGATGAGCTTCGAGAGGTTGAAGGGGTGCTCGCCTTGTTCGCCGTTGCCTTCAACGAAGCAGTCGAGATTGTAACCGCCGACCCGGCGGAGAATCTTCGGATACCGGCGCTCGATTTCGCCCGCGCTCGCGCGAGCCGTTCGCCGAACCTCGCGGTAGCACGCCGCCTCGAGCGTGTCGCCCGTGCACGCGACCTCGAGTTCTTCTGCGTTGAGCGGGCGCAGGTGCGCCAGCGAACCGTCCGCGAGCACGACCTGGAGTTCAAGCACGTGATCGATGGTCTTGCCATATAGCACCGATCGCGCGCCGCTCGAATTGTTCGCGATCATCCCCCCAATCGTGGCGCGATTGGCGGTGGAGATGTCCGGCGCGAATCGCAATCCATGCGGGCGAAGCGCCGCATTCAGTTCGTCCAGCACGATGCCTGGTTCCACACGCGCCCAACGCTCGTCGGTGTTCAGCTCGATCAGCCGATTGAAGTACTTGGAGGTGTCGAGTTGGAGGCCCCGCCCGATCGCCTGACCAGCTTGCGACGTCCCGCCGCCACGCAGCGTCAGCGGGCAACGGAACTCGTGGCACGTCCGCACCACCTGAATCACGTCGTCTCGCGACCGCGCCACGACCACGCCAATCGGCTCGATCCGGTAGACGCTGGCGTCGGTGGAGTACAGGGCGCGGGACACCGTGTCGAACCGGACATTGTCCGCGCCCTCAACCGCCGCTTCGAGCGCGCTGCGGATCGCGGCAACATCGATCCGCTCGATCCCCGCTTGGGGAACCGGCTGGCCAGACAGGACGTCGACGAATGCCATTGTTGTATTTGTAGCGGTCGGCACCCTACCGTGTCGCGCGCGTCTTCGATTCCGCTGATAATAGCCCACATGAGCGGCCGCCACTTTCTTCAGACGCCGGGTCCGACCAATGTCCCCGATCGTGTGCTGCACGCCATCGGTCAGCCGACAATCGATCATCGCAGCGCCGAGTTCGCGGATCTCTACTACGAGGTGCGCGATGGTCTGAAG
>JBGOTP010000420.1:0-4411 GCA_041476545.1 Vicinamibacteria bacterium | reverse complement strand
ATCTGTGGAAAGTCGAGCGCGCGCGCCTGCTCGTAGGCGCGGAACACCTCGGGCGAGCGATGGGCCCGGCCGTTCAGCTCCAGGATCTCGTCGCTGAAATTCTCGACGCCGAGGCTGAGCCGCGTGACGCCCATGTCGCGGATCGCCGACAGCTTGCTTTGGGTGAGGGTTCCCGGCTCGCACTCGAACGTCACCTCTTCGGCCGCGTCCCACGGAGCAATGGCCGTCAGCCGCCGGACCAATCCCCGAAGCTGCGTCGTAGAGAGAAACGACGGAGTGCCGCCACCGAAGTACACGAAGTTGAGCGGTCGCCCGACAATGGCCGGCAATCGCGCGTACAGCTCGCATTCGCGGGCCACCAGATCCAGATACTGGCTCACCTCGTCCGCGTTCTTGTCCGTGTACACGCGGAAGTAGCAGAAGTGGCAGCGCTTCCGGCAGAACGGAATGTGCAGGTAGAGCCCGAGCGGCACGCCAGGGACCGGAGCCGCATGCAGCGCAGGCACGGCCTCGCGCTGGACGTTCTCGCGCGTCCAGACAGAGAACGGCGGATAGGTTGCGACGAAATAGCTGCCGACGTCGGTCTGGTCCGCGGACGCGAGCGGTAAGGGTTTCGCCACTGTCTGTCCCGGCAGCCAGTTTACCGCACCCGGCCCGTGGTGGTTGACACACCGGCGCGGGGGACGCATGATTCCCGGACACGCATGGCTGACAACACGTCATTGACCGGAAAAGCGAGGCCGCATTCTATGGGTTGGGTGATCTTCGTCGCGGGGGCCGTGCTGTCGTGGGGCGCCTACGGGGCGCTGTTGTATCTCGGGCAGACACAGCTCGGCAATCCGTTGAAGGCGCTGCTCTGCGTCGGCGTCGCCTATTTTCTCATTGGTGTGATCATCCCCGTGATCAGCCTCGGATCCCAGGGCAACCTGTCCGGGTTCAACTCAACGGGCCTCATCACCGCCACGATCGCCGGCGCACTCGGCGCGGCCGGCGCGGCATGCATCATTTACTCGTTCCGCTACGGTGGTCTTCCCGTCTACGTGATGCCGCTCGTCTTCGGCGGCGCTCCCATCGTCAACGTCCTCGTGTCGATGGTGATTCATCCGCCGAAGGCCGCCATCAACCCGATGCTGTACGTCGGCTTTGCGCTGGCGTCGCTTGGCGCCGGGATGGTGCTGTACTTCAGACCGACGGCGTGACGGAGCTCGCCTATTGAGTCTTCCCGATCGCCACCAGATGCTGGTCGGTCCTGATGTACCAGCGGCCGTCGACGAGCGCCGGCGACGCGAGCGTGCGCTCGCCGATCCGGTTCACGTGCAGCAGCTCGAAGGCCGGTCCGTCTCGTAGCACGAACGTCTCGCCATCGTCGTTCGTGAAGAACACCTTGCCGTCGACGGCCACAGGCGAGGCGGAAAATCCCTCGGACCGTGCAATGCCCAGCCGTCCCTGCCAGATGCTGCGCCCCGTCGCCGCGTCGAACGCGGTGACAATGCTCGCCATGTCGTTCACCGTGTACAAATGCTCGCTGTAGAGAATCGGGGACGGGACAAATGGGGAGCCCCTCGGGCTCTTCCACGCAACATGCGTGCGCGTGACGTCTCCCTGCCCGCCCGGACGAATCGCGAGCGTCGGACCGGCGCGCCCCGACGCGCAGAACACCAGGCCGTACCCGACGACGGGGGTGGGAATCACCTCGTCGGTGCTCCCGTTGCAATGCCACAGCTCGCGACCCGTGCCGGGATCGTAGGCGCGCACCGTCGACTCGCCATTTACGATGACCTCGTCGTGATCGCCCACGTGAATCGCGATGGGCGTGCCCCATCCCACAAACGCCGTCCGGGCCGTTCGCCAGATCGGTGCGCCCGTCCGCGCATCGAACGCGCCGATGAACGACCCCGACGACTGATCCTGATAGACGATGACCCGATTCTTGTAGAGCAACGGAGAGCCGGCAGGGCCGTGATAGTTGTCGATGCGGCCGAGATTCCGGTGCCAGACGATCTTGCCGTCGAGATCGAGGGCGATCAGGCCGCGGCTGCCAAACGACGCGTAGACACGTTCGCCGTCGGTGGCCGGCGTCGCCGATGCGAATCCGTTCTTGTAGTGCGCGTAGTCTGTCTGCCCCGCCGGGAGGAACGTTTCCCAGAGCAGCGATCCGTCCGTCCGCCGGAACGCGAGCACGGACAGCCGGCGTCCGCCGTCGCGTGCCGTCGTGAGAAAAACGCGATCGCCCCACACGATCGGTGACGAATTGCCGCTGCCCGGAACCTGGACCTTCCACAGAACATTCTCTTTCGCCGACCATGCGTCGGGATACCCGGCGCCGGAGGCGAGTCCCTGTCCCGACGGACCGCGCCATCGCGGCCAGTACTTCGCGGCGTCCCCGTCGTCCACAATCATCCGGACGCCAGGTTCCTGCGTTCGAGCAACGGGCTCCTGGCCGGCCAGCCGATGTGGTGGCGCCAGCAAGGCAAGAGCGGCCGCGCCGAGGGCAACGGCCCTGAGCGCAACGACCCGCATGCCGAGGAGGCGGTTGTTCATCTCTTTGCCGCCTACTCGGATCGCAGCGAGGCGAGCAGCGGTCCGCCCATTGCCGCTCGCGTGGCGACGAGGGAGGACAGCAACCCCGTGATGAAGACGGCGAACAGCAGCAGCGCTCCACCGCTCGTAAATGGAATCCGTCCGCCGCGCGCGGCCACGGCCGGCGCGATCGCCAGCCCGGCGCAGATGGCGCCGATGGCCAGGCCGACGGCCAGCAGCACCGCGTTCTCGGAGACGATCATCAACAGGAAATGCCGGCGCCGGTAGCCGATGGCGGCGAGCAACGCCAGTTCACGCCGGCGCTCGAGCACATTACGAACGACGACGGTCGCCAGGCCCACCGTACCTAGCAGAAGCCCGAGGCCGCCGAGTGTCTGGAAGGTGGAGAGATAGGTGTTTTCCACTTTGTGGAACTCGGCCAGCCGCACGGCTGTGGCGGAGACGAGGGCGCCGACATCGCTCATGGCGCCCTCAATCTCGGCGGCAACCGCCTCGGCGCGAGCGGGCGGCGCCTGCACGAGGAAGAACCGATAGCCTTCTTGATTTGGAAAGAGCTTCCGGAAGTTCGCCTGCGACATCAGGAGCTCGCCCTGAAAGATGCTGTCGCGCAGCGCTCCGACAATCCGGAGCCGCAGCGGCCGGCCTCCGTTAGCGACCTCGAACTCCTCGCCGAGCCGGCGATGCAGGACGTAGGTCATGGAGTTTGCGTCGGCGATAACAGGAACGACAGGGTTCACGGGGTTCACCAGGTTCACAGGGTTCACGGGGTTCGATGGGTTCGCGGCACTCGCCGGACCTTGCGAACTCACTGAACCCTGTGAACCGACCGAACCTGGTGAACCTTGTGATGTTGTCCCCCCTTCGAGCAACAGCCAAGGGTTGGCGCGTTCGGCGTCGGTCGAGGCGAGTGACTCCTGGAACGCAAAGCGACCGGCTGAGAGAAACGCGTCCGTCGGCGCCATGATCCGCGGGTTGCGCGGCTCATACAGATTCAAACAGCTCGCATCGTCCCCCGGAAGGACGCGGAACGGCTCGAATCGCACGGACGAGTCGAGACTGAAGAGATTCAACGCCTCCCGACCTTCCGGCGTGTTCGGATCGTGCACGACCGGCACCAGCGTTTCGACGAGCAACGGATATCCGCCAGTGCCCGAGTGCGGATCGTCGATCGCCACACCGGCGCCGCGGCGAAATGCATCAACTGAAATGAGAATGAACGTCGCGGATGCGACAACGGCCACGGACAACACGCTGCGACCCGGACGAAAGGTCGAATTCCGCAGCCCTAGCCGCGACACCGGCTGCCAGCCGTGACCGCCGATCGCCGTCCGTGGCGGCCGGCGAAGCACAACCGCGACAAGACACAACGACGCGCCAAGCAGCGCGGTTCCCGCGCCGAAGAATGCGCCGGTACCGTCGAGCTTGCCGGCGGCCGAAGCCACGAGCAGTCCGACACCGAGGATCGCCAGCACGCCCGCGGCATAGCTGAACCTTCGCGCGCTCGTCGACGCGTGCCCCTTCGAGCCGTCGCCCACTTCGAGTTGCCCCGCCAGAAGGCTGCGTTCCGACACTCGGGCCAGGCTGCGTAGCGTGCACCAGATGCACACCGCCGCTGCCGCCACCCCGCCCACGGCCCCGGCCACGAGCGACGTTCCCGACACGTGGAGCGTGATGGCCGTCGTGCCAACCGCGTCCACCCACCATGTGCGCAGTGCGATCATCAGCAGCGAGGCGTAACCGATTGCTCCGAGCACGCCAACGGCGCTTCCCACGACGGAGAGCAGCAGACCCTCGGTCATGAACAGCCGCCGGACGGTGGAAGGATGGAACCCGACGGCCCGAAGCAGACCGACTTCGCGCACACGTTGTT
>JBGOTP010000419.1:0-4428 GCA_041476545.1 Vicinamibacteria bacterium | reverse complement strand
TCGGCATACCGATCGGTCCGGCCCCATTCGATCTCAGACATCGGCAGCGACACGACGTGCAGGCGCGGCTCGTCAGAGGGTCCGCCGACCGGCATCGAGAAGACGACGTGCTCGTCCACGCGGGCGAATTCGCCGTAGCTGACGACGCTCGTTCCGTCGCGAAGGAACAGCCGGAAGAGTGTAGCGTCGCTCGCTGCGCGCGCCGCTGACGGATTCGTCAGCATCAGAAGCGCGACAAAGCACGCGATCAGGAGAGGCATCGGGTCAGTTCGTATTGTAGCTGTGGAAATCCTGTGGATGACACGTGTAAAACCTGTGGAGAACCTGACAACGAAATATTTTTCTGCGCGCGATGCGAACGATCTCTCGCGCTTCTTGCCGTGGACGCGCCCTTCGCGTCCCCCTTCGCTTGATCGCGCCGCGGCGAAGCGTAGAATCGTCGCTCACTTCCCTTCTCCACCCGGACACCACAGACGTGACCGTTCATCGCTTCGAAGAAACCATCGGCGGGCGCGTGTACCAGATCGAGGTGACGCCCGTCAGCAACCGGTGGCGGGCGCAGTTGCGCCGCGGCCCCGGCATGCCCACCGCCATGATGCCGTTTTACGGAACGACGCCGGACGAGGCCGCGCGCCAGTTGACCGAGTGGCTGTCGCTGGCGCACCGGCGCTTCGCGGCCACCGCCCCGCCCCGCCCATCGACGGTATAGCTGTGGCGTGACAGCCCAGGTCCCGCCTTCGCAGGTAACTCCGCACGCTGCTTCGGCGCGGCAAGGCCGGTTGCTGCGCCCATCCGCGTGCGCTACCATGAAAAGTCACCCCGACATGGGCCAGTGGCGCAGATGGGAGCGCGCGTGAATGGCATTCACGAGGTCACCGGTTCGATCCCGGTCTGGTCCACCACTCTTTCATTTCCCTCCTGAACCGGCTGTAAGTAACTGAAAGCTGGTGCAGTTACGGCAGTTCCAACAAAACCGCTTCCGTCGAACGCGATTCCGTCTGGAAAGAACAGTTGTTGGAACCGCTGCCGCTGTTCGAGCGACGCCTGCACCCACAGGTCGGCGGCGCGCGGCAGAACGCGTTCTGCGAATGCCAGGATGCCCTCTACGTCGAGTTCATCGAGCTGGCCTGAGTGACGCTCGATCCGAGTGAGCGTGAGTTCCTCGCGCAGTTTTTCGGCGTGCCGATCGTACGTCTCGATGTCGATCGAGCGCTCGAAGAGGAACGCTTCGTCGAGACGGTCCAGCTTCTCTTGGATGGCTTTGGCCGCGCGCGCGGCCATCGCGATCTCCTCGCGCACCGCGGCCTTGCGAGCTTTCCAGATCTGCAGCACGGACTCTTTGAGTAGCCGCATGTAGCCGGGCGACGGTTGTAGCAGCGCGAGTTCGTCGGCGAAGAGTCCTTCGAGCTTCGCCTTCGTGACGTTCACCGCGCGACAGCCTGGGCGGCAGTGGTAGTACGCGTAGTACTCGTTGCGGCCCTTGGACCAGCTGCCGGTCAGGCCACGTCCGCAAGACTCGCAGCGGACGAACGCGCGCAACGGGAAGTCCGGGTGCGCCCGCTGCTGTGGCGTGGTGCTCGGAACTCGCCCGGACAAGACCGCTTGCACACGGTAGAACAGGTCCCCGGAGACCAGCGGCTCGAAGTCGCCGCGTTTCCCGCGAACGCCGTACTCGGTGACGTCGACGATGCCGGCATAGAGCTGGTTCCGCAGCAGCACGCCGATCGCTTGCGATGTGAGCGGACGGCCGCGCCGGTTGGTCAAGCCCCAGGCTCTTGACTGCTTGAGGAGCTGTTGCTTGGAGAAGCGCCCGGTCGCGTACTCCTCGAATGCTCGCCGCACAAGCGGCGCCCGCTCAGGATCGGGCATCAGGCTCTTGCCGATCGCGCGCGGCGCGTTCAAGTAGCCGATCGGCGCCAGAAACACCCAGCGGCCGAGCTCCAGTGCTGCCTTCATGCCGGCCCGGGTCCGGTCTGACCGACAGTCGTTGTCGAACTGCGCGAACGCCGCGAGCACGCCTTCCATCAACTTTCCGGTGGACGTGTCGTCGATCGGTTCCGTCGCCGACCGCAGCGAGATGCCAAGCGATTGCAGGTGCGAGCGGAGCGCGAAATGGTCGTACTTGTCGCGCGCGAAGCGCGTCAGGTTGAACACGACCACGAAGTGGACGCGGCCTTTATTCAGGCGGCAGTACGTGAGCAGGTTCTGGAGCTGACTGCGGTCTGTAGTCTTGGCGCTCTCGCCCTCTTCGTGGAAACGTTCGAGGACTTCATAGCCCTGACGGCGGCAGTACTCCTCGCAGGCGCGAAGCTGCGTCGGCAGGCTCAGATTCTCCGTCTGCTCCTTCGTGCTGACGCGAACGTAGATCACCGCGCCGATCATGATTGGCAGGGTAGATCCATTCGCCTGCTCGAGCAAGCTGCGTTTGCGAGGCACTGTTGCTACTCGGAAGGGCGGCAGTGCTCCTGGTACATCTCGACCACGATGCACGCCATCGTCTCTGCGTGTCGGCGGATGTTCTCGATGTCCCGATCGGTCATCGATTCCGCGTCCTCGCCGAGCAGTTCCCGACAGCGCGCGATCGAGATCGGCTCCGGTCTCGGATCCGCGTGTTTGACATACTCCATGGGCACACCTGCACTCGCTGCAGACATTCGTGATGCGGTGGAGTGCGCTCGAAGCGCGCCGACTTGTGCCGGCGCGCCGATGACGATGAGCGTGGATGCAGCGTGCCGCCGACACCGAAGCGCGTGACTTGAAGTCGAACGCGGTGATCGCGTGAGACGTGTGCGATCGATCTACTGGTTGTTGAAGGAGCTGACAGCGTCGCTCTGAGAGCGTCGGCTTCAGCGCTCCGCGTCCGGCAGGACTGCGGAGGGGTGCACGATGGCACCAACGAGATCTTCACGATACGACTGCTCGCCCCCTCCGGTCAACGCCGAAATGAAGACGAGCTTCGTCGGCCATCACATAAGTGCGACCTCGAGCTGCGCGGAGGCGCCGTCAAGGCCGTAGCCCGCAGGGTCGAGCGAAGCGAGAGCCTTTACGGCGCCGAGGACAGCTCGATCTTTAGCATGGTGATGGCCGATTTCAAGAAGAGTGAACGTCGAGAAGTACGGGGAGAAGTACAACGCGTCTGCGGCGCGTTCGCGCGTGACAACACGCGTACATTCGGCGCGCAGATCACAGCGCGAACCCGCGAGCATTCCGGCACGGACATCGGGGCGTGAGCAACCCTCCGGGCCGGGGCCGGGGTCGGCACCCTCTCCACACCGGGGGGTTGCTCACGCCCCCATTGGCAGCTGGGACTGCGAGCGCCGATCAGCGGCCGGCACAAAGCGCCGTCCGCATAGAACTCCTCCCGTTGACCGGAAGTTACTGGCACCGCAACGGTTCCGACTGCGTGGACGCCTTGGTGTTCGGTGGCGGCTGTCCTCGGATCAGTGGTCTTGCTGGCTCCGATCTCTACGCCAACCACCGCTTTTTGTCGCGGCTCCCCTCGCGGCGTCAACCATTCCAATCCGGATGCTGGGACCATTGTGAAAGAGAGCCGAGAAGTTCATGAAGTTCTTGCTCAGATCACGGGTCGGATTCTTCGCCGCTTCCAAGCGGACCGACCGCGCTCACTCGGGGCACCAACACTCTTTCAGCGTGGCGTGAGCGACCACGTCCCTGGCCGCAGGCTTGGCAGGCCAAGCGGCCATTTCGGGTGGTCGCTCACGCCACGAGATTGCTGTTGGCGACCGCACGGGCAGTGGCGTCACGATGCGGGCGGCCGAGAGCGCCGCCCGACGACGACAGCCTGTAACCTTCGTGGAGACAGTCGGTTGTCTTCTGCACCCGACGCGCGCGAATCGCCCGCCGCGACGTGGGAGGAACCTTCAACGCTCTGCTGTCCAGGGGGAACACCTCGCGCGAGGGCCCTGTTCCCCCACCGTGTTCCCCTGGACATGCTCCTTCTGGCGGCTACCATGGTCGTGGGGGTCCCGGCGAAGGACGGTGGACCAGTGGAGGGCGCATGGCGGTCGTGGAGGTTCATCCGGAGCTGATCGACGGGCCGTGGGTCCAGGGGCTCGTCCTGGATCGCCACGTGATCGCCAGCCGTCCGATTGGCCTCGGGCAAATGGGCGCCACCGAGGTCCGAGCCCTCGCGATGACACGAACGAAATGAGCCATCCAACTATCGTGTTCGTCGCCGGTTCAAGACAGATTTCCCGGCTTCCCGCTGAGGTCAGGAGCCGTCTCGACACGATGATCGGGAAGGCCTTTCAGATCCTTGTCGGTGACGCTAGACAGTATGGCTGTTGGAGCAGAGACCTGCCTCACGTAGTAGTCGTGGGTTACGCGACGCCGATGAGGGTGACGCGCAGAGCCACATACAACGGAGGCAGGTCATGGCGAAACGTAGCATGTTCGTGGGGATGGATG
>JBGOTP010000418.1:0-4449 GCA_041476545.1 Vicinamibacteria bacterium | reverse complement strand
GAATCAGGTAGTACGGGCACCGGATCCCTCACAGGTCCACGGCGACCAGCGTCGGTGGCATTGTGAAATTCCCTCGATCGACGTGACGGAACACTTCACCGGCGTAGCCGTTGCCGTCACACCCGCCGGAGCGCGAGCTACACCGGCCGCGTGGAGATGTCGAAGCAGTTCACGCTCGAGCCGACGCTGCAGTTGAACTGGGTGGACCTGCCGGCCGGATCGTACCGCAAGAGCATCGCGCGAAACAGGCCGAAGCAGAGCGCGGCGCCACGTGCGTTGGCAGTTTCCGCGCGTGCGGACCCTGCGTGCTCGGCAGATTCCGCATGCCGGTCATCGGCGCGCCGGTGGCGCCAGGGACAATGGACACGGGCATGCCTGCCCTACCTGCCCTGCTTGCCCTGCCTGCCCCGTTTGTCCCTGAAGTACTGCACCTGATATTTCTGTACGTTGCGATTGTGCTCGGCGAGCGTGCGGGCAAACTGATGGGAGCCGTCGTTGCGGCTGACGAAGTAGAGATAGTCGACGTCGGCCGGCCGCGCCACGGCCTCGAGCGACGTTCTGCCGGGAGCCGCAATCGGACCCGGCGGCAGCCCGGGATAGCGATACGTGTTGTACGGTGAGTCGAACGCGAGATCGTCGCGCCGCAGGTTGCCCGTATATTTTCCGGCCCGCTCGAGCGCGTAGATCACGGTCGGGTCGCACTGCAGCCCCATCCCGATCCACAGACGGTTCATGTACACGGCAGCGACGAGCGGGCGTTCCTCGGGCCGGGCCGTTTCCTTCTCTACGATTGAGCCGATCGTCACCATCTGGCGAACCGTCCAGCCGTGCTGGCTGGCCTCGTCGCGCAGTTCGTCGGTGACCACCTTGCTGAACTGGTCCAGCATGATCCGGACAAGTTGCGACGCATCGGTACGCCGCGGCACGGCGTACGTGTCAGGAAAGAGATAGCCCTCGAGGTCGCGCGCGACGGGATCGATCGAGGCGATGAGCGACACGTCACGCGCGGCCGCGACAAAGTCCGCGGCCGTCCCCATGCCGCTCGATTCGAAAATCCGCGACATCTCCGCAATCGTCAGTCCCTCTGGAAACGTCACGCGAATGCGATCGACTTCGCCGCGGGCGATCTGGCCGATGACCTCGGCCGGCGTCATCGGGTGATCGAAGCGGTACTCCCCTGCCTGCAGCCGGCGCGCGGCGCCGCTCCGCCAGAGCGCGACGCGATACGTTACCGCGTCGCGAACGATGCCTGTGGCCGTGAGCCGCTGGCCGATCGCCGCAGTGCTCAATCCCGAAGGAATATCGACAAACTGCTCCGGCGTCGCATACCCGCGATACGGCGCGTTGACGCGATCGTAAACAACGTACGCACCTCCGGCGGCCATGAGAAGAAGCAGCAAGATCAGCGCGGCTATTCTTTTCATAAACAAGATAGTGCAGGGCCTCAGCCCTGCCGTCGATCCAGATAGTCCTGCAGGATAACGGCGGCGGCAGCCGCGTCCAGTTTCGCCTTCCGCTTCCGCCAGTCTTTTTCCCGCAGCGCGAGCCAGCTCTCGGCCTCGTGGCTCGACAGCCGCTCGTCCGCCTCCACAATGGGGATCGTCGTACGACCCTTGAGCGCTTTGATGAACCCGGCGACGCGCGCCGTCTCGTCGTTCGGTGAACCGTCGAGCCGGACGGGCAGACCGATAACGATCGTCCCAAGGCCGTCTTCTTCGGCGCCCAGGCGCGCGATCGCGGCCTCAACCAGATCAACCGCGCTCCGAGGAGGGGCGGCCCCGGCTCGTCCGGATCCCACCGACAGCGTCTCGAGCGGACGCGCAAGCGTGCCCGATGCATCGCTGATAGCGAGGCCTATTCGCCGCCGCCCGACGTCAATCCCAAGAACGCGCATCATCAGATGTTATAATTTCCACCTTCACAACAACATCGATGAACGATCCCCACGCTGGAGAGATCCGCGAAGCCGTCCGGCTGAAGCCGGACGCCACTACCTGTGTGGGATCCGGCTTCAGCCGGATTGGACATGTGGCGAGCGCCGTCAGGCGGACCGCGCTCTGCGCCCTCGTGCTCGTGCTGACCGCCACTCTCGCCGCGCCGCAGGGCGATCGCGGCCCGACCGAGGCTCTGTCGCGGCGCGCCTCGGATCGGCTGGAGAGCCTTCGGCAGGAAGCCGATCGTCTCGCATCCGAAGAGCGGACGCTCCTCGGCGATCTCAGAAAGCTCGAAATTGATCGTCAGATCAAGAACGAAGAATTCACGCAGACGACCGCCCGGGCCGCCTCGACGGCTCGGGAGTTGACGGCGATCGACGAACAGATCGCGCGGATCGAGCAGGAAGATCTCGCCGATCGTCCCGAACTGAAGACGCGCCTCGTGGCCCTCTACAAACTCGGACAGGGCCGCTATCTGCGCATGATGTTGTCGGTCTCCGACGTGCGACGCGTCGGTCAGGCCTCTCGCGTCGTGTCGTCCATCGCCGCACGCGACCGGGAGCGCATCGCCTCATATCAGCAGCGTCTGAACACGCTGAAGACATCGCGGGCCACGTTGCAGACTCGTGCGGCGGAACTCTCGGCCCTACGCCTCGACGCAGAGCGCGCGCGGGCAGCAGCCGATCGCGCCATCGCCGCCAGGAACGCCCTCATCGCGAACATCGACTCCGCGCGCGACCTCAACGCGCAGTTCGCGGGCGAACTGGAGATGGCGCACCAGAAACTGCAGAGCACCCTGAAGGCGGTCGGGGGCACGGCCGCCGCCGAACCGGTCACCTTGCCGCTCCGTCCCTTCCGGGGCGACCTCGACTGGCCGGTCGGCGGAAGGGTCCGGGAACCGTTCGGCAAAATCGTCAACGGGCGACCGGCGTCGAACGGTATCGAGATCGCAGCCGCTGAAGGCACGCCGGTGCGGGCGATTCACGATGGCACGGTGGCCTTCGCCGATACGTTTTCAGGATTCGGACGGCTGGTCATTATCGACCACGGCGGCCAGGCGTTCAGTCTGTACGGCAACCTGCTCGACATGGCGGTCTCGGTGGGTGCCCGCGTCGCGCACGCCGATGTCGTCGGCACGGTGGGCGCTTCGCTCGCGACGTCATCTTCAGCCCCGGTGGCTCCCGCGGCCCCGGTGGCCAGTGGGGGCGACGCCGGGCTCTATTTCGAGCTTCGCATCGACGGCCGCCCGGTCGATCCCTTACAATGGCTTAGGAAAAAATGATGTCCTCAACCACGCGGCGCTTCGTCCTGTGGATCTCGGCTCCGGTCGTGGCCGTCGCGCTGCTCGGCGGCCTCCTCAACCGGGTGATGGCCAGCCAGGACACCTATCAGCACCTGAAGATCTTCGACGATGTCGTGAACCTCATTTCGAACAACTACGTCGAGAAAGTGGACATCGACAAAGTGATGGCGGGCGCGATGCACGGGCTCGCCGAGAGCCTGGATCCCGACAGCGCGTTTCTCACCGCGGACGAGGTCAAACAAGTCGAGTCGAATGCGGCCCTGCCGCCCGGCGACCTCGGCATCGATCTGACGCGGCAGGGATACCTGCGCATCATCGCGACGCGTGACGGTTCGCCAGCCGCGAAAGCCGGATTGATGACCGGAGACTACGTGCGCATCATCAACACGACGCCGACGCGCGAGATGTCGGTCTTCGAGGGGATGCGGGCCTTGCGCGGTCCGGTCGGCTCGAAGGTGTCCCTGACGATCATCCGCGAGAACCCGAACGACCCGCACGTCGTCCAACTCACACGGGAAGCGATCTCGGCGACCGACGTCACGGGTCGCATGGTGGCTCCTGGCGTTGGTTATCTGCGCATCGCCAACGTCGGCGCAAAGACGGCCGACCAGGCCAGGACGCAGGTCGCCGACCTTACGAAAAATGGGGCGGCGTCGCTCATCGTCGACGTTCGGCGCGCCTCCGGCGGATCGCTCGACGGCGGGGTGGCGCTGGCGCGGCTGTTCGTCGGGTCGGGCACGCTGGCGCAGCGCGAAACCAAGGGTCTTGATCGCGAAAGCATCACGGCCCGCAGCGGCGACGGCGCGATCAAGCTCCCGACGCTTCTGCTCGTGGATCTCGGCACGACCAGCGGCGCCGAATTGTTCGCGGCCGCGCTCGCCGGCAACCAGCGCGCCGAGCTGATTGGCGAGCATACGATCGGACGCGCGGCGCAGCAGAAGCTGGTCAAGTTGCCCAACGGCACCGGCATCTGGCTCACCGTCACGCGCTACCTCACGCCCGACGGGACACCGCTCCACGAAAAAGGGCTGGAACCGACAGTGGCGGTGGACGAGCCTCTCGTGAACTTCGGTCAGGCGCCGCCCGCGAACGACGTGGTTCTCGAGAAGGCACTCGAGCGCGTCACGCGGAAGAAAGCCGCGTAGTATACTTTTCAAGATGTAGGCGCGTAGCTCAGAGGTTAGAGCGCCTGCTTGACACGCAGGAGGTCGG
>JBGOTP010000417.1:0-4476 GCA_041476545.1 Vicinamibacteria bacterium | reverse complement strand
TTCAGCAACAGCTCACGAAACGCCTCGCCAACCGATTCGATCACCTGCGCCGGAAGGTCGGCCCCAAGCCGGGCGACGACCGGCTGAATCTGTTCCGCGGCTTCGCGCGTGCACGGGACGAGCAGTTCCACCCAGGTGGGCTGAGCTGAGATCACTTCAATCGCCCCTGGCGCGTCGGACGACTCCAACGCATCTTGCACCACGTTCAACAGATTCCGCACCTCCAGCTCGCTGACGAGCCTGGCAAGGCGCGACGCGTTCTCGGCCTGCGCCTGACGCGCAGCCACCAGGTCGCGCGAGTAGCGCGCGATCGTCGCCCCCGCCTCTTTGCGTTCGGTGATGTCGCGCGCGGCGGCGTAGATCGTCTGCTCCCGCGGATAGGGCACGGCGGCCCACTCCAGCCACCGATAGGTGCCGTCCCTGGCGCGGTAGCGATTCTCGAACGCGAGCACGTGACCGCCAACACTGAGCGTGTCCGCCGCTGTCGTCGTCGGGGTCCGATCGTCCGGATGAACCAGATCCATGTAGGGCCGCGCGAGCAGTTCTTCTCTCGTGTAGCCGAGGACACGTTCCCAGGCCGGATTCACGCGCTTGAGATAGCCGTCGAATCCGGCCACGCACAGCATATCGAGTGACAGCGTGAAGAATCGATCCAGTTCTTCTTCCGCGCGCCTGCGCTCCATGAACTGGCCGACTTGCGTACCGACCCGCGTCAGCATCCCGAGCAGTTCCTGGTCGGGCTCACGGATCTCACGACTGAAGAATTCCATGACGCCCACGACCGTCCCTCGAATCAGCAGCGGCAACGCGAATGCGCCATGCAGCCCTTCCGCTCCAGCGACCGACGCACGCGGGAAGTTCGAATCGGCCAGGACGTCGGGCACCCACGCGGGCTCGCCGCTGGCCCACACCCGTCCCGGCAGTCCGACGCCCCGTGTAAAGGTCGTGCGCCGGCTGGCCGCTTCGAACTGGGGCACTGTGAGGGTTGGCAGATGCCAGGTTTCCACGCAGTGCAGGACGCCGCTATCGGCATCCACGTTCCACAGCGCGCCGTGGTCCCAGCCAAGCGCTTCGCAGAGGGCTTGCAGGACGCGCACCGCCGCCTCGGCGAGCGTCGCCGATTCCGCAAGCGCGCGCCCCGACACGTATTCGGCTGTCAGGCGTTGCTCGGCGCGGGCCGGACGATCGGTATCAAGCCGCACGGCTTACTCGGAAGGGGTCCACTTTCGTCCGAGCTTACCAGAATCACTGGCGTCTGGCGCCCCCCTGGGCCGCTGTCCGCGGCTAGAAATTCACGCTCATGCCGACGTCGAACTTGCGGAGGTTCGTCGCAGCCGACGGCAATTTGAAGAACGGCGAGGTTTGGACGCCGCTGTACCCGCTGAGATTCTGATGATTCGTGAGGTTCGTGATCGTCGTGAAGAGCTGCACACGATATCGGCCCAACTGTCCGGGCGTCCCGGGCGGCCCCGGTGTCGGCGCCGCGGCCCTGCCCACATTGACGGTGTAGCCGACGCGTAAGTTGAGGTTCTGCTGTCCCGCGCCGCGAAGTGTCCGGAGGCCGACGCCGGCCGGGCGATCGTTGAGAATGCCATCGCGGTTGTCGTCGGTCCCCGTCGTCCATGTGTACGGAAAACCCGCGAACGTGAGATAGGTCGCGTTGACCTGGAGGTTTTTGAGCTGCGTGCTCGTCACCAGGATCTGCAGGCGATACGGCGAATTCGCCGGACCAGGCCCCCAGTCGTCCTCGATATTGCCGGTCGGCGGCACGGCAAACGGCCCGCCGCTGTTGTTCTGCGCGTGAATGAGTGAGTAGCTCGTGTTGACATTCAACCGCCGCCAGTTGAAACGGGCCTGCTGAAGAGCCGGCGAGGGGGCAGCCAGGCCGAACGTCGCGTTGGCAAACAGTTCGTGTCGCCGGATTTCGGCATCGGTCACCACCTCGATGACGTTCGCGAAGTTCGGATCCGGCCGGATGCCGCTCACCGGCGCGTTCAAGTTGCGGCCGCGCGCCTGTTGTTGTTGATGGATGTAGTTGTACAGCAGGTTGAATCTGACGCGCGGCGTCAGGATCTGATCGATCCCTGCGCTGTACCGAACGTTCCTCTGCAGTTGGAAGTCGCCAATCAAGTACTTGTTGGATGGAAGCTCGTGATGGCGTGATCGACCAGCACGTTTGAATTGGTCACCGTGTTCGGCTGTCGAAGCCTCAGTGTTTCGGCGCGCGTGCCATCGGGCAACGCCGCGTTGAGAATCGGCGTGGTGGTCGTGCTCACCCGGCCGAAAGAGGCCGAGAAGCTCGTCTTCCCCTGTACGAGCGTACCGCCCACGGTGCCACCGACATTGCTGAACGCTTCGGGCCCACGCGTAGAGGTGAACTGACTTTGCCCACTCGCGGCGTCGTTCCGCCGAGTGACGTTCATCGTCCCGCGAATGGGACCGACGCCGGGCTGGGTGACGACGTCCACGAACGTGGTGCCCGGTTGCGCGGCCTCGGCCGCAAACTGATCGCGCACGACATGAATGGATTTGATCTGCGATTTGGGTGGCAGTTGTTGACCTTCGAAGCTGTCCACGCGGACCACCGCGTCCGGTCCGCCGAGTTCGGCGATCTGGCGCGCAAGCTCCTGCGGATCGTCCGACAGCGCCTGGATTTGATCGTCAGCGAGTTTCAGACCGAAGTCGGACCGGCGGCGATCGGCCGCTGCGGCCTGCGTGCTTTGCGACACCGTGACGCTCTCCTCGAGCCTCTGCAGCGGGAGGACCACGACGTGGCGGTTGTCGCCGGCGCGAAGACGCACGTCGCGCACCAATCCGATGTCGAAGCCTGGAAACGTCGCGCGAATGCTGTAGCGGCCGGGCGCGAGTCCTTCCACGACGGCGAGGCCGGCCCCGGACGTCTTTACCGGAGCCACCGCCGACTTCCGCGTCGCGTCCTCGAGCCCCACGACATCCACGGTCGCGTCGGGAACGACGGCGCCGCTCGGGTCGACCACGGTCACCTGGATACGCGCGGCCCTCACCGGCTGAGCGAGCACCGTTCGGTCGGCGAAGACCGCGACAAGAATCGCGACGAGAGAAGTCACGCGCATCCGCGCAGGAACCATGTAGCGCTCCATGAAGTTGAAGGCTTAGACGTCGAGAGACGCCAATGGTTCCACTGTTCGAAGTGCCCGTTTCCGGGACGCCTCAGCTCACTTCGGCGGTTCGGCGCCCTCTTCCTCGGTAACGTAGATTTCAGCGATGATGCTCACGTGCGCCGCGAACCAGTGGCCGCCGACGACGGAGCCGTTTGACAGCGCAACCGAACCGTGTCCGTGGACGGTGGCCCGTCCCTGGTTGTCCATCGAGATGCTGCCGATGAGCGACACGATTTCGGCTTCCTGACTGAGGTCGATCTTCTTCTGACCCAGTCCGCGTTCGACATCCGTCCAACCGAACGTGCCTTTGTCGAGGGCACCGACGGCGGTGAAGTGGCCGTTACGTATCTTGTACTTCTCGGCGAATTCGACCAGGCCCGACATGATCTCGTCGCCCTTGGTCATGTTGATCCGGTACGTTCGCCCACCCTTGCCCAGGTCGGTCACTTTCATGCCGGGTGCGAGTCCGATTGGGGGACGAAATCCTCGAGGCATGTAGCCTTCGGGAGTCGGCTGCTGTGAAGCCGGCGGCCGCGGCGTCGCTTGCTGAGCCATCAGCACGTTATAACCAACAACGACGGTCAGCAGAACGATCGGGAGCGCCAGCGCAAGTCGGATGAGTTTCGCCGTATCGCGCATCTGGACACCTCAGACTTTAAGGATGGTCGATCTACTTCGAGGGTGCCGGCTTCGGTGCCGCCTCTGGAGTCGCCGTCGGCTTTCCGGGCGCGGCCGGTGCGGTTGAACCCGCTGGTGCCGGCGTGGTTGACCCCGCGGCTGCCGGCGCTGCTGTTCCCGACGGCGCCGTCGTTCCGGCTGGCGCCGCTGCTCCGGCGGGTGCCTTGGCGGGTGCCGCAGGTGACGCCGTGCCGCTCATGATTGAGGATGGACCGCGCTGTCCCATGATCGCGAGCGTCAACGCTCCCAGCATGAACAACACCGCCAGGACCGTCGTCGCCTTCGTCAGCAAAGTCGCGCCGCCGCGGGCGCCAAACGCGGTCTGGCTGCTGCCGCCGCCAAAGGCACTCGCCATGTCTCCGCCTTTCCCCTGCTGGAGCAGGATGACCATCAGGAGGAGCAGGCACGACAGCACGTACAGGGCCGTTAATGAGTAGTACAGCATGACTCGAACAATTCCAGGAAGATCCGAAACATCAAATTATAACGCAGCCGGGCGGCTCCTCCGCCGACATTGTCGCACGGGTAGTGGGCTCCTTTGCCATGGCGTGATGCGCCGCGCCCGCCCGGGTCCCTCGTCGCGGCCAACGGAACAACAACTGAGCAAAGGGGGGCGGACAGCGCGTCTTCCGCCTCGTACGCTACCGATCCTGCGGCG
>JBGOTP010000416.1:0-4482 GCA_041476545.1 Vicinamibacteria bacterium | reverse complement strand
CGGCGACAGCAGGGATGATTGCCAAGTTGAACGCCTGCGCCCATGCACTGTCGCGCGGCGTCGGGGACGTCGTGATTGTTGACGGGCGCGATCGCACGGCTCTCGAAGCGGCCGCGCTCGGATCTCACCCGGCGGCCTCGACACGTCTGGTGCAGACGCCAGTCGGGCGGACGTCGTAGCGCGCGCGAGGCAGGCCTGAAGGCCTGCACTACACCTGATATGACAGTGACGAGAGCCATCATGACGACAACGATTGCGAATGACGTTCAGGCGCTGGAATCCCGACACGTGCTGCAGACGTACCGGCGTCAGCCGGTGACGTTTGTTCGCGGCGAAGGTGTCCGGCTGTTCGATGCCGACGGACGGGAGTACCTGGACCTGCTATCCGGCATTGGTGTCGCGGCGCTGGGGCACGCACATCCCGGTCTGGCTCGCGCCATCGCGGATCAGGCGAAGACGCTGCTGCACACGTCGAATCTGTTCTTCCACCCGCTCCAGGGTCAGCTGGCCGAGCGTCTCGCCCGTCTCTCCGGATTGCCGCGCACGTTCTTCTGCAACAGCGGCACCGAGGCCGTCGAGGCCTGCCTGAAGTTCGCTCGCCGGTACTGGTACACGCGCGGCGAACCGCGCGGCGAGTTCATCGCGCTCGAAGGGTCCTTCCATGGGCGGACGATGGGTGCGCTGTCGGTGACGTCGGATGAGCACTATCGCGCGCCGTTTGGCCCCCTGCTGCCGGGCGTCCGCTTCGTGCCGAACAACGATCCCGCGGCGCTCCTGGCGGCGGTCTCTCGACAGACCGCGGCGATCATTGCGGAGCCGATCCAGGGCGAAGGCGGCGTCCGGCCGCTCACGCCGGCCTTTGCGGCTGCGATCGGCCTTGCGTGCAGCCGAAGTGGCGCGCTGCTCATCGCGGACGAAGTGCAGAGCGGGCTCGGGCGCACCGGCCATCCGTTTTACTTCTCCGTGCTTGGCCTGACGCCGCATCTCGTCTCGGTCGGCAAGGCCCTGGGCGGCGGCGTACCGATTGGCGCGGCACTCGTGAGCGAGGAAGTCGCCAGCGCAATCTCCTTTGGCGATCACGGCAGCACGTACGGAGGGAACCTCCTGGCCTGCCGCGCGGGCATCTGCGTGCTTGACGAACTCGTCGCGGGCGGATTGATCGCCAGGGTCGCGCAGGTGGGACGCCACGTTGAACAGCGCCTGAAGGCGATCGCGGCCCGGCGTCCGATCGTCAAGGACGTTCGCGGCTGCGGACTGATCTGGGGGATCGAGCTTGAATGCGATGCGGCGCCGGTCGTGCCGGCGGCGCTCGACCATGGCGTGATCGTCAATCGAACCGCGGAGAAGGTGGTGCGGCTGCTCCCGCCGCTCGTCATCACCGAAGCCGAGGTCGACGAGGCGTTGGACAGGCTCGATGCGGCGCTCGGCGCCGTGGAGAAGATGCAGAGCGGAGGACAGGTCAAGTGAAAACCCCAGCCTCGTCCGTCGCGCCGCCACGCACCGCGTCCGATTCCCAGACGCTGAAAACGACCGCCGGCGGCGTCACGACGCCGCGGGGCTTTCGCGCGGCCGGCGTCAGCGCCGGCATCAAGGTCAAGGGACTCGACCTCGCGCTGCTGGTGTCGGATCGGCCCGCGACGGCCGCCGCCGTCTTCACCACGAGCCGGGCGCAGGCCGCTCCCGTGCTGGTGTCGCTCGATCATCTTGCCCGGTCCGGCGGTGTGGCGCGAGCCGTCGTCGTGAACAGTGGTTGCGCCAACGCCTGCACGGGCGAGGAGGGCATGGCCGTCGCGCGAGGCATGGCGACCGAAGCCGCCCGGATCGTCGGCTGCCCGGTGGACCAGGTACTCGTGGCTTCCACCGGGGTCATCGGCGTCGCGCTGGATCTCGATAAGATTCGGCGCGCGCTCCCTGTGGCGATGAGCGCCCTCGGAGAGGATCAAGGGCCGCAGGCCGCTCGCGCCATCATGACGACGGATCCGTTTCCGAAAGAGGCGGCCGTCCGTTTCAGCCTGAGCGCTCGTGCTGATGTGGCCGACGTTGCCATTGGGGGCATGGCCAAGGGTTCGGGCATGATCGAGCCGATGATGGCCACGATGCTCGGCTTCATCACAACCGATGCCGCCGTGCCCCAGCCCCTGCTGCAGCGTGCATTGCGCGACGTGGTGAACGACACCTTCAACGCGATTACGGTGGACGGCGAATGTTCCACCAACGACTGCGTCATGGTACTGGCCAATGGTGCGAGCGGCGCGCGCGTGAATGACTCCAACTATGGCGTCTTCGCCGATGCGCTCCGTGCCGTGTGTCTGGAACTGGCCCTCGGCATCGTGCGAGGCGGTGAAGGCGCGACAAAGCTCGTCACGATCACGGTGACGGGCGCGGCGTCGGCGTCCGACGCGCGTCGCGCCGCCAAGGCCATCGGCAACTCGCTCCTCGTGAAGACGGCGATTCACGGCGGCGATCCGAACTGGGGCCGGTTGATTGCGGTTGCCGGCCGGGCAGGTGTCGCGTTCGAATTGTCCCGAGCGGCCGTGTCGATCGGTTCGATTGTCCTGTTCGCCCACGGACAGCCCCACGACGAGAACGCACCCAGAGCGGCCGAGTACCTGAAGCGCACGGACATTGACGTATCGGTTGACCTCGGCGCGGGAACGGCAGCGTCCACGGTATGGACGTGCGATCTCAGCGCGGAGTACGTTCGGATCAACGCCGAGTACAGAACATGACCATACTCACTCGTAGCGAGGAGCCTGCGCCGCCGTTGCTTGCCGCTCGAAAGGACTTTCTCTCTATCCTGGATTTCGAGCCGGAGGATCTCGAACGCTGTCTGGTCATGGCCGCCCAGGCCAAGGCGGACAGATCTCTCGGCTGCGATGCGCCGACCGCCAGGCTGCTCGCCGGCCGTCACGTGGCCATGCTGTTCGAAAAATCGTCGCTTCGCACGCGGTCGACGTTCGAGATCGCGGTGCGCGAACTCGGCGGCAACGTCGTGGAACTGAAGCCCGATGCGGCGTTGGGCGACCGCGAATCGGTCGCCGACGTCGCGCGCAACCTGGAACGCTGGGTCGATGCCGTGGTGATTCGGACCTTCTCGCAACGGGTGCTCGAGGAATTTGCCGCGGCCGCAACGCGGCTGCACGTGGTCAACGCGCTCACCGACGAAGAGCATCCCTGTCAGGCGGTCGCCGACTGTCTGACGCTACGGGAACACTGGGGATCGCTCCGGGGCCGTACGATCGCCTACGTTGGCGACGGCAATAACGTGGCCGTGTCACTGGCGCACGCGGCCGCGATGCTGGGCGTGCACGTGCACATGGCAAGTCCGGAAGGCTATCAGGTGCCGGCCGGGGCTGTACAGAAGGCCATGGGCGTGGCGCGACACGGGGCGAGGCTCCGCCTCTTTACGGATCCGCTCGACGCCGTCGCCGGCGCCGACGCCGTGTACACCGATACCTGGACCTCCATGGGATATGAGGCCGAGGCCGACATTCGCCGTCAGGCGTTCGCCGGGTACCAGGTGAATGAGGAATTGATGGCGCTGGCCAAGCCGGGTGCGCTGTTCATGCACTGCCTGCCTGCGCATCGGGGCGAAGAGGTCACCGCGGCGGTCATCGAGTCCTCGTCGTCCATCGTGTTCGATCAGGCGGAGAATCGCCTTCACTGTCAGAAGGCCCTCCTGACCATCCTGCTGTCCCACGCCCGAGATGTGATGTCGTGATGTCTGCCAGGGAGCCATGGCTCGCCCACTATGACGCGGGCGTTCCGCACACCCTGGCACCGTATCCCGATCGCACCCTGCTCGACTACGTGTTGGACGCCGCACGCGCCCACCCGACCCGGCCCGCCTTGCTGTTCAAGGGTGCATCGGTCACTCGGGCGGCGCTCGAGCGACTGAGTGACGCCTTCGCGTCGGCGTTGCTGTCCCTCGGTGTCGGGCGTGGCGATCGGGTGGCGCTCCTGCTCCCCAATTGCCCGCAGTTCTTCATTGCCGAACTGGCCGCCTGGAAGATCGGCGCGATTGTGGCGCCGCTGAACCCGACGTACACGGAGTCTGAACTCGAGTTGCCGTTGCGCGACAACGGTATCGAAACAGTCGTCACCCTCACGCGTTTCTACGAGCGCGTGAAGGCCGTCCAGCCACGGACTCCGGTCCGCCACGTGATCGCGGCCAACATCAAGGACTACTTCCCGCCGCTGCTGCGCATGATGTTCACGCTCGTCCGCGAGAAACGCGACGGCGATCGTGTCCGCCTCGCGCAGAAGGACCACGACTTCGCGCACCTGCTGCATGTCCATCGCGATCGAACGCCGACACGCGCCCCTATCAGCGCAGCCGACCCGGCGGTGCTCCTCATGAGCGGCGGCACGACGGGCACGCCGAAAGGCGTCATCGGCACGCACGCCGCGTATGTCATGGCCGGCCTCCAGGTGCACGCATGGCTGTCGTCGGTGCTCAAGCGCGACGATGTCATTCTGATG
>JBGOTP010000415.1:0-4484 GCA_041476545.1 Vicinamibacteria bacterium | reverse complement strand
CTATCACGCCGACTGGGATCTGATGGCCGCTGCGGGCATCGAGTTGAACAACCGTCGCGCCCCGGTGCTCAATCCCGAGACCTTCGAAACCAGCGTGCCCGGACTCTTTATCGCTGGCGGAGCCGTGGCCGGCATGGACACCGGCAACATCTTCATCGAGAACGGACGCTTCCATGGCGAGAAGATCGTCGAGGAGATCGCCCGCCGGCTTGACGCATCTCGATAGCGAGAACTGAAAGCTGAAAGCCGACAGCTGAACGTTCGGTGATTCCCGACTAATGCGCGACGTTCGGGAGACCCGGCATGCGCGCGATCAGGATCTTCATCTCGAGCAGCTCGACGAGGGATTCGGCGCGCATCCTGAGACTGTCGCGCTGAAGGAGCGCCTGCTTCTCGAGCGGATCGAGATCCAGGTATTGCGCGAGGGCGTGCACGAGATCCTCGTCGGTCATCGCGGATGTCGTCCTGGCGTAGGACGCGCCAGACTCTCTACGTCCCCGTTCTTCGTGTCCTACCTGCCCCACCCGCCCTGCCTGGCCCACCTGCCCTGATTGCCCCGCCTGCCGCACCCGCCCTACCTGCCCAACGTGTCCACCACGCCCCGACACGCCCAGACTCCCGCCCTGGTCGACGACCTCGGCTAGCAGGGCCTCGAGTTTCGACCGCTGATTCATCAGCGCGACCCGGTCGTCCGCTTCCTGGTGCTCGTCGACCAGTGACTCGACGACGGCTCGCCTGTAGAAGCACTCGTGATCTTCCTCGACAATCCGAAACCGTTCGAGCCCTCGGAGCACGATGTTGTAGCGGCCGTCTTCGAGCTGTTCGACGTGGGTAATCACGCCGCTGCACCCGACGGGGAACACCGGCGGGCGCCCCTGATAGTCGGACTCCCAGCCTGGCCGCAACAGCACCATGCCGATCAGCCGGTCGCCCATGAGCGCATCCGCCACGAGCTGCCGATAGCGCGGTTCGAAGACATGAAGTGGCAGAAAGACACCAGGGAAGAGCACGACGTTCGGGAGAGGGAAGAGAGGAAGGAACTCGGACATCGGGATCAAATCAGTGAATCGTCTTGGTCTTCTTGTCCATGTAGTCCATCAGCACGTACTCGCCAAGCGTATACGGCGTCGTGAAGTACGCCTTACCCTTGCAGATGGATGCGACGCGCCGCACGAAGCTGACGAGGTCGTAGTCGCGCGCCAGCATGAACGTGTTGATCATGATGCCGCTCTTGCGGCACGCGGCCACCTCGGCGCACGTTTCGGCGACGATGAACGGATCGAGGCCGAAGGCGTTCTTGTAGATCCGGCCGTCGGGCTGTGTGAGCGCCGACGGCTTGCCGTCGGTGATCATGATGATCTGCTTCATGTCCTTCCGCTGGCGGTCGAGGATGCGGCGGGCGAGACGCAGTCCTTCTCGCGTGTTGGTGTAATACGGTCCCACGCGGACGCGGCCGAGCTCGGCCAGCGGAATCTCCTCGGCGGAATCGTGAAACAGGACGACCTTGAGGGCGTCGCCCGGATACTGCGTCTTGATGAGCTGCGCGAGCGCCAGCGCGACGCGCTTGGCCGGTGTGAAGCGATCCTCGCCGTACAGGATCATGCTGTGGCTGCAGTCGAGCATCAGCACGGTCGCGCAGGAACTCTGATACTCGCCCTGCACGACCATCAGGTCCTCGTGGGTGACCCTGATCCGTCCCGGCCGACGGCCCGGTGCATCTCTCCGGCTGCCACCTTCGCGCTCTGCGCTTCGGTGCCCGGGCAAGCCGGACGCCACGGATTGGAGTTCCCGGGCTGCCAGGGCGGCCCCTTCGCGTGCCTCCCGCTGAACCGCATTCAGGAGCGTGCTGGTCGCATCGAGGTTCAGCGTGTCCCCGAACTCGTACGGCTTGGGCGCGCCGGCCGTTTCCACGCCCGTGGCGTGCTCGCGCGTATCGTGCCGGCCGTAGCTGCTCTTGCCCAGTGACCCGAGGAGATCGCGGAGCGCGCGATAGCCCAGGAAGTCGAGGGCCTTGTCCGTGACCTCGAAACGCGCCGGGGCCTGGTCCTGGCCGGACCCGGGCCCGCGCTCGCCACGCCGCTCGCGCTCGGCATCGAGGTCTGGCGGCATGCTGATGTACCCCTCCTCGCCCATGCGCTCGATGATCTGCTGAATCAGCTCTTCTAATTTTGATCGCGCGTCGGCCTGATCGCCGTCGGCGGGATCCCCGAGCAGCCGTTCCAGTGTTTCTTCCGGCAGCACACCGCCGTTGAAGAGCGCATCGAGGATCGCATCGTGCAGTGCCTGCATCGTGCGATCCTCATCGTCTCCCTGGCCCGCCGCGTACGGATTCGCAAATCCGCTCGAGAGCAGCAGATCGGACAGCTTTGCGACGAGATCCTCGAGGTCCAGGTCGTCGAGCGCGTCGCCGGTGAATTTCGTGTACCGATATTTCATAAGCGCAAGAAGCCAGGGGTTCAGTTGTAGTATTTCTTTTTGCCCGGCAGTCGCAGTTCTTCGTCGATCGCCGGCTCCTCGCGCTTCGGCGCCCGTCTGGGCGTCGCCGCCTCGGCGCCAGCCGAGTAGCCGCGATCCTCGTCGCGGCTGATCTTCTTCTGGGCGTACAGGCCCTCGAGCACGAAATCGATCGCCGATGCCACCACCGGGGCCGTCGCCCCAGGCGCCAGGCCAGCATGCTCGGCCAGCTCCCGCAGCCCCTGCACGCCGCGCGTCTGTGTCATGACGGCCTCGGCCGATGTGACGTCGGTCAGCGGCAGCGATCCTCCAAGGTCGAACCACTCGACGACGGATCGCGTGTCGACGTCCCCGAACATGCCCGTGAAGACAGTACCGACGGCCGACCGAATGAGGTCGCGCGCCACCTGTTCGGCGCCGCGCAGCTCGCCCTCGTACTCCAATTCGAACTTTCCGGTGATGGAGGGCAGTGCGCTGTACAGATCCGTCACGCGGGGGCTGACGATCTTCTCGCCGCTGCTCAACGCGCGACGTTCCGCATTCGACACCACCAATTCGAGCGTCGTAATCGGCAGCCGCTGACTGACGCCCGACCGCTTGTCGATCTTGCGATCGGCGCGCGCCTGGAACGCCACTTCCTCAACGACCTCGCGCACGTATGCGGGAATCTCCACCGTGAGCCCGCCGGGCCGATCCGTCCAGGCTTCCTGCGCGGTGATCGCCATGCCGTCGTGGCGCGTGGCGGGGTAGTGCGTGCGGATTTCCGATCCGATGCGATCCTTCAGCGGCGTGATGATCTTGCCGCGCGCCGTGTAGTCTTCGGGGTTCGCCGTGAAGACGAGCATGACATCCAGCTTCAGCCGAAGCGGATAACCCTTAATCTGGACGTCGCCTTCCTGCAGGATGTTGAAGAGACCCACCTGAATCTTTCCGGCGAGGTCGGGCAGCTCGTTCACGGCGAAGATGCCGCGATTGGCCCGCGGCAGCAACCCGTAATGCATCGTCAGCTCGTTGGCCAGGTCGAGGCCCGCCTGCGCCGCCTTGATGGGATCGATGTCGCCGAGCATGTCGGCGATCGTCACGTCGGGCGTGGCCAGCTTCTCGACGTATCGCGCCTCGCGCGGCATCCACGCGATCGGCATCTTGTCCCCCTCGCGGGCGACGTGCGCCCGGCACGCCCCGCAGATCGGTGCGAGCGGGTCGTCGTGGATTTCGCACCCCGGGATGACCGCCACCTGCTCGTCGAGCAGGCCAATCAATCCACGCAGGATCCGGCTCTTCGCCTGACCACGCAGCCCGAGCAGGATGAAGTTATGGCGCGAGAGGATGGCGTTGACGAGCTGCGGAATGACGGTGTCGCCGTATCCGATGATGCCGGGAAACAGGGGCTCGCCGGCCTGAAGCTTGCGAACCAGGTTGTCGCGAATCTCCTGCTTGACCGGGCGAGGGGTGGCGCCGAACCGCTGGCGGAGTTCGCCAAGGGTATGAATGGGAACGGGCATGAAGTGATTCTATCAAGTTAGACTTCCAACCGTCGTGCTTCATCCTTCCGTCGCGCTTCATCCTTTCTTCGAGACCAGCCATGTCGGGCGGCCATTGATCTTCGCCCACCGCGGAGGCAGCGGGCTGGCTCCCGAGAACACGATCACTGCGTTCGACAATGGCCTGGCGCGTGGTGCCGATGGCCTCGAGTTCGACGTCCGGCTTTCGAGCGACGGGGTGGTTGTGGTGCACCACGACCGCCGGCTCGACCGGACCACGAACCTTCACGGTGACGTCAGTGCGTTCACAGCCGATGAGCTGGCGCGGGCGGACGCCGGCTGTCGGTTTGGGGGCGACGAGCGCTGGCCCTTTCGCGGGCGTGGCATTGGCGTGCCGGCGTTGCGGTCGGTGCTCGACCGTTATCGTGACCGTCGCATCATCATCGAGCTGAAGGTCAATCACCCCGAGCTGGCTCGTGCCGTGGTGGCGGTCGTTCGCGCGGCCGATGCGGTCGAGCGCGTCTGTCTCGGGTCCTTTGGGTTGCGCGT
>JBGOTP010000414.1:0-4488 GCA_041476545.1 Vicinamibacteria bacterium | reverse complement strand
TGATGCGCTGCAGCCCTTTCGCCGTCCCGACCCAGAGGACGCCGCCGCGGTCTTCGTAGAGCGACAGCACCATGTTGCTCCGCAGCCCGCTTGTCGAGTCATACAGGCGGTTGCCATGCGGCAGCATGCGATTGAGACCATGATCGAAGGTGCCGACCCACACGCTGCCGTCACGAGTGCTGAGCGTCGTCATGACCGCTTCGCTCGAGAGACCGTTGTCTTTCCCGTAGTGACGGCCGTCGAGCGTCTGCACCCCTTTGCCTGTGCCGACCCACACGCTGCCGTTGGAGGCCCCCGTCACCGTGCGGACGTTGTCGGCGAACAGTCCGTGGGCGGTCGTGAACGTGACCGCCTTGCCGACGCTCACGGCTGTCAGCCCCTTCTTCGAGCCGATCCAGAGGTTTCCTTCACGATCTTCGAGGAACGACGACACTGGCTTCTGGCCGATGCCGAAGGCGGCCGTAGTGGCGAAGTCGAACTGTTCGTTCGTGAAACGCCCGACACCTTGATCGAGCGTGCCGATCCACAGCGTGCTGTTTTTGTCTTCGTAAATCGCCTGAACGTACTTGGACGGTAGTCCTTCGGGGGCGCCATAGGTGCGGAACTCGCCGGATCGATAGCGAAGGAGCCCGCTGCCGCGCGCGCCGATCCACACACTGCCGTCACGCGTGACGTGAATCGAAAGAATCTGCGAGGTGGGGAAGCCGTCGTTTTCGTGACGGACCAGACGTCCGTCTTTGTACGTGACGATGCCCCGTGTGGTTCCGATCCACAGCTGCCCGGCCCAATCCTGGGCCAGCGCCGTGACCACAAGCGGCGTCGGTGTCTGCGATTCCGCGATCGTCACGATGCGCCCGTCCCGTTGGCGCGCCGCCAGCCCTTTCTGTGTTCCGATCCAGATCGTGCCGTCGCCCGATTCGAGCAAGGCTGTCGCAGTGTCCGCGGGCAATCCGGCCGCGGTTTCGTACGTGCGCACATCCGCACCCTGCACGCGCACCACCCCTCCGCCGTTCGTCGCCGCATAGACACTGCCGTCGCGTGCGGACAGGAGGCTGAGGGTCATGTTGTTGTGGATCTGCGGTACGCTCGCTTTGTCGTACGTGGCGAACTCGGTTCCGTCGAAGCGGACGAAGCCCTCTTGCGTCGCCGCCCATACGTATCCATCAGTAGTTTGTGCGAGCGCGTACACCGAGCCGGGTGGGAGACCTTCTTTCGGGCCCCACGTTCGGATCACGTGCTGGTCGAGCGAGAGCGCGGGGTCGATCGCGAACGCACTGCTGGCCGACCCAAGTACGACAGCAAAGAGTGCGACAGCACGTTTCGTCATACTCATGCACCGCTCCAGTTTTGGGGGGATCGAGACCCTTGGACGTACAGCGATTCGACGACTGCTTGCAGCACTGTCAGTAATCGAAGCGATGTTTGAGTGAGAGTCTAGGCACCAGCGATCAGGACGAACGATGAATGCTGTGAAAAAACAGTGAGGCGCACGCCGCGAGAGCCCCAACCGTGAAGAGCGCGTCAGCTATGCGTGAAAACGTGCGCGAAAGGCATCGACTGCTTGGCGGTGACGATTTCACGTGGCCGACCTTGTCAATCCGGCGTTAATCTTTCGTGATTTTGCAGGGCTTCACGCCTTATGGCTCTACGGGACGCGGCGCGGGCGTGATGGCGGACAATAGCGTGCAGATCTCCATGGCCGCGGAACTCTTTTCATTGCAACTCATCTCGGCAACGCTCAGCACGGCGGTGGCGGTGAGGGTGGCTGTGCTGGCAGTCGTGCGGCGCTCTTCCCGCAGCGGCGCGGCGCTGGCCGGCGTCTGCCTCGCGGTAGCGATCTATCAGGCGGCCTTTGCCTTCATGCAAGGCGCTCCGAACATGCACCACGCGCTGGTGTGGGCACGCATCATCTGCACGGCTACTTTCGTCCTCGCCGCGGCCTTGTACCAGTTCGTCGTGACGACGCTCGACGGTACACGCCGTCACCGCAGTGCCGCGCTCGTCAGCTGGGGAATCGCCGCCCAACTCGCAGTGCTGGCGTTGGCGACCGGCTACGGTCCAAGCGGCATGCGTACATTCTGGTGGGGAGTTTTCCCGGGCTTCCACCGCTCAGCGCAATGGATTTACCCGCTGTTCTTCGTGGCCGTTCTCATGGCCACGGGCTTTGCCATTCGAAACGACCATTCGACCGCGATCCGGAACGACCGGAGCCGCCGCCGCCTCTTCCTCATCGCTCTGACCGTCGGCTCCATGGCCCTTGTCGATCTGCTGCCGGGGTATGGCATCGACGTCTATCCCCTCGGCTGGGCAGCGCTTCTCGTGGCCATGACGATCGTCTTCGTCGCCGTCACGAAATACGGTCTCCCTGCCGCCGCGTACCCAGTGCCCGCAGCGCAGATCATCAACAGCATGCGCGATCTGCTGGTGGTGACGGACCGCGAAGGTGTGATCCGGTTCGCGAACAATACCGCCCGCACATTCCTCGCTGACGACGAACTGCCGGTCATCGGGCGTCGTCTCGAACATCTGCTCGGATCGGACGGCGGAGGCGAGAGCGTTCCGCCCGGCGCATGGGTGCGCGATCGCGAATCGATCTTCCGAACGAAGATGGGCCAGCCGATCGAGCTCACTCTGTCGTACTCGCCGATCACCACCCGCCAGGGGCAGCTCAGCGGGACCGTGATCCTCGGGCGCGATCTGCGTGACCGGAAACGTTATGAGTGGGAAGCGCGTCGCGCCGTAACCTTGCTGCAATCGACGCTCGATTCAACCGCCGACGGCATTCTCGTCATCCTGCAGGATGGCAGGATCCTGACCTGGAACCAGCGCTTCGCCGACATGTGGGCTATCCCGGCGGAGGTCATGGAGGACGAGGACGAGAGCGGTCTGATCGGCCGGCTTGTCCAGCAGGTTGTCGATCCGGGAGCGTTTCTCGACAGTCTCGCGGCCCTGAGCGACCACCCGGACGAGGAGAGCATGCACATCCTGCGACTGAAGGATGGGCGCAGGTTCGAGCAGTATTCGATCGGCCGCCGACTTGACGACCAACCGGTCCGGGTCTGGAGCTTCCGGGACATCACCGCCCGGCTCGACGCCGAAGAGCAGATTCACTTTCTGGCGTATCACGATGCGCTGACCCAGTTGCCGAACCGGCGGCTTTTCGTGGAGCGGCTGGAAACGTCTCTGGATTCCGCGAAGCAAGCCCGCTCGTGCCTGGCGGTCCTCTTCATGGACCTCGATCACTTCAAGACGATCAACGACACGCTGGGGCATGACGTCGCGGACGCTCTGCTGGTCGAGATCGGTGCGCGTCTGCGGAGCTGCGTCGGGCCAATGGATATGGTGGCCCGCCACGGAGGCGACGAGTTCACGATCCTCCTGCCCGAACTGAACCGCGCCGAGGATGCTGCGCCCGTGGCGAAGAAGATTCTGGAGCGGGTTCTGGCGCCGGTCGTGATCGGGGCCGCGTCGATCGAGATCTCGGCGAGCATCGGCATCGCCGTTTTTCCGGATGATGGCGTGGACATCGAAACTCTGCTGCGGAATGCCGACGATGCGATGTATCGAGCGAAAATCGCGGGCCGCAACAACTATCAGCTGTGCACGAAACAGGTGAAGGCGCGCGCGGTGGAGCGCTCCTCCATGCGAGCACGCCTGCGGAAGTCGATCGATGACGGTCAGCTCGTACTCGCTTACGAACCGCAGGTGTCACTCGCGACCGGCCGAATCGCAGGTGCGGAGGCGATCATTCGCTGGAACGATCCCGAGCGCGGCATCGTCGAAGCGCGAGACTTCCTTCCTCTCGCCGAGGAGACGCGGCTGATCGTACCGATCGGGGAGTGGGCACTCTTCAGTGCGTGCCAGCAGCTCCGTCGATGGATCGATGGTGGGTTGTCTCCGTTTCGCATCGGCCTGGACGTGTCGCTACAGCTCCTGCAGCGGAGTGACCTCGCCAGCATCGTTCGGCGAGCGCTCGACAGTTCATCAATCGATCCGCTGCTCCTGGAGCTTGAAATCGACGAAACAGCCGCGCTCCGCGACCTCACAGCGAACATCGAGCTGCTACGACGTCTGCGCGAAGCTGGAGTCTCGCTCACCATCGACGACTTCGGCAGCGCTTACTCTTCGCTGCGGCCGCTCGCTACCTTGCCCATCCAGGCCGTCAAACTCGATCGAGGTCTGACTGCCGGTGTCGGGTCCGGGGAAATCAAAGCCATCGTTGCTGCGGTGATCAGTGTGTCGGAGCGTCTGAACCTGCGCGTCGGCGCCAAAGCCGTCGAAACGCGCGAGCAGTTTGCGTCCCTGAGAGACCTGGGTTGCCAGGAAGGACAGGGGTCATACATCGCTGCAACGCTTGACGGCGACGCCTTCGGTGCCCTCATCACTGACCCTGACCGCGCTCACGTTACAGACTGACAGGCGCGGGGATCCGTGAACAGAAAGAGGTTGGGCAAACGATTGACCAGAGTTGCGCACAACCCCGCAACG
>JBGOTP010000413.1:0-4496 GCA_041476545.1 Vicinamibacteria bacterium | reverse complement strand
GTGTGCGCGATCGTGTGGCGCTCAAACGGGCTGGTAGTCGCCACGGCTGCGGCAGTGTTCGAGCGGGAGGTCCGCTTCCCGGTTCGCGAAGCGGAGGCGTGGCGAGCACCACGAGAGGCCGCCTTGCAGCCCTGCCAATCGGATGCCGACGAGGGATACTGACCCACTACCGCCCGTCGAGACGGGCTCGTCGTGTCAGGTGTCGTGTTAAACTTGTCGTTCGGTCCAGTGGGCGGCTAGCTCAGTTGGGAGAGCGCCGCGTTCGCAACGCGGAGGCCGCGAGTTCGAGCCTCGCGCCGTCCACCAATTCCTTTCAGCCCTATTTGATGACCCGATTATCCAGTCCCCAATTCCTAGATTACCCAATCCTTCGACTACCAGATTCCCCGATTTCCCGATTCCCCGATTCAAGGCTTCCCTCCTGAGTTCCAGTTCAACACGACCGTGATCGGCGGTGACGCGTTCGTATCGTCGAGCGCGACATTCATCAGAAACCGGCCGTCGGGTGCAACCAGATACTGGGCCTTTGCGGCTGGCCCAGCCACGAGCACGTTTGCTCCACTGGCGAGGCGCGTCGCAAACAACGAAACCGGGGCGCGGGCTTCGAGTGTCTGTCGATCGTTCTGAAGCGAAATGTCTGTCGCCATGAGCGCCCCATCTGGGGTGATGTAGAACAGCCCCTTCCCGTCGGGCCGCCACCTGGGATGGCTTCCGCCTGTGGTCGAAATCAACCGCTCGCGTCCCGGACCCGGAAACGGTACGACGTAGATCTCTGTCCGGCCAGACGCGTTCGACTGGTACGCCACCCACCGTCCATCGGGTGAGAACTGTCCCTCCGATTCATCGAAGGCCGACTGCGCCACGGGGATCGGCTTGCGGTCGTCGCCAGTGAGCGGCAAGGCCAACAGGTCCACCCCGGTTGCGTTCTTTTGAACCGCGTACAGCAAATACCGCCCGTCCCGGGACCAGCTCACGGGCGCCTTGTTTTCAGGCGTGGCCAGCAGCGGCTTCTCGTCGCCGGCCTCGTTCACCAGTTTCTCAAACAAGTCGTAGGCGCCATTGCGATTCGACCGAAACACCACACGGAGCCCGTCCGGAGACCACAGCGGCAGGGTATCACTGTTCGAATCGGACGTGAACCGATCGGCCACGCCGCGGGCCGTGTCGATCAACCAGACGTCCTGATTCCCTTGAATGGATCGCGCCACAGCGACACGGCGGCCGTCCGGAGAAATCTCGGGACCCGCGAGACCGCTCTCATCCGGCGTCCCGATGCGACCCTTGACGACGCCCGCACGGTCGAACCACACGAGCTGCCGCCGTTCCGCGCCTGCTGTCCGATGGGCCAATATACCAGTCGCGGACACGGTGAAGGCGCCGCGGTAGAGCCCCCCGTCCCATCCGACAGGTTGGGCGATGGTGACCGGCTCTCCCACGAGCGCGCCCCGTCTCATGTCGAAGCGCTGCGACACGAGCGTGCCGTCTCGCACCTGAAGGAGCGCACCCGCCGCAAATACCGGGGCTGATGCCGGGTCCAGCCCCGTCACGCGGATCGGCCCCCCACCGTCGAGCGAGCCGATGTACACGCCGCGCGTTTCAACGGATCCAAGTTGGGCCAGAAACAGAAAGCGGTGCCCATCGGGCAGAAACTGCGGCCAGCGATGACTCTGGCTCGCGCCTCCCTGCCGTGTGACAGCGACGGGCGTGCCGCCGGTCGCCGCCACGCGCTTCAACTCGCCCGGCGTCGTTGGCGCGAACACGATGACGTCGTCCTGGTTCCAGGTGCCACCGCGTCCGCTTGAAGCATCCGCCAACACTCGCGGCGATCCACCGGACAGGTCGACTCGCTTCAGTTTGCCCCCGGCGAAAAAACCGATCGCCTGGCCATCGGGCGACCAGAACGGGTAGCTCGCGCCTTCGGTGCCTGCAAGCGCCTGCGGCGTCACCTGATCGAGGGGCCGCACCCACAGCCGCGGCACCCCACTCACCGTTGTGACAAATGCGATCCGCCTGCCGTTTGGCGAGAGCGCGAACGACAGCGGGTCGTTCATCGCGCCCGGTGTCGTCATTTCGAAACGCATCTGCACAGGCTCGGGCACGGCGCGACGTACGTACATCGTCGTCGCAATCCCGGCCGCGACAATGCCGAGCGCGGCGACAACCCACGCGATCCGTTCGCGCCAGCGCCCCGTGCGAACGGCGTCGACTGTGTTTACTGCCGATGCGCGCGCGGCCGCCGACGTGTCCTCCGGTGCGCCACTGAGCAGTTCTTCGATCTGCACGCGTGCATCGCCTATGGCCTGCAGTCGAGCCTTGGCGTCTTTCTTCAAGCACCGGGTGAGCAATCGGCGCAGACCCGCGGGCGTCGCTGCCGGCAGCGCGTTCCAGTCCGGCTCCCTGCTGACGACCGAGACGATCGTGTCGGTAAGGTCCTCGCCGGCGAATGCGCGGCGACCCGTGAGCATCTCATACAGCACCGCGCCAAAGGCCCAGATGTCCGCGCGCCGGTCCACCGCCTTCCCGCGTGCCTGCTCAGGCGACATGTACGCCGCGGTGCCGAGGATCATCCCGGCCATCGTCGCGTGCAACGACAGGGTCGGGGACATCGACGCGCTCGGCGGCACCGGCCCAACGGGCTCCATCGCCTTCGCCAGACCAAAATCCAGCACCTTCACGGTGCCGTCGGCGCGCACCATGATGTTCGCTGGCTTCAGATCGCGATGGATGATCCCCTGCTCGTGCGCGGCCTCGAGCGCGTCCGCGATCTGCTTCGCGATCGGCAGCGCCTCATCGAGGGGGATTCCTGCTTGCCCCGCCGAGGCGCCCGAGGCGCGGAGGTGGGAGTCCGTCCTCCTGTGCCCTTCGATCTTCTGCGATAAATCCTCGCCCTCGACCAGTTCCATCACAAGCGCGCGCGTGTGGCGCCCGTGGGGTCCGGCTTGAGCCGGACCTTCCTCAGCGGGACCTTCCTCCAGTCCGTAGATGGCCGCAATGTTCGGATGATTCAGCGCGGCAAGCGTCTGCGCCTCGCGCGTGAAACGCGCCAGCCGATCGGGATCACTGGCAAAGGCGTCGGGAAGGATCTTCAACGCGACGTCGCGATTCAGCTTGGTGTCGCGCGCGCGATACACCTCCCCCATCCCACCTTTGCCGATCTGGGCGGTGACTTCATAGACGCCGAGGCGCGCGCCTGGGGCGAGGGCCAACCGGGTGGATTATACCGGCGAGAGGGCAGCCGGGACGGGATTACTCGTGCGTGTCGCGCGGGTCGTCCGCCTGGCTTGTTCGACGAGTGGCAACCATAGACTCAAGGAGCCTGCCAGTTCATCCGCGTTTCGGGCCTGGTCGCACGACAAATCGGTGGGTGAAGTCCGAGTCGACGGCGAGAGCTTCACGGATGCCGAGCTTCTCCCTGACGACGAAGCTCAGACAGTCCACGGCGCTGTACGTTTGATCCTGGTGCCGCTTGAAGTAGTCGAAGGCGGCTCGCTCTTCGTCGGGAGTGGCCCAGTGTATGCGCGCCAGCTTTTCGCGTAGAGCTGATCGCCCAGCCGCGCAGCCTCTGCGTGGCCAATCTTACGAGTCAGCGTGATTGCTTCCGCAATGATGTGATTTGTGGTGAGCAGGTGATCGGCGAGCCGCAGAGAAGATCACACCTTCTGCTGGCCGTAGAGGTAGTGGTCGTGGTGCTCGGCCATGTCGGCTGGCGCATCCTTGATGAAGCCAATCAGCGCCTCGGCCGCTTTCCAGCCCGTGGGGTCGTCAATGTCAGGCGAAGGCGTGGCGGGCAGCCAAACTCACACGACGGCGACCTTGACGTTGTGGATCGGTGGCAGCGAATCAAACAGGCAGTCCCACTGCTCACCGCCCTCCCTCCCGATCCAGAGCTGACCGGTCGTCGTGCCGAAGTAGAGCGCAGGTACCGTGAGCCGGTCGATGTCCATCGCGTCGCGCAGAATCGTGAAGTAGCTCTGCTTCTTTGGCAGCCCACGCGCGAGCCGGCTCCACGAGTCGCCTCCATTCTCGCTGCGCCACACCGCGGGCGCGCCGCCGGGACAGGAGCGCGTCGCCGGCTCGAGAGGCATGACGTACACCGTGTCGGCGTCGTGCGGATGGACGACGATGGGGAATCCGAAGTCGGAAGGCAATCCCTTGGCGATCGATCGCCACGTGTGGCCGTGGTCGTCGCTGCGCAGCACGCCGATGTCCGGCCGCGGGCCGCCAGGCCCGGTCCACTCAGCCCATCCGCCGTGGTTCTGCATGTAGAGCCGGCCCGGCGCCGCGTCGTGCCGAGCGATCTTGTGCACGCACTGGCCGAACTCTGGATAGGGATCGGGCGCAAAGCCGGCCCCAACGCCGTGATTGGACGCGCTGAACGTGTTGCCGCCATCCTCGCTCAGATAGTGACCGCCGGTTGAGATGCCGAGGTGCACGCGATTCCCGTCGCGAATGATCGTGTGCATGCAGAGCCCGCCGTTGCCGGGGCTCCACTTGCG
>JBGOTP010000412.1:0-4503 GCA_041476545.1 Vicinamibacteria bacterium | reverse complement strand
TGGGCCACGCGTCGGATCGCCGGTCCTTCCGCGCCCATCGTCCAGAGGCGGAGTCGTTGCCAGCATGGACGCCCCGGCCACGACAATCGTGGGCGCGGCGATCTTCGCGAGGCCAAAGTCGAGCAGCTTGGCATACGCGCCGCCGGTTGCCGAGAGCCGACGATCGCGGCTGGCGTCGTCCACGCGCGGGAGCGAAGCTCCAACGCGCGTCAGGAAGATGTTCCCGGGCTTGAGATCGCGATGGACGATGCCGGCGCGATGAGCCGTGTCGAGCGCGCTCGCCATTTGCACGGCAATCTGCAGCGCGTCGTCGATTGTCAGCGGCCCCTTCTCAATCCGTTTCTCGAGCGTCTCGCCGTCCAGGAATTCCATCACGAGAAAATCGGTCGCGTTCTCGTGCCCGACGTCGTAGAGCGTGCAGATGTGCGGATGGTTCAGTTGTGAAATCGTGCGCGCTTCGCGGTCGAAGCGCTCGCGGAACTGCGGATCCGCAGCAAGCGCGGCGGGCAGGATCTTGATGGCCACGACGCGGTCGAGGCGTGTGTCCCTGGCGCGATAGACTTCCCCCATGCCGCCCGCACCGATGGCGGACTGGATTTCGTACGGACCGAGCTTCGTGCCAGCAGCAAGAGGCATTTCGTTTGAGCTGAATCCTACATCCGAAACACGAGGTCTCGCAGCTCGATAAGGCTGCTGACGATCGGCACGCCCGCGGACACGAGTTCGGTTGCCCGTGGATGCGGATCGTCGCTCCGGTGCAGGAGCACGCCGCGCATGCCCGCCCGCAACGCCCCCTCGACGTCCTGACTGACGCTGTCACCCACCATCACGGCATCTTTCGCTTCGACGTCCGCGAGTTGCAACGCCGCGTGGAAGATGCTCGGGTTCGGCTTCATGAATCCATGTTCAGGACCGGAAATCGCGGCCGTGATGAGCCCGTGAAGTTCGAAGTGCGATTGAAACGACGTCAGGCACCGGTGGGAGTTGGAGATGAGGCCGATGCGCACGCCGGACTCCGCGATCTCGCGCAGGACGCCGGGTACTTCTTCATAGAGCTCGAAGTGGTGACAGGCCGCCCATTCGTCATAAATCTCCCGGGCGCAGGCATCCACGCGATCTCCCTTGCCGCCCATCTGCTCGATGATGTGTCGTGTGTAGGCCACGAACACCTCCGCGTCGTACGTATCGTCTGGCCCATCGAGAATTCGCGCCGCGCTCGCCACGCCCTGGGCAAAACGCGACTCATCGACCTCGATGCCATATCGCGCGCAGAACGCCCGGTAGCCTTCCCCGCGAAACGTGGGGCCCGGATAGATCAGCGTGAAGTCGACGTCGAAGAAAACGGCGGCAATCATGAAATCGAGTAATCGGGGAATTGGGTAATCGGGTAATTGCGCGGCCGGAGCCATCTTTCAAACTCCGGCCACTGTGTTCTTGCTCAATGCAATTGAGATGCCTTCGGTGAAAAGGCTGCTTCAACCCACTTGCCATTGATTCGCACCATGAAGGTTCCCACGGGACCGTTGGCCCTCATCCTATCGACGCGAAATCCAAGATCGGCCCCAGACAGGATCGTTGAATCCTGGGCCCTCACCAGCACAGCCGAGACTCCAGCAACAACGAGTAGCGACGCTAACCACATCGCGATCCATTTACGCATCATTGGCTCCTTTCCAGCATTGACCGTTCTTCCTAGGTTTCTTAACAGACGGTCGGCCCGTTCATTCACAACCGGTTGACGCAGGCCATCACTCGATTCCCAGATTATCCAACTACCCGATTACCCAATTCCAGCCTCTGCATAGGGCCCGGCGACCACGATGCTGGCGCGTGCGGGATCGACCGTGCGACGCGCGGCGGCGTTCACCTCATCGATCGTGACGGCGCGAAGAAGATCTGGAATACGCTGGTCGAAGTCGAGGCCGAGGCCGAACACCTCCGATCGCTGGAGAAAGTTCGCGATGCCGGCGTTGGTCTCGAGCGTGCGAGGCATGGACCCGATCAGGTACTGCCGCGACTCGGTCAGCTCCTTTTCAGTCACTCCCTCGCGCTGCAGGCGGGAGAGTTCCTCATCGATCGATGCAATCGCCCGTTCGACATTCTCCGGACCGACGCCCGCGCGGACGATCAACGGACCCTCGATGATTTGCGCCTCGAGTGCACTCGACACGTAGTACGCCATTCCCTGCCGCTCACGGATACTGTCGCCCAACCGGCCACCGAGCGCGTACTGCCCGAGGATGTTGTTCATCAACCAGTACGCATAGAACGCAGGGTCCGACCTCGCAATGGCAATGAAGCCGTACGCGATATCGGCCTGAGCCTTGTTCATCATCGGAATGATCGTGCGCGCGCGCACGGCCGCCAGCGTCGGGCGCGTCAACGGCATGGGCGCCGGCGGCGGCACATGCCAGTCGCCAAATACCCGCCCCGCCACATCGATCACGTTCGAGGCGTCCACGTCACCGACCACGACAATGGCCAGTTCTCCAGGCGAGAACCGCGTGGCGTGGAGCTGGAGCACATCGGCGCGGGTTGTGCGTTCGACGCTCTCCTCCGAGCCTTTCAGCGGCCAGGCATAGGGGTGCCCCACACCGTAGAGCATCACCATCAATTCGTCGGCCGCACAGACGAACGGACTGTCGTGGTCCTGGCCGATGGCTGTAACCACTTCGCCCTTGCGGATGGCCAGCTCGCTGTCCGGCACCGTCGGCGACACGACCATGTCGGCGAGCAGCGCGAGCATCGGCTCGAAGTCATCGCGCAGGCAGGTACACACCAGAGACACGAGATGGCGTGTGACCCCCACGCTGAGCGACACGCCGCGGCTGTCCAGATCCTCCGCGATGGCCGCGGCAGACCGGGTCGTCGTGCCGCGGTCGATGAGCCGCGCCAGGAGGTTCATGGCACCCGGCATCCCCACTGGATCGCAGATCGCTCCGGCCCGCACCGCCAGATTCATCGTCACGGCCGGTGTCTTGCGCGTCTCCTTTGCCACGACGACGACGCCGTTCTCGAGGGTGGCGCGCGTTGGCGAAAGTCCCGCTGTCTTCGGTGTCATCAGTTCCTGAGTGGCAAATCAGATTGGATCCGCGCCTAGCCCCCGACGGGAAGCGGCTCGAACGATCCGACAGTGCGATTTGACGGACGCAAGAGGCGCGTGGCGTCAGCGACGGCGTCGAGCGTGACCGCGTCAACACGCGACGCGAGCTCCGTGAACACGTCCGTGCTGGCAATGGTCTCGAAGTACCCCATCTGATGCGCAATGTTGCTGATGCTGTCGTTGTCGAAGACAAAACGCGCCTTGAGCTGGGCTTTCGCTTTCTCGATCTCGACGGGCGTGACGCCATGTTCTCGGACGCTGTCGATCGCCTCGAGAAGTGCGACTTCGACCGAGGCGAGCGACGTACCCGTCGTGGCAGTTGCCGAGACGTAGTACAGAAACGGCTGCTCGGTCGGGAACAGCGCGCCGGACACGCTTGACGCGACGCCGCGCTCGACGAGCGCGCGATACAGACGTGTGCTGCGCTGGGGCGGCGGCTCCCGGAAACTCGACCACAGATTGAGCCCCTTCGCACCCGTCAGCACGGCATCGAGGACGAGCATCGGGAAGAAGGCACGGTCGCCAACACCGGGCACGTGATACGCAACCTTCAGATAGGCCGTCGTCCCTTCGCGCCGGATCGTCACACGCCGCTCGCCTGTCTGTTCAGGCTCGATCGTGGTCTGCCTGCGAGGGACTGGACCCGCGGCGATGCTCCCGAAATGGTGCTCAACGCGCCGCAGCACATCATCGGCCGCGACGTCGCCAACGACAACGAGCACGGCGTTGTTGGGAACGTAGTAGCGCCTGTAGTAGCCGTACAAATCGTCGCGCGTCATCTGCTCCAGATCCGACAGCCAGCCGATGGTGGGGTGACGATACGGATGGGCCTTGAAGGCCGTGGCCGTCAACTCCTGGTCGAGGAACTGGTCGGGATCGTTCTCTCCGCCGTGGAGCTCCGAAATGATGACGGTGCGCTCGGACTCGCAGTCGTCAGGATGATAGAGGCAGTGCGCCATGCGTTCGGACTCGATGAAGAGCATGCGATCGAGCGCATCGCTCGTGGCCGTCTCGAGGTACGTCGTCTGATCGATCCAGGTGTAGCCGTTCCAGCTCCCGCCGAACTGCTCGATGATGCCCTTCACCTGCTCTCGCGGGATATGGGTCGTGCCCTTGAAGTTCATGTGCTCGACCCAGTGCGAGACGCCGGTCAACCCTGGCCGCTCGTCTTTCGACCCGACCTTGTACCAGCACCACACGGACGCGATCGGGGCCGTGTGTTCCTCCTGAATCAGGACCTTCAGGCCGTTGTCGAGGGTCGCGGTCCGAATTGGAGGCGTCTGTCGAGCTTCTGCCAGCGTAGCCATCAAAGCATTATAAAATCGACCGATACCCATGACCGAGTGGAAAGACACCGTCAACCTGCCGCGCACCGACTTCCCGATGAAGGCGAACCTGCC
>JBGOTP010000411.1:0-4513 GCA_041476545.1 Vicinamibacteria bacterium | reverse complement strand
AGCGTCAGGGCCGGACCCCAGCGTCCGCCGGCCAGGCTTTCGACCACCGGTGCGTGCACGGCGTGCAGCTCCAGCCCCGCCTCTGCGATCCACTGCTGGAGATCGGCGACGGCCGACGGACTGTGATAGTCGATGTGTGTCCGCGTCGCGAATACTTCAACTTGTTCGAATCCGTGGGCGCCGATGGCGAGGAGATGATCCCGGCACAGCCGGTGGCCATGGTAGAGGTGAGTCGAGACTCCGTAGGTGCGCTTTCCAGACACAGGGAACCATCAATTCTAGACCACAACGTCGGCTGGACGATTGGTCGCGCGCATCCCTGGTCATCTCGGCCTGTCCGCTGAAATTCCCGACCCGTGTGCCGCGCGGGCGCCGCCGCTGCCGATCGACGCTGGCGGATGTCCCCCCGGCGACGCCGATAGCTTCGAATCCTGCTCGTAATCGCGACGTGACGGGTCGCTACGCCGGACGTGTGCCCGTTTACGTCCCCGTCTTCTCGGCACACGACCGGTCCCTCCTTGACTAAGAGGCTGTGACCGGGGCGCCGCTCATCCGCGCTGTGTCTGGGCGCGGGCGCGGCCGCGGCCGGGCGGTCCCATAATGGGCGTTCCGTTGACCGGAGACCTTTCTAATCCGGCCTAAATCCGGCCTATAGACTCGACAAACGCAGAATGATTCGGGTCCTCGATCGCGAGACGCCTGAGGAGCCGACAATCCAGAGCGGGTGCTGGTCGCGGAAGCCCACGGACGCAAGGACATATAATTCCGATATGCCGCTCGCACCGCTGAGCGCGGACACATCTCCGGACATCGAACAACTGCAGGTCGAGGGATGGAGGCGGATGTCGCCCGCCGAGAAGGCCGCCATCGTCTCGGGACTCACGCAGGCGTCGTACGATCTCGCGCTCGCTGGCGTTCGACACCGCTTCCCCGACGCGTCAGCGCGTGAGCAGTTCCTGCGACTCGCGATCATCACACTCGGGCGCGAGCTGGCGACCCGGGTGTATCCAGAGATTGCCCCCCTGGGCAGCGCGTGATGTCCCCCGTCGATCCGATCGCCGTGGCACTGACGGTCACGCGGGCTCTGGATTCGCTCGGCGTCCTTCATACCATCGGTGGCTCGATTGCCAGCTCGTTCGCCGGTGAACCTCGCTCAACCATCGACATCGACATTGTCGCCGCGCTCGAGGACGCGCACGTTCACGATCTCGTGTCCCTCCTGTCTTCGGACTTCTATGTCGATGGAGCGGCACTCCGTCGCGCGATCCGCAGTCGCGGCAGCGCCAATCTGATCCATCAGGCGACCCAGCTCAAGGTGGACATCTTCGTCGCCGGTGGGACACCTCTCGACGATCAACAGTTGAAAAGGCGGCAGGCGGTCGAGGTGTCGCCCGGCCGTACGCTTCACGTGCATCCGCCGGAAGACATTCTGCTGCAGAAGCTACGGTGGTATCGCAAGGGCGGAGAGATATCCGATCGTCAATGGCGGGATGTCCTGGGCATTGTCAGGACGCAGGGTTCTCATCTCGACCGAAGCTACCTGGCCGCTCACGCGCCGACGCTCGGCGTGGCGGATCTTCTGACGCGCGCGCTCACGGACACGCCGTAGACAGACTTCAGTACTGATCGACCTTGAAGCCGAAATTGTGGAGTCGATCGATCGACGCGCTGACCCAGCGCGCGTAGTCGGACGACAGGATCCGGTCGATCTCCCGCCTGGCCGCCTGTGAATCCTCAACCGTGGCCACGCGACGCACCTCCGTCAGCAGCTCAGACGTCGTCGTGGCAAACACCGCGTTGGGATCAGCGTCCATCTCACGCCATGTCTGGATGGCCTCCTGCCGCCGTCCCGCCCGCCAGTGGATCGCGCCCACGAGCAGGCGCGCATCGTTCGTCCGATAGCCGTCCGGTGTCGTTCGCACGATGGATCCGAGAATCTCCAGCCGCAGCTGGTCGTAATGCTCATTCAGCAGATTGCGCGACGTCAGATCCCTCGCGATCAGCGCCGCGTTGTAGTGACGGCGGAGCTGGACGATGAAATCGCGAGCGTCGGGATTGGACTGAGAGGTCCACGGGAGATCTTCGTCAGGATCCACGTCGAGCAGTGTGATGAGCGCGTCCCGGCTCGCCTGCGCGATCTTGTCCAGCATGAAGAGCAGTTCGGTCGTGCCGCGCGTGGATGGATGTTCGGAGGCGTACCGGCTGATGAATCCAATGAACGCGACGTGGTCGGCCGCGAGCTGGAGCTCGGTCCAGAGCCTGGGATCCTTGATGCCACGGGGATCCGCGTAGATCTGGAGACCGTTCTGCTCGATGTAGCCACGCAGCAGCGCCGGCAGCTGGCCGGTGGTTGGATCGTAGCGGTCGGTCATGCCCGCGATCGGCTGAAACGCCGACCACCGGCTGTGCCGCGCCCACGCCGCGTCCACCGCCGTCTGCAGCGCGGCACTGCTCAGCGCGAGCGGTGGCTTGCGTCGATCGCGGACGCTCGAGTCCACCGCGAGAAATTCGGCCGGCACCTCCAGGCGCGCGGTCTCGGGTCGTGCGATGACGCCGAAGTGATCCAATGCGAGACCAGGATCGATGAACGGAAACAGCAGCGACGCCTGCTCCGCAATCTTGTGGAAGTCGAACGTGAAGCCCCCAATCGTCACCGACGGCTCACCCCTCGGACGGAGGCGCTCGTCGTCCGCGTCCGGGTCGTGCTTGTTCAGTCCGGGATGGAGAGGAGGTTCGTCGACCCGCACCACGGTGGGCCCGCTGGGCGAGGCCGGCACCAGCTGCGTAACCTCAACCACCACAAGCATCGCCGCCGCCAACACCACGAGCGCGTGCCATCCGACTGACACGCCGAACCCGATGCTCTTCCCGCGTCGCTCGTCCGCGAGGCGCTCGTCTCGTTCATCGGCCACACGAGCGCGCTCTGTGTCGGAGATCGATTCCATATGCCGCGCCTCGTTTCGGATTGAGCCGCGAGACTGCTGTCGACTTAGACACCACAATTGCCCGTTCGGCCCACGCCTCCATAACGTACAAGACGTACTATCCCAGGGGTCGTCTCTGCGGGTGTCGTGGATAACTTTGCGCTGGGCGGCCGGACCACCGGCACGAGCGCCAGCGTGGCGGGCGAACGGATCGGAATCAGTATCTTCAGGGTACTGCTGTGATGTCGGCGCTGCTCATTGGCGCTGTGTCAGGGGCCTTCGGCGCCAGGGTCTCATAAGGCAGAGCGTTTTTAGTCTGGCGGCGCGGCGGGAAGACGCCGGGACGTGGCAAGACGGTCGCCGCCGCGACGGTGGACTAAAAACGTCTTGGACGAAACCGCTACCCAGGCGCTGCGCTATGGGGATTGAATCGAGTCGGGTGTCGAGGAGGCGTGGGACGCGGCACCGCGGCGTGCGCCAGGGGAGTTGGTGCGGGCGATCGCAGGCAGCTACCGGGATCAGCGAGGGACGCAGAAGAGCCACACGCGCTGTCCTCCGGCCGTGTGACGAGGGCTGAAGAGACACGAGTCCCGTCACGCGACGCGCGCGAAGTGATCCACACCGTGCGAGGCGCGCGCGTGCGGGTCATGAGGTGTCGGGAAGCGCCGGGTACGGGCGCGCGCGCCTCAGACACTCCGTCACGATCATGTGCCCGTCAGGACAGACGGGACAGGCCCGTAGTGAGACTCCGGTGAGAGACTCGTAGTGGTCGCGATAGTCCGGTGGTCGGGTCTCGCCGACGATCGGCAGCGCCACGGTCGTGCCGAGGAGCTGCCGGCAGCGGGCGAGTTTGTGCGTGCGGTGCCGATTGCCGAGCAGGCCGTAGTGGCGCATGCGGTGGAAGCCGGCCGGTAACACGTGCAAGAGAAAGCGCCGGATGAATTCCGTGGCGGCGAGCGTCATCGTCTGCGGGGTCTCGGAGCGGTCGGCACGGTAGTTCTTGTAGCGGAAACGGACGTGCCCGTCGTCCATATCGAGCAGCCGATGGTTAGAGATGGCGACCCGATGGGTGTAACGGCCGACGTAGTCGAGCACCTGCTGCGGGCCGGCGAAGGGCGGTTTCGCGTAGACGACCCATTCGGTCTGTCGCGCCGACTGCAGATGATCGGCAAAGCCGTGCGGATCCGACAGCGCCTGGAGCGAGGCCGTGAACCGGAGTTGACCGTCCTCGAACGCGTCGTGTAACGCGGTCAAGAACAGCCGGCGGAAGAGACGAGACAGCACACGGACCGGCAGGAAGAACCCCGATCGACAGGCGATCCACCGAGTGCCATCCGGCGAGAGCCCTCCGCCGGGGACGACGCAATGGAGATGCGGGTGGTGTAGGAGCGTCTGTCCCCACGTGTGGAGCACGGCGAAGAAGCCGATCTCGGCGCCGAGATGGCGCGGATCCGCGGCGATGGTGCGGAGGGTCTCAGCGGTGGCGCGAAAGAGGATGCCGTAGACCACCGCCTTATTCTGCGCGGCGATCTCGGCGATGGCCTGGGGCACGGTGAAGACGACATGAAAGTACTCCGTGTCGAGCAGGT
>JBGOTP010000410.1:0-4525 GCA_041476545.1 Vicinamibacteria bacterium | reverse complement strand
GCGGCGCGTCGCTTCGACGCTTAACGATACCTCCGGACACAGTGATATTCTCGTTCTTGCTCGAACGATACACCGTCGCGAATATTCTGACGACAAGCCTTGAAATCGCTCGAATGCGCGCCGACTTCCTATTGTGACGAAAGGTCTGCGCGAAATTCGACCCGCCGCCTCTGCGTAGCGTGAAGCCCATGGCCCTAAGGTGTTCGACGCTGGAGCGACTCAGGCGCGAGGTAGCGGGCAGATACTCGTTCGACACCGCTTCACAATCGAACGCCGGAGCGTCAGGGTCTCTTACTAGTTGGACATAGACATCCCCGCTTGCGAATATGACGAACCCATTGCTCCATCGCCACGTCGAAAGTACAGCGAGAGCGTCACACACTATGCGCTCATTCACCACCCTCCATCCCTCGTCCGCGGACCGTCCGGCGAGACTAGCCTCGACGGCTTCGAGCAAGCGATTCCAGACTCTCTCACGTTCCGCGATGGGCAAGGCATCCACCGGCCGCGCGGGGTCATTCACCGCCTGAAAACGGGAGAGCTCTCGGTCCTTCCGGAAGCTACAGTGTCCAAGGATCACGGGCAGTACCGTGATCGCCGACCTACGTGCTAACCGTAGGAGTTCAGGTAGCTCACGTGTGGCAATGAAATCCGAAGCGAGAAAGTCTGCGCTGATCAGAAGTATCGCAACCTTGGCGGAGGACATTGCGCGGGTGAGTTCACTCTCCCATTCCCGACCCGGCGCTATTCTCGTATCACTCCACGACTCGACCGTGTGCCCTCGTCGACGCAATGGCTCAAGATGAACCTGCAACCGGTCGAGGTGGCGCTTGTCTCGATGCGCATAGCTTATGAAGATTGTGGGTCGCCTGTGTGTCATCGAGCGTTCAGTGACGAACGAATATGGCGCGGTGTCCGGCGAAGACTGGCTGCCCTTCCCTTGAAACGAATGGGTTGGCGTCCGCCCCTAGCAACCTTGCGCTCATCGTGTCCGTGTGCCGCCTAACGATCTGGTACTGAGCGGCCGGCGGGCCGCGGCGTTCTGACCGCCGACCACGGACGTTCAACGCCGGTCCGCTCCAGCGCCGCGTTAGACAACACGTCCCTTCGAACGTAGCTACTCCAACATGCGCTGGTATTCATCGTCTCGTCTCGGCCCGAAGAGGCCCAATTCGCACCGCCGCGCGAAGGTAACAGCCTTCGAACTGCGCTCGTCCGCTGGAGACGGAACAAGAGTCCACCGCATCGTCGTCAGAAGCTGAGGTGACACAGGGTGCGCGAGATTCAGCGCCGGTAGTTGAACATGCACGAGAAGACCCAACACGTCCTTCGCACTGCAAACCCGGTTCAACCATCGTGCGTTCCGCTGAACAAACTGGTCCGCGACCGCCTTCGCAAACAGGACCGCTCCTTCAGGATCGTTCGTGTTAACGCACTTCCCGGGATACAGCGCCAATGACAGATCGAGAGCCACAAGTCCCGGTACGGTGGCACTCTGTATCTGCTTGACGGCCTCTCGGCAGCGCGCCTCCGCACGGCGCGGGCTGCGGACTCGCTTGGCCGCGATACCGAGCACGCACTCGCTGCCCTCGCTGACCACAAGGTCGGGCTCCTCGAATCGCACGGAGTAGCCACTGAGCTCCGCGATCGCCGCCACGAAAGCCTCAAACTGGAAGTCATGTGCCGGAGAATGCTTTGACTCGCGCCGGATGTGCGCTGGCCCCGAGACCAGCTTGAGCAGCTGTGTCCGCCATTCCTCTGGCCGCCGTGAAGACACGGCAGCCCTTACGATGACGTGCAGCTGGTGAGTCTCCACGATCGTCGCAATGAGCAACTCGCCCTCGCGCAGCGTTAGCCGACGCTTGGCTACCGCTGCGCCTCGAAGATCGCGCAGCGCACGGCGATACGCGTTCATGCGTGAGGCCGCCACCGTAGCGATTCCTAGCGAGGCGAACTGCCGATAGATGTGGTCGACACGCTGAAAGCTCTCGTCCCAAGACCAGCTGGGGTAGCGATGGACATCAAGGTCTTCGGGCTTGCTCATCAGGATCCCGATTCGAATCTCCGTGAACTGCGGCTAACGACGCTCGCAATCAGCGGCGGCCGCTGCATTGTGTTGTTGCGTGTTCCCACATCGATCACCTGGACACCGCTATGCCCTGACGAGTTTGGTTTGACATCGCGGGCAGAGGTCGTGATCCAACCACGACTCGATGCCGCGGGGCCCGACGGTGATCGTGCCGCCGACCTGCATTCCGAGAGCAGAGCGGTAACCGCAGTTCGGGCAGATGTGGGGCCCGATGAGTGGACCGGCGGCACGGCTGCGTTCCAGCGCCAAGGCCTCAGTGACCGTCAGCTGCCTGTTCGATGTTCCCTCGCGAAGGAACACGCGGCCGTCGAACGAATGCACGCCCACGTTAGGTGATCGCTCGGCCTGTAGAACAAGTACGTTACCATCCGGATGGGGAACTACGTGCCACTGATGGAGGATCGCGGGGTCGAACTTCGCGGCGATGGTCTGACTGCGGCTGCGCATCAGGGCATCCAGGTTGCCCGTTACCCCGATGATCGCGCCATCGTCGCGCACGCCGCAAGCGAGCGTACCCCGACCGCTCGTGTTCAGCATCGCGCAGATGCCCTTCAGTCCGTGTTGCCACTGACCGTCGAGCTTACGCTCATAGGTTTGCGACTCCCCGAGGCTGTTCAACGCGATGAACATCTGAAGGTCCATGTCGGTCGTTCCTCCGGTACCTGACGTCGCCCCATCTGGAAACTCACAAGCCGGGATGCGCAGCTCTACAGGGCCTCGCCGGCGGCTAGCGTCAGAATCCCATCGGTTGGCGCTTCTGCTCCATGGCGTCTAACGATACTTCGACAGGTCCGCGTAATCCATTATCCCTGCCCGCCCCGCCCACATAGCTTCACCACCTCCGTACTGCACAACCCGTCCACTCAGCTGCCGATTTCCGCGTGCGCTCACCTCCGCCCCGGCGGTGTTAGCTGGCGCGGCTTGCCCGTGTAGCGCGGCAGCCCACTCCCTTTGCCCGCGTCCCCCCGGACTTCCACTTCGATGACCTCCACAGGCCGGTCGACCGGCGAGCGCACCGCACCCGGGCCGCGATTCAAGACTATGGGTATAGATCATCGTGGTGCTCACGTCGCGGTGGCCGAGGAGCTCCTGGGACGGTGCGGATGTCGTAACCGTCCCCCAGCGGGCGAGCCATCGGGTATCCACCGGACCCGTCGCCGCACCACGGAGCATCTTTGAACGATAGGCGAGCTGCGCGACTCGAGCAAGAGGAAAGTTGGAGGACAAGAGTGCTTCCTCCACCATGCATCGTGCGAAACGCCCCGGTCAGCCCCCGACGGCGAAGACGGCCATCCGCGCGCCCCCACCGCATCCACTCCCCCGCCGCCGGCCGTAGAACCCCGAAGCGGGCGGATTGACCTCCATTGACAACGTCTCCCCGCCGGCGCACGGAGGAGCCACCGTGCAGATCGGCCTCGTCGCACGCAACATGGGATCGGCGTCCACGCCGGCGACGCTCGCCGCGGTCGCGCGCGCCGTCGATGCCGAGCCCGCGATCGCGGATCTCTGGGTGACCGACCACATCGCGATCCCGCCGGACGATGCGGAGGGGTCGGGAGGCCGGTATCTGGATCCGCTGGCCACGCTGGCCTTCCTCGCTGGCTGCACCTCGCGCGTGGGTCTCGGGACGTCGGTGCTCGTCCTCCCGTATCGCCCGCCGCTCCCCACCGCCAAGTGGGTGGCGACGGTACAGGAGCTGTCGCGCGGCCGGCTCCGGCTCGGCGTTGGTGTCGGCTGGATGGCGGCGGAGTTCCGGGCTCTCGGCGTGCCGCTCGAGCGGCGCGGGAGGATCACCGACGAGACGCTCGGGTTCCTGAATCGATGCTTCTCCGGCGACGTGGTCGAGGCGAACGGTCAGCCCTTCCTGTTCCTGCCGCGGCCGCCGCGGCCGCCCATCTTCATCGGCGGCGCGCCGCCGAGCGCGTTTCGGCGCGCGATCAAGTACGGGGCGGGGTGGATGCCGATCGGGCTGGAGCCCGATGCGCTCCGTCCGCTGGCCGCCGAGCTACGGGAGGCGGCGGCGCGCGCGGGATGCGCGGCGCCGGAGGTGGCCATCATGACGCGGCTGCCGCTCGGGGATGGGGAACGGGCGCGGGATCGGATCGCCCGCTACGGCGAGGCGGGTGCGACGCGGCTCATCCACGGGGCGCAGTACGACGACGAGGCGGGAGGGCGGAACGCGGTCGAGGGGTTGGTGCGCGCAGCGGGTGGGTAGGCAGGCGCCTCCGGCCGGGGTCTACGCCGCCCGGTCCGCGGGGAGCATCTGCGTACTCGGGTGATCGACCGGTAGCGAGACGGTGAACGTGGAGCCCTCGCCCGGACGGCTCGCGACCGTTACCTCGCCGCCGAGCAGCTCGACCAGCCGCCGCACCAGAGAGAGGCCGAGGCCCATGCCGCTGTGGCGGCGGCTCATCGACCCGTCCACCTGCCGGAACT